>DASRLC010000266.1:0-25526 GCA_035648655.1 Polyangia bacterium
CGGTGAGCCCGACCCGCGCGCCGAAGGAAAACCCCGCCATCCAGATCGGCAGCGTCGGGTGGCGCGCGCGCAGGAAGGCTAGCGCGTCGCGCGCGTCGTCCTCTTCGCCGACCCCTCCGTCGTAGCGACCGGTCGAGGCGCCGACGCCGCGGAAGTTGAACCGGAGGGTAGCCAATCCGCCTTCCACTAACGCCTTGGCCGCGCGGTAGACGACGTTGTTGTTCATGGTGCCACCACCCCGCGGATGGGGGTGGCAGACCACCGCGGCGGCAACCGGTTGGGGCGGCTCTCGAAGCACGGCCTCGAGCCCGCCGTGGGCCACCGGGATCACGATCCGCCCCGACGGCGGCAGTGGTTCGCGCGGCAGCGGCTCGGGCGTCGGCATCGGGCGCCAGCTTAGCGGGCGTCGGCCCCGATAGAAACCTGAACGGAATTCGGACGCCCCGTGGACTACCGGGTGGAGACGGCATGGTGGAACGCCATCTCGCTCACGGATTGTCCAAGGAGGCCTACATGTTTGTCCCCCGTCGCATCGCCCGAACGTCCCGTCGACCCGTAGCGCTCCTACTCGGCCTGGTATTGGCGGGTGTCGGCGCCTGCACCTCGGAGAATCCCGGGCCCCCGGCCAACGAGCAGGTGACCGGCGCCAGCACCGCGGCGTCCAACAAGGTCGACGTCCTGTTCATGGTCGACAACTCGTCGTCCATGACCTCGATGCAACAGAAGATGTTGGCGGAGTTTCCGGTCTTCGTTCAGACCCTGAGCGCGATTCCGGGGGGGCTGCCGGATCTCCACCTGGCGGTGATCTCCTCCGACATGGGCGCGCCGAGCGACGTCGACATCGGGTGCACCAACAGCGGCAACGGCGGCAACTTCTTCACGCAACCCGAAGGCACCTGCACCACGACCGATCTTCAACCCGGGGATACGTTCATCACCGACGATGCGACCGGCGCCACCAAGAACTTCAGCGATGCAGATCCCAGTGGCTTGTCGAAAGTGTTTCAATGCATCGCGCTTCTGGGGTCGAACGGGTGCGGATTCGAGCACCAGCTGGCCTCGGTGGCACGGGCGCTCGGCGCCGACGGCAGCCCGGCGCCGTCCGGGAATTCCGGTTTCCTGCGCCCGGACGCCGAGCTGGCGATCGTGATGCTCACCAACGAGGACGACTGCTCGGCCCCGGCTTCGATTAGCCCTTTGCCGATTTATTCGCTCGAAGGCGGAGATAACACTTTGACGACCCCAGGCGGTCCCCTCGGCAACTACCGATGCAACGGCGCCCCGTTTGGTGGTCACCTTTGCAAAGATCCGAGCGGCGCCGATCCCAACGCTTTGGCACAACCGCCGCTCACCCAGCCGGCCGACGCCAACGGGAACCCGCCGACGCTCACCCTGGCGGATTGCGAGTCGGACGACACCGGCTCGAGCGCGCTCACCACCGTCAGCTCGTTCATCGCGGGGATCAAGGCTTTGAAGGGACCAACCGGACCCGAGATCGTGGTGGGTGCCATCATGGCGCCCACCACGCCCTATACCGTCGAGTGGCAGCCCGGCTATGGCGCGAGCGCCTCCGAGCTGATTCCCAACGTCGAGCACTCTTGTGGACCGACCACCGACGGCAGCTTCGGGGATCCGCCGGTTCGAATCGCGCAGTTCGTGCAGGCGTTCGGGGACAACGGCGTGACCCAATCGATCTGCGATAACAGCTTCGCCCCGGCGTTCTCGCTCATCGCGAGCAAGATCGCGGCGCATCTTCCCGGCGGTGGAGGTGGCCACGACGGCGGAGCCGGCCAGGGTGGCGGCACCGACGGCGGCGGCCCCGGCATGGCTGGAACGGGCGGCCACGCGGGAACCAGTGGTCAGGGAGCGACCTCGGGCACCGGCGGAATGCCCGGCAATGCTGGAACGAACGGGCAGGGCGCCACCTCCGGCAGCGCGGGAGTCAACGGGCAGGGTGGCACGGGTGGCACGCCCGGCAGCGCGGGAGTCAGCGGGCAAGCCGGCACATCGGGCAGCGCCGGGACCAATGGTCAGGGGGGAACGACGGGCGGTGGTGGAGCCAAAGGCGACGGCGGCTCGCCGGTCGCGGGGACGGGCGGATCTCTGGCCACCGGCTCCGGCGGTACGCCCGATGGCGGGCAAGACGGTCTGGGTAAGGGCAGCGGCTGCGACTGCGGGGTGGCCGGCTCGCCGCGTGGCGCTTGGAGCTTCACGCTGTTGCTGGGGCTGCTCTTCGTGCGGCGAAATCGGCGCCGCGGCTGAGGCGCTGGTGCGCCCTTGACCTGGCGGCGTCGATGCGCAGGTTCGTTTCCAAGGAGAACCGCCATGAACAAAGACCAGGTCAAGGGCAAGCTCGAGAATCTCAAGGGTCGTGCCAAGGAAGCGGCGGGGGCGCTCAGTGGTAACAAGCACCGGCAGGCCGATGGCCTCATCGATCGCGTGCAGGGGGCGGCGCGTGAGAAGGTCGGTGACGCCCGCAATTCCGCCGCGCGCCGGATCGACCGGTCGGGGGACGGATCGTAGGCGATCAAGTCGATCGATCGCTAGATGGGGGCGCAGTAGCTCGCGCCGGTGTCGCCGCCGATGATGCCGAAGGCGGCGCCGGCGCCGGCGTCGGTGCCGCCGTCGGCGTCGGCGCGCCGGCAACTCAAGCCCGGATCCCCGGAGCACGGTTGGGTGGGCGAACAGGTGGACAGGCAGAGTTGACGGCCGCCTCCGAGCGCGGCGCAGGCAGTACCCTCGGGACAGGCCCGGGTGGCGTCGCAAGCGCCACTGCAGATCCCGAGCTGGCCCAAGTCGGCGCAGACGTCCGTGCTGCAGCGGGAGTCGTCCAAGGCGCCGTCGGCGTCGCGACAAGAAGAGCCGAGATCGCGGGCGGCACCGAGGGGAAGACAGCCGCGCGCCCAACCGCCGGTGGTCGACCCACCGGCGGGGAAGCTTTCGCAAACGAACCCAATAGAGCAATCGGCATCCGTCTGACACGAGGCCAGACAAATCGGCGCGGTCACAGACCCGGACGCGTCGGCGGTCGCCCCAGCGTCGGGTGTCGTACCCGGCGGGTAGTCGGCGCATGCCGCGCCGGCACCGCAAAACCCGGTCTGGCAGCCCGTCGAGCAGAAGCCGCGCAAGAAAGCCGCCCCGCAGCCGCTTCCGGGCTGACAAAGACAGCGCAGGCCGTCGCCGCACTGGCCGTCCACGTCACAGGCCGCGCCGGTCGAGACCGATTGCACGATGATCAGGCTGCGCCGCGTTTGCATGAGCTGGGACACCGTGGTGCCCATGGTCCCATTGCCGGTCACCTTCACGTCGTAGCTGCCCGGGAGCGTGTAGGTGTGCGTCGGCGCGAGATCCGAAGAGGTTGGCGAGCCGTCGCCGAAGCTCCAAAGAAAACTGGTCAGGACCGGAGAGCCGACCGGTGAAAAGGTGACCGTGAGCGGCGCGACGCCCGAGCAAGCGACGGTGGCTTCGTCGAAGGTCGCGCACCCCGTGACCGCGATGTCCAAGGTGAGGGGGACGAGGCCGCCGTCGTTACCGCCCGCGTCCACTGCCGCGTCGCTCGGCAGCGGGACGTAGAAGCGTTGGTGGCAACCCGCGGCCGCGGCGACCATCGCCACGGCGGCGGCCCAAAGCGAAAGCTGCCGGCCGGGTGCCACGTCCGCGCAGCCTCGCGCGGCGGAAGTCGTCGGTCAAGGTACGGCGCGGCGGGCCCGTCCCGCCAAGACGATCCCCAGGACGGCCGCGCCACCGTTCGCGAAGGCCAGACCGACCCGGCCGAGCCGGGGGATGACGTTTTTGACCACCACCGGGACCGCCGGCTGACCCTCCAGTTGGTAAAGGTGTAGGACCGCCGAGTCTCCCGCGCGCAGTGCCAGCGTGGTCTCGATGGCTGCGCCGGCCTCCGAGACGTCGAGGATCCGCACGTCGGTCACGCCATCGGGCAGCTCCAGCGTCGCCGCCCAGTCGACGGAGAAGCGCGGATGCTTTCGCTCGTAGCTGCCCAGCTCGACCGGCAACGGCCCTGCCGCGACGTCCTCTGGCGGTCCGTCGAGCGCGCAGTCGCCACCCGAGACTGGCGAATCGATCAAGATCGCTTCCGCCATCTGATGAAAGGCCCGCACTTCGTCGTCGAGACCACGCCGCGCGAGCAGCGGTTTGCCGGCGGCGATCGCCTGAACGATACGCGGATTTCGCTGCAGACAACCGAGCGCGGTGAGCGGGATGCCCAGTCGTTCGCGTACGATTCGCGCGAAGGCGTGGAAGGACTCTGCCTCCTCGGGCTCGGCGGCCGCGTTGCCCACCAGCCCGCCCGAGAATTGGGCCAGCACGCCGGCGGCCCCGTCGCCGTGGCGGCGCGCGGCCCGCAACGCCGCGCCCCGCAGGAAGGCGTAGGTCGCCTCGAGCGACGGGCGTTCGCGGGTCGAGACGAGGAGGCGACTGGCCCCGGACCCAAAGAAGTCCCAGAGATCGTCGCGGTGCTCGGCGCCCAGGTCGACGATCACCACGTCCGCGTCGATCGACGGCAGCTCGCTCAACAGACGGCGTCGGTTGGCGCCATCGCGATTCTTTCCGGCCGCGATTTCGCCGGATCGCAGGCGCACGTTGCGGACGCCGGTGGCGCGCTCGGTTTCTCCCTCGGCCGGTGCCACCCCGAAGAGGGCGTGCTGCGTGGGCCGGTGGAGGTCGAGGTCGACCACCACCACCAGGCGGCCGAGGCCCGCGATGGCGACCGCCAAGTTGGAAGCCACCATGCTCTTGCCGACACCCGGCAGCGCGGCGCCGATCGCGATCAGGCGGGGCGCCCGGCGCGCGGCCAGCGGCGGTTGGCCGAGCGGTTGATGCCAGCGGCCGCTGGACATGACCCGCACCCCCCGCATGACGGAACGTGGCGCCGACGAAGAAAAACGTGATCTGCGGCCCGAGCCCGCCTGGCGGTCGGACATGGCGAACGGTCCCCCTGCAGTCCTATTCGACGCTTCCGACCGCCAGCTAAAGATGGCAGCCCCAACGGTCGATGGAGAGCGCATGACCTTTCGAGAAGGGGCCGGGAGCGCGTGGTTACAGGTGTCGGGAGATCCCGGCGGCTCCGGAACCACGGCGGTCGAGGCCGCCAATGCATCGGCTCCGCCGGCGGCTGGCATCGACGACGGCGGGATCACCCCCGCGCCCAACGTCACGTTGCCCGTGGACCTGCCGACCTTGCTGCGCGAGCTGGAGGACGCCTACATTCGGGCCGCGCTCAACCAGACCCACAGCAATAAGAAGGAAGCGGCCAAGCTCTTGGGGCTCGGGCGAACCACCCTGGTCGAGAAGCTGCGCCGCCGGAACATGGCCAGCATCCGCCAGCGGGCCTGAGCGACGACCCAGCCGCGGGGCGCGCGCCGCCCACCGTCCGTTCGAGCGGCGGGGGCCGTCCGCGTAGGATACAGTCTGGGGTGTGAAGCGAGCCGAGACTCTGTCCGGATGGGGCGGTTCGCCCGTGATCGCCGGTAGCGAGATCCGCTCCGAGGATCTGGCGCGAATCACCGTCGGGCGCCCGCTGACCCGCGGGCTCGGCCGATCCTATGGCGACTCGTCGCTGCCCGCGCCAGGTGATAGCCAGCTCGCCTCGGCGGTCCTGGCGGACCGGATCCTGTCGTTCGATCCCGAGAGCGGCACGATGTGCGCCGAGGCCGGGCTGTCGCTCAGCGACCTCTATCGTCTGTTCTTGCCACGTGGCTGGTTCGTGCCGGTCACGCCGGGGACGCAGTTCGTGACGCTGGGGGGGATGGTGGCGGCCGACGTCCACGGCGGCAACCACCACCGCGCCGGTTGCTTCGGCGGCCACGTCACCCGGCTTCGCATGCGGGTGGCCGACGGTCGTATCGTCGAGTGCTCGCGCACCGTCGAGAGCGATCTCTTCCGGGCCACCATCGGCGGGATGGGCCTGACGGGCCACATCCTGGAGGTCGAATTCAAGATGGCCGCCGTCTCGTCCCCCTGGTTGTGGGGGGAGTCGCAGCAGGTGCACAGCGTCGATGAGTTCGTCGACGTCCTGGGTCGCGCCGCCGCCGATTGGCCGTTCACCAAAGGCTGGATCGACTGCGTCTCGCGCGGCAAGAACCTCGGCCGCGGCGTCATGTACCGCGCACGCTGGGCGACCGCCGCCGAGGCGCCCGCCAAGCCCCCGGCGCACAAGAAGGGTTTCGGCGTACCCATCAACCTGCCGAGCTGGACCATCAACCGGCTGACCTCGCGGATCTACAACGGGGTCTACTTCCGGACCCACCCCACCCGTCGGGCGGCGATCATCCACCCCGATGCCTTCTTCTATCCGCTCGACGCCATTCGCCACTGGAACCGCCTCTACGGTAAAAATGGGTTCACCCAGTATCAGTGCGTGATCCCGCATGGCAGTGGCCGCGCGGTGCTGGGTCGCTTCATGGAGATCGTGACCCGGCAGGGGTCGGCGTCCCCGGTTTGCGTGATCAAGGACTGCGGGCCCGAAGGTGAAGGCCTGCTCTCATTCCCCAAGACGGGCATATCGATCGCGATCGATTTCCCGGTGCGGTCCTGGACGCAGGCGGTGGTGGATGCACTCAACGAGCTGGTGGTGGGCGAGGGGGGACGCATCTACTTGGCCAAGGACACCTTCACCCGGCGCGATCACTTCGCGAAGATGGAGACCCGGCTGCCGGCCTGGCAGGCCATCCGCCGCCGCTGGGACCCCGAGGGTCGCTTGCGCAGCGCGCAATCGGTGCGGCTGCTGGAAGACGCCCCATGAAGATCGCGGTGCTCGGTGCGACCAAGGGAATGGGGCGGGCGCTGGTGCGCCGCCTGTTCGAACGCGGCGACGAGCTGTTCTTGCTCGGGCGCGATCGGCAGGATGTCGGGCAGAGCGCGCGTGATCTGGAGTCGCGCGTCGGCAAGCCGGCGGGCTCGGTCGGCACGGCGGCCTGCGATCTCGAGCATCCCGAAGGGTTCGCCGCCGCGCTCGCCGCGGCCGAGGCGGCCTTGGGCGGCTTACAGGCGGTGATCGTCACCGCCGGCCTCTTCGCGACCCAAGAACAGCTGGAGGCCGATCCAGAGCTGGCACGCCGCCTGTTGACGGTCGATTTTGCGAACACCGTGCTCTTCTGCGAGGAGGCGCGCCGGCGGTTGCTTGCGCGCGGCGGCGGCACCCTCTGCGTCTTCAGCTCGGTGGCCGGCGAACGTGGGCGCAAGCCGGTGGTGCTCTACGGCGCGGCCAAGGCGGGGCTCACCCGCTATCTAGAAGGGCTCGATCACAAGTTCCGCGCCCAAGGCCTGCGCACGATCTGCGTGAAGCCGGGCTTCGTCCGCACCGGCATGACCGCCGGGTTGAAGGCGCCGCCGTTCGCCGGCGAGCCGGACGCGGTCGCGGCTCAAGTGGTTCGCGCCATCGACGGCGGCACCCCGGTGGTCTACGCGCCGGGGATCTGGCGCCTCGTTATGTTCGTGATTCGCCTCTTGCCCCGTTTCGTGATGCGCAAGATCGGCTTTTGAAGACGCGATCGGGGCCGGTTTTTCCGTCGTCCCGTGCGGGGCGGCCCCGAGCCGAGCGCGGCGACTTCGAGATGACCGAAGGGCGACGTGAATATTCTCCAACACTTCTCTTGACGTCGCCGCCGCGCTCGGCCTAAATGCTCCGCGAACGAGGATGAGTCCTCTCTTTCGGCCCAAGCACAATACGCTCGCGCAGATCTCTCTTTTTGTGATCGCAGCGGGCGCGTTGGGCGTTCCTGGCGGTTTGATGCTCTACGCCCGCACACCGTACGCACGCGGTATGCAGGCGCCCGTGGAGCAACCGCTTCAGTTCGATCACCGTCACCACACCCGGGACGAGGGGATCGATTGCCGCTATTGCCACAACACGGTGGATAAATCGCCAGCGGCCAGCATTCCGCCGACGCAGCTTTGCCTGAATTGCCACTCGCAGATCTGGAATAAGAGCCCGTTGCTGGCGCCGGTGCGGGAGAGCTTCTTCCAGAACAAGCCGCTCGAATGGCGGCGGGTCTACAAGGTTCCCGAGTTCGTCTACTTCAACCACTCGATCCACGTGAACAAAGGCGTCGGCTGCGTGAGCTGCCACGGCCGGGTCGATCAGATGGCGGCGGTCGAGAAGGCCACGACGCTGACCATGGGCTTCTGCCTGGATTGCCACCGCCACCCGGACCAGAACCTCCGGCCGGTCTCCGAGGTCACCAACATGGCGTGGAAGCCGGAGGGCGATGCAGCCGAATCGGGACGCCTACTCGCCGTGCAGAACAACGTCCACACGCGCACCAGCTGCACCACGTGCCACCGATGATGATGTTCATTCCACACCAGGCCGATCGCGTGGGGAGCGGGACCCTTCGAGGGGCCCGAATATAAATGAGCTGCGACGACAACCACGAAGCCCGCGCGAAGGATCGGGCCAGGCGATCGCTGCCGATGGTGGGCGCCATCGGTGATGCCGCGGCTTCTTCCGCTATCGACCTTGCGCGCCCGCTCTGGCGCTCGATCGAAGAGCGCTCGATCCTCGGCGCGCTGCCCGGATCGGCCAACGAATTTCCGAGCGGTGCCTCCGAGCTGGACGGCGTCTCGCGCCGCGGGTTCATGCAGCTCCTCGGTGTCTCGACCGCGGTCGCGACGGTCGGCGCCGCCTGCCGCAAGCCGAACGAGAAGATCGTCCCTTATGTTCGGCGCCCCGAGGAGTCGACCCCCGGCAACGCGCTGCACTTCGCGACGGCCTACGCGCTCGAGGGTTACACCAGCGGACTGCTGGTCGAGAGCCACGAGGGGCGGCCGACCAAGATAGAAGGAAACCCGGCGCATCCCGAGACGCTCGGCGCGACCACGATCTTCGAGCAGGCGTTGATCCTCGGCCTTTACGACGACGATCGCGCCAAACAGATGCGGACGGGCAATCAGGCGATCGCCTGGCTGACCTACCTGTCGGATGTGCGGACGCGCGGCACCAAGCTGGCCGAGAAGGGCGGGGCGGGGCTCCGCTTTCTGACTGGCCCGACCACTTCGCCGCTGCTGGCCGATCTGCGCCGCCGGATTCTCGAGCGGTTCCCGCAGGCCAAGTTCGTCAGCTATGGGACGGTCGCCAACGACAGCGCCGTCGAGGGCGCGAAGATGGCCTTCGGTCGTCCGCTGGTGCCCCGCCACCACCTGGCGCCGGCCGCCGTCATCCTGGCGTTGGATTCGGATTTCCTGATCGACGGCCCCGAGCAGACGCGGCTGTCGCGCGAGTTCTCGGCGCGCCGCGAGCCCTCGCGCGACATGAGCCGCCTCTACGTCGCCGAGCCGGCGATGACGGTGACCGGCGGGATGGCCGATCATCGCCTGCGCATCCGTGGCTCGGAGATCGCGACCTTCTTGGCCAGGCTGTGCGCCATGCTCTCAGACCGTGGTCTCACGGCGCTGGGCCCGGTCGGATCGCTCGGTCATGGACAAGGAACGTCCGATACCAAGTGGATGGTCGCGCTGTGTGGTGACCTGGAGCGCAACCGCGGGCGTTCGCTGATCCTGGCGGGTCGCCGGCAGCCGCCGGTGGTTCACGCCATGGTGGCCGCTCTCAACGTGGCGCTCGGCAACCTCGGCAGCACGGTCGAGTATGGGGCCCCGCTCACGACCGACGCCACCGCGGGCACGGCGGGCCTGGGCGCGCTGGCCGAGGACATCGCCGCCGGCGGTGTGGACACCTTGGTCGTCACCGGCGACAACCCGGTCTACTCGGCGCCGGTCGACTTCAAGCTGGCGCAGCTCTTCAAGCGCGTCCCCAACGTCATCTACCACGGCCTCTACGAGGACGAGACGTCGGCGACCTGCAACACGTTCATCCCGGCCGCCCACGCGCTCGAGTCGTGGGGCGACGGACGCGCGACCGACGGGATCGTCTCGATCGTGCAGCCGCTCATCGCGCCGCTTTGGGGCGGCAAGACCGAGGCCGAGGTCCTTTCGGCGTTCCTCGATGAAGGGGATGTCGGCACCCACGAGCTGCTGCGGCGCTACTGGCGCGGCATGGCCAAGCTGTCCGGCAACGTGGCCGGATCGTTCGACGGCGTCTGGGAGCGCTGGCTGTCGGACGGGATCGTTCCCGATACGGGTGCGGGCGCCGAGGCCGGCTTGGTCGTCAACGGTCAGGCGCTGGCCCAGGCCGCGGCGCCGATCCTGGCGCGCGGCGGCTCGGGCATGGAGATCGGCTTCGCGATCGACGCCAAGGTCTTCGACGGCCGCTTCGCCAACAACGCCTGGCTGCAAGAGCTGGCGCACCCGATCACCAAGCTGACCTGGGACAACGCGCTGATGATCTCGGACGCCACCGCCAAGGGCCTGGACATCGAGTCCGGCGACCTGGTCGAGGTCAGCTACCGCGACCGCAAGATCGAGGCCCCGGTGATAATCGTCCCGGGCCACGCCGACGACGCGATAACCCTGCCGCTTGGATACGGGCGCACCGCCTCTGGTCATGTCGGCGGTGGAGTCGGCTTCAACGCCAACCTGCTGCGCACCAGCGACGCCCCTTGGTTCGACCGCGGCGTCACGCTCAGCAAGACCGGCAAGCGCTTCAGATTCGCCATCACCCAGGACCACTGGTCGATGTCGCCCGACGGCCGCGACATTCCGCCGCCCGCGGTGTCCGCGCCGCTGGCCGAGGTCCTGAACGCCGGCTCGATGTTCCACGAGGAGCTGGAGGAGCGCCGCGGTCCGCAGCCGGTCATCTTCCGGCCGGTCGACTACAGCGGCCAGGCCTACAAGTGGGGCATGGCGGTCGACCTCAACAAATGCACGGGGTGCAACGCCTGCGTTGTGGCTTGCCAGTCGGAGAACAACATTCCGACCGTCGGTAAGGTCAACGTCGGCCACGGGCGCGAGATGCAGTGGATCCGGATCGATCGCTACTTCAGCGGACCGGTCGACGCGCCCGAGATGATCAACCAGCCGCTCGGTTGCGTACAGTGCGAGACCGCGCCCTGCGAGTATGTCTGCCCGGTCAACGCCACCGTCCACAGCGACGAGGGTTTGAACGAGATGATCTACAACCGCTGCATCGGGACGCGCTACTGCAGCAACAACTGTCCCTACAAGGTTCGCCGCTTCAACTTCTTCGACTACACCGGTGACATCAGCGCGGCGCGCGAGCTGGGCATGAATCCCGAGGTGACGGTCCGTGCCCGCGGTGTCATGGAGAAGTGCACCTACTGCGTGCAGCGGATCGAGCGGGCGCGCATCGCGACCCGCAATGAGGGGCGCTCGATCGCCGACGGCGAGCTGCAGACCGCTTGCCAGCAGGGCTGCCCGACCCAGGCGATCGTCTTCGGCTCGCTCAACGATCCCAGCTCCAAGGTCTCGCAGCTTCACGCCGACACGCGCCGCTACGATCTCTTGCACGAGCTCGGCACCCGCCCGCGCACGGCGTATCTTGCGCGCGTGCGCAACCCCAACCCCGAGCTCGCGAAGGTGGACTAGGCGATGGCCGCTCCAAATCTATCGCACGATCCCCTCGAGCCGCTTCCTCTCATCGAAGGGGTTCAGACCGACAAGACCATCAACGACAGCCTCCTCGACCACGTCTGGCGCGGGGCCGGCAAGGGTTGGTGGATGCTGTTCGGCTGCGCGGTCTCCGCGCTGGGCCTGCTCGGCATTTCGATCTGTTGGACGGTTTACAAGGGCATCGGCGTCTGGGGAAACAACATCCCGGTCGGCTGGGCCTTTGGCATCATCAACTTCGTCTGGTGGATCGGCATCGGGCACGCCGGCACGCTGATCTCGGCCATCCTGCTGCTCTTTCAGCAGAAGTGGCGGACCTCGATCAACCGCTTCGCCGAGGCGATGACGCTGTTCGCGGTCATCTGCGCGCTGCTCTTCCCATTGCTGCACACGGGGCGACCCTGGTTCGCCGCCTACTGGCTGATGCCATATCCGAGCGTCCAGCGGATCTGGCCGCAGTTCAAGAGCCCGCTCACCTGGGACGTATTCGCGGTCTCGACCTACTTCACGATCTCGCTGCTGTTCTGGTTCCTGGGCCTGGTGCCGGATCTGGCCGCCTTGCGCGATTCGTCGAAGAGCAAGGTCAAGCGGATGATCTACGGGATCTTCGCGCTCGGCTGGCGCGGCTCGGGCCGTCACTGGGCCGAGTACAAGTGGTCCTACATCCTGCTGGCCGGCCTCTCGACGCCGCTGGTGCTCTCGGTCCACACGATCGTGTCGTTCGACTTCGCCGTGTCGGTCATCCCGGGCTGGCACACCACGATCTTCCCGCCCTACTTCGTGGCCGGCGCCGTCTTCTCGGGCTTCGCCATGGTCATGACCTGGATGTTGCCCGCCCGCGAGTTCTTGGGGCTCAAGCACGTCGTCACCATGAAGCACCTCGAGAACATGGCCAAGGTCATGCTCGTCACGGGGATGATGGTGACCTACGGCTACATGATGGAGCACTTCATTGCCTGGTACAGCGGCAGTGAGTACGAGTTCTCCGAGTTCTTCCGGACCCGCATGCACGGTCCGATGGCGCCCATCTACTGGCTCATGATGTTCTGCAACTGCGTCGTGCCGCAGCTGTTCTGGTCGAAGCGCGCGCGGACCAACATCTTGGTGCTCTGGTTCGCCTCGATCCTCATCAACGTCGGTATGTGGTGCGAGCGGTTCACGATCATCTTGACCTC
This sequence comes from Polyangia bacterium, assembly GCA_035648655.1. Lineage (GTDB taxonomy): Bacteria > Myxococcota_A > Polyangia > Fen-1088 > Fen-1088 > JADGRB01. The sequence continues at coordinate 12,654 of DASRLC010000266.1, forward strand.
GCTCCACCGCGACTTTCTCCCGTCGAGCTGGAAGAACTACGGTCCGACCTGGGTGGACTTCAGCCTCTTCATCGGAACCGTCGGGCTGTTCTCGACGCTGTTTCTGCTGTTCCTCAAGTTTGTGCCGGCCGTGGCGCTCACGGAGATCAAGGAGCTGCGGCACGAGCTGGCCGAGCATGATGCCGTCGGCGGGGAGACGCACGCATGAGCGGCGGTCACGAAGACTCTGGGTTCGTCGCCCGCCGTTTCGTGGTGGCTGAGTTCCCGTCGCCGGAGGCGCTGCTGACCGGAACGCGTCGGGTGCGCGAGGGCGGCTACAAGGACGTCGACACGCACACGCCGTATCCGATCCACGGCCTCGAATCTGCGCTGGGGCTGGGGCGGCCCAAGATCCCGACCATCATCCTTTTCGGTGCGATCGCCGGGGCGTGCATCGCCTACGCGATGATCTACTTCTGCAACGTCATCGACTTTCCCATCAACATCGGCAACCGTCCAATAAACGCGCCCCCGGCGAACATCCCGATCACGTTCGAGCTGGCGATCTTGCTGGGGGGCGGGTCGTCGTTCTTCGGTTTCTTCACCTTGGCGGGACTGCCGCGCCCCTACCACCCGGTCTTCGAATCGGAGGAGTTTCGACGCGCGTCGATCGACGCGTTCTTCCTGTCGGTGGAGCTGCCCGTCGGTGCCGATGCCGACAAGGCGCTGGCCGACGTACGCGCCGCCGGTGCGATGGGCACCGAGCTGGTTTACGAGTCCGAACGATGAGGACGCGTATCTTCACGCTTGGCTTCACGACGTTCGGCTTGGCCGCGCTAGTGGCGGTTGCCGGCTGCGACGAGAACATCCTCGACCAGATGGCCGATTCGCAGCCCAAGGCCAACCGCTATAAAGAGAGCCATTTCTACGCGGACGGGCTGTCGATGCGCGCCCCCCCGGAGGGGACCGTCCCTCGTGAACGGATCACGCTCAACCCGCGTCTCACGACCGGCCGCGAGGCGGATGGTCCCGTGCAGTCGAACAAAGAGGCGCTGCCCAACTATGTGGCGACCGTGCCGGTGCCGATGTCGCGGAAGCTGCTCGAGCTCGGGCGCAAGCGGTTCGACATCACCTGCGCGACCTGTCACGGCCCGCTCGCCGACGGCAACAGCATCGTGGCGACGCAGATGGCATTGCGCCCGCCGCCGTCGTTGCTGCAGGCCAAGTACGTGAGCAAGCCGGCCGGTTACATCTATGAAGTCATCTCCAAAGGGTTCGGTTTGATGGCGTCGTATTCCGCATCCTTGACGGTGGAGGAGCGCTGGGCTGTGGTGGCCTACCTACGCGCGGTGCAGCTCAGCCAAGCCACCCCCGTCTCTGCGCTGTCGCCCGATGCCCGCCAGCAGCTCGACGCGCTGCCCGCCGCCAACAGCGCGCCGGTCCCGGCCGGCGAGGGGGCAAAGTGAAGGACGACGGCGTGGAGAGCGCCCGCCTGCCGCGGGCGTCGCTGGCCGATCTGGCTCCCTTCACCGGGGGCGGTCGCTGGGTCATGGGCGGCGGCGTGGCCGGCCTGCTGTTCTTGGCGGCGACCTTCCTTGGTATCGCCGTCAACCCGCGCGAGGCCTATTACTCGTATCTGACGGCCTACGTCTACTGGTGCGGTCTGGCCATCGCCTCGGTGATCCTGCTGATGATCTTCCACGCCACCCACGCGCGCTGGATGACGATCCTGCGCCGTCCGCTGGAGGCGATGGCGGCGTCGATGTTCATCTTCGTGCTGCTCTTCATCCCGATCGCGCTCGGCATGAAGCACATCTACATTTGGGTCGACCCGCCGGCCGATCTCGGCCGCGAGGCGCTCAAGCTGATCGCGCACAAGCGCCCATACCTCAACGTCACCGGCTTCGTGGTTCGCGGCGTCATCTATCTGTTGCTGGCCACCTTCCTGGGGCAGCGGCTTTATGGGTGGTCGCTCAAGCAGGATCAGTCGGGAGACGTCAACCTGACCCAGCGCCAGCGCAACCTCGGGGCGGGCGGTCTGCCGTTCATCAGCCTGGCGATGACCTTCGCCGCCTTCGATTGGCTCATGAGCCTGAACCCGACCTGGTTCTCGACGGTCTTCGGCGTCTACTATTTTGCCGGGAGCTTCGTGGCCACGCTGGCGCTGCTGGCCATCGTGACCGGTAGGGGGCGCGCGGCGAACGTGTTCGCCGGCCTCATGACCGACGACCACACTGCCAACATCGGCAAGCTGATGTTGGCGTTCGTCTGCTTTTGGACCTACATCGGCTTTTCGCAGTTGCTGCTGATCTGGATCGCGGGCCTGCCGGAAGAGACGCCGTTTTACATCACCCGCTTCGGCGCCGGCTGGGCCGGGATCGGGGTGCTGCTGATCTTCGGGCACTTCTTCCTGCCCTTCGGCGCGCTGCTGTCGCGCTCGCTCAAGCGGGACCCGCGCAAGCTGTCGATCGTCGCCGGCTGGATCCTCTTCATCCATTACGTCGACATCTTCTGGTTGGTGATGCCGAGCCTTCATCCCGAAGGGTTCTCCTTCCACTGGACCAGCCTCACCGCCTTCCTGGGCGTCGGCCTCTTGGCGATCGCCTTCGCGGTCTCGCGCCTTCGCGGACGCTTCGCAATCCCGATCAAGGATCCCTACCTGGCGGAATCGCTCCGGTACCGGCAGCCATGAGCAACCACGGACCTTCAGACCACGACCCCCATGGACATCAGTCCGATGACCAGATCGACTTTCGCAAGGTCATCATGGTCGGCGTCGTATCGTTGATCGTCTTCGCGTTCGGGACCTGGTGGGCGGCCGGAATCCTCCACCACGAGACCAAGCGCGCCGAGGACACGACCGGCATACCTGCGGTTCCAGCCCTCATCGGCAAGGCCGAGATCGGCATCGTCGATCAGGTGCCTTACAGCGGTGACCACCGTCTGGCCGACTGGAAACAGGAGCGCTCGAGCCGCCTCAACAGTTATGGCTGGGTCGATCGCGCCAAAGGGATCGTCCACGTGCCGATCGAGCGCGCCATGGACGCCACCTTGGCCGGGTCGCTGCCCGAAGGGGCGCCGCGGTGACTTTCCGAAGCAGCCAGCTGTTGGCATTCGTGGCGGTCGCGCTCGCCGGCGCCGGCGTGCGGGCCGAGCAGCAGTTGGCGTTTCCGCAGGGGGGCGAACAACCGCTGGCGGCCTTGCAGGACATCGACGTCATCGAGCACATCGGTGAGCGTATCCCGAGCGGGTTGACCTTCACCAACGTGGAGGGGCAGCCGGTCGCAATCGACGCGCTCCTCAATCGGGGTAAGCCGGTGGTGGTGACGCTGGGCTATCACCGTTGCCCGATGTTGTGCGGCCTGGTGCTCGACGGTCTGGCCAAGGCCACCCACGGCGCCGGCCTCAAGCTGGGTAAAGACTTCACGGCGGTCGACATCAGCATCGATCCCAGCGAAGATTCCAAGCTGCTCCTCCAGAGCCAACACCGGGTCCTGGAGTTGGTGGGCGGCGGGGCGACCGCTGCCGAGTGGCCGTTCTGGCTGTCGACGACCGATGGGGCGGCGGCGGCGCGGACCCTGGCCGATGCGGTGGGCTTTCGCTACAAGTTCGATCCCCACTCGAAGCAATTCGCGCACGACGCGGTGGCCTTCGTGCTCACGCCGGAAGGTGTCATCTCGCGCTACCTCTACGGCGTGGACTATCCGGCGCGCGACTTCCGGATGGCGATCGTGGAGGCCAGCGGCGGCCGTGTTGGAACCTCGCTCGACAAGGTCATCCTCTCTTGCTATCGGTACGACCCCACCGGGCGCCGATATGCGCCGTTCGTCATGGGGTTCATGCGCATCGGTGCGCTGCTCGTACTCTTCGCCCTGGCGGGTCTTCTGATCGTGCTCTGGCGAAAGGAGATCGCGATGAAGAAGCAGAGGGCGGTATGACGCCTCTAGACGATCTCATGCGCCGGCTGCTCTGGCTGCCGGACGCCCGTTCGACCTTTGCGGTCCCGGTCGACCGCCTGCATTTCTTCGTCATCACGGTGACCATGATCGCTTCGACGATCACCGGTCTTTTGGCGTTCTTTTTCTTCTTCAAATACCGCGAGCGCCGCCCGTTTCAGTCGACGCCGGTCGTGGTGCCGAGCATCAAGTTCGAATTCGTGGTCATCGGCATTCCGCTGTTCTTCTTCCTGCTCTGGTTCGTGCAGGGCTTCAAAGATTACGTCTGGTATACGACGCCCCCGAAGAACGCCCAAGACGTCTACGTCATGGCCAAGAAGTGGATGTGGAAGTTCTCCTACGGCGGGGACGGCCCCAACGCCATCGGGACGCTGCACGTACCGGCCAACCGCCCGGTGCAGCTGCTCATGACCAGCCGCGACGTCATCCACTCGTTCTTCGTGCCCGATTTCCGCATCAAGCAGGACGTGCTGCCGGGGCGCTATACCGAGACTTGGTTCGAGGCGACCAAGCCTGGGCGTTACCAGGTCCTCTGCTCGCAGTATTGCGGCACCTGGCACTCGCAGATGTGGGGCGAGATCGTGGTCATGCCAGGACCCGAGTACGACAAGTGGATGATCGAACAGAGGCGAGGCCTGTCCACGCGGGTCGACAGCGGCGGTGACGACAGTCCCAACTTCCACGGTTCCATCGTCGAATACGGCAAGAAGATCGCGATGGCCGAGGGGTGCGTCAAATGCCATTCCCTCGACGGGGAGCCGCACATTGGCCCGACTTGGCTGGATCTTTACGGCAAGCAGGAGACCCTGGAAGGGGGCGAAACCGTCACCGTCGACGAGGCCTACCTGACCGATTCGATGATCGATCCCCGCGCCAAGATCGTAAAGGGCTACAAAGCGTTGATGCCGACCTATAAAGGCCGGCTCGCAGCGCCCGAAGCGGCGGCCCTGGTCGAGTTCATCAAATCCTTGCGGACGCAGAATCTCGATACCGTCCCCTCGAAGGAAGCGATTTATGAGTCAGTCAAGCCCGCTCAACGCTAGTCCACCGGTCTATCCGGCGGTCAACTACCTGAACGCCGATCGCGGTGTTTGGTCGTGGCTCACCACGATCGACCACAAGCGGATCGCGGTGATGTACCTGGTCTCGGTCATGTTCGCGTTCTTGCTGGGCGGAATTTTCGCCATGGCCTTGCGGGTCGAGCTGCTGACGCCCGGGCCGACCATCATGGGCGCCAACACCTACAACCGCATGTTCACGCTGCACGGCGTGGTCATGATCTTCCTCTTCATGATCCCGGCTATTCCGGGCGTGTTCGGCAACTTCTTGCTGCCACTCATGCTGGGGGCCAAGGATGTCGCGTTCCCCAGGCTGAACCTGCTGTCGCTTTACCTGTATTGGATCGGCGCGACGATCGTGCTTTCCGGCATGATCATGGGCGGCACCGATACGGGGTGGACGTTCTACACCCCCTACAGCACGACCACGCCGACGACGCTGTTCCCAGTCTTACTCGGGCTCTTCATCCTCGGGTTCTCGTCGATCCTGACCGGGCTCAACTTCATCGTCACCATCCACACCTTGCGTGCGCCCGGTCTGGGCTGGATGCGGCTGCAGCTCTTCGTCTGGGCGATCTATGCAACCAGCATCATCCAGGTGCTGGCGACGCCCGTCATCGGTCTGACGGTGTTGCTGGTGGGGATCGAGAAGGTGGGGGGCTTCGGCCTCTTCGATCCGACCCGCGGCGGCGATCCGGTGTTGTTCGAACACATGTTTTGGTTCTACTCCCACCCGGCCGTCTACATCATGGTGCTGCCGGCCATGGGTGTGGTCAGCGACGCCATAGCGGCCTTTGCCCGCAAGAACGTCTTCGGTTACAAGATGATCGCCTACTCGTCGCTGGGCATCGCCTTCGTCGGCTTCTTCGCCTGGGGCCACCACCTGTTCGTCTCTGGACAATCTTCATTCAACGACGGTGCCTTCGCCGTGATCTCGATGCTGGTCGGCGTCTTCACCGCCATCAAGGTCTTCAACTGGGTGGCGACGCTCTACCGGGGCGCTATCGCGGTCAAGACGCCGCTCATTTACATCTGCGGCTTTCTGTTCTTCATCGTCTTCGGCGGGATGACCGGCATCGCGGTGGCCACCGTCTCGCTGGACGTCCACTGGCACGACACCTACTTCGTGATCGCGCACTTCCACTTCATCATGGTGGGCGCCGTGATCATGGCTTTCCTGATCGCGCTCCACTACTGGTTCCCCAAGATGTTCGGTCGGATGTACCACGAGGGGTGGGGGATGGTGGCCGCCTCGCTGATCGTGCTCGGCTTCAACGCCACCTTCATCCCGCAGTTCTTGCTGGGGAACGCCGGCATGCCGCGCCGTTACTACATGTATCCGGAGCGATTCCAGGCCCTCAACGTCGCCTCGACCGCCGGCGCGTCGCTGCTGGCCTTCGGGTTCATCATCATCCTGGTCTACCTCATCTACGCGCTCGTTCGCGGCAAGGTCGCCGGCGACAATCCCTGGGATTCGCGTGGCTACGAGTGGAATACGTCCTCGCCGCCACCCAAGCACAACTTCGACCAAACGCCGATCATTACCCAAGATTCGCACCTGTATCAGGAACCTGGAGAAGAGGTCGAGCATGTCGTTATCTGACGCGCAGGTTCCCGTTCCGCACCTCGCTCACCACTACGAAACGATCGAGAAGCAGGACTATGCCGTCCGGCTGGGAATGTGGCTTTTCCTCGGCACCGAGGTCCTGCTCTTCGCCGGCCTCTTCCTGGGCTACAGCGTCTACCGACATTTTTATCACGAGGCTTTTCACGAAGCCTCGCGCCACCTTGATCTGTGGGCCGGCGCGACCAACACGATCGTGCTCATCACCAGCAGCTTGACCGTGGCGCTGGCCTACCACGCCATCACGCAGGGCAAGACCAAGCTGTGCGCGGGGCTGTTGACCTTCACGATCGTCTGCGCCTGCGCGTTCTTGGTGATCAAAGGGATTGAGTATCACCACAAGTTCCAAGAAGGGGCGCTGCCAGGCAAGTGGTATCACTACGGCGAGGTCACGGCGCCGGGGGCCAATCTCTTCTACACGGTCTACTTTCTGACCACCGGCCTGCACGCGATTCACGTCATCGTCGGGATGTCGATCCTGATCTGGATCCTCGCGCGCACCCTGCGCGGCCACTTCTCGACGACCTATAATGTTCCGGTCGAGCTGGGTGGCCTTTACTGGCACCTCGTCGATCTCGTCTGGATCTTTCTCTTCCCGCTGCTCTATCTGATCTAGAGAACCGGAGACCACCGTGGCCCACGAAGCGAACGAGACCCCAGCCTCCAAAGCCGAGCACGTACACGGGCCTGGGCGCTACTTCGTGGTCTGGGCGCTCCTGCTGGTATTTACTGTGACGACGATCATCACCGGCCGAATGGATCTGGGCAGCGCCAACCTCCCGATCGCGTTGCTGATCGCGACGGTCAAGGCGTCGCTGGTCGTGCTCTTCTTCATGCACATGACCGACGCGCCGGGGGCCAACCGCTTGGTCTTCGTGGTCTCGTTGGTCTTCTCGCTCGTGCTCCTGCTCGGGGTTTTCGGGGACCTGTGGACCCGCAACCCGATGTCGTTGCCGCCGACCGCGCCGACCCAAGAATCTTTCGAACGCTGAGGTCGCCGATCGGCCTGGCCCGGTCCCTGCGGGCCGGAAGATCGTTCGCTCGGCGAACCGAGTGCCCGGATCACGTTCTTCGAGAGGTAATCGACGGCGAGCCAATGGCCGGAAGGGGGCCAATCCGTGGAGGCCGATTGGGGGATCTGGGCTCGGCCTGAATTTTTTTTGATAACGAAGGGGGGAGGGGGCGCACCAATCCGAGCAGTAACTCAAACCCTCGGGGGATCCCTCAAATGACACATTTCGTTAGATCAAGGTCTTGGTTGACGGCTGGCGCGGGCGCTGCGCTCACCCTGGCGTTGCTGGCGGCCGGTTGCGGCGGTTCGAGCGACGGCTCTGGAAGCGGTGGCACAACCGGGACGGCGGGACACGCCGGCGGCGGCGTCACCGGCGGAGGCGCTGGCACGAGCGGCGGCACGGCCGGGACCTTCGGACGAGGCGGGACCACAGGCACGGCCGGGACGATCGGTCGCGGCGGGACCACAGGTACGGCCGGTACGACCGGACGAGGCGGTACGACGGGCACGGCCGGGACGACGGGCGCGGCCTGTGCAAACGCGGGCATGTGCGCCGCGGCCGGCGACACCTGCGACGAGACCTGCATGGTCGGCGCGCAGGCCGGAACGCGTACCTGCACCTGTGCGGCTGGCGGCGGCGGCAATCTTCGGTACACCTGCGCGGGCGCCTGCACTGTCACCGGCGGCGCCGGTGGCGCGGGCGGCACCGGTGGTGCGGCCTGCGTGGCTGGCGACACCTGCACGGCTGGCGCGGCGAACTGCATGGATGCGGCGGGCATGACCTGCATGTGCCGTGCGGGTGCCGGTGGCGCCCGGACCTGGACCTGCGGCGCGGCCGCGACGGACGCGGGAGCGGCGGCCTGCGTGGCTGGCGGGACCTGCACGGCTGGCGCGGCGAACTGCATGGACGCCGGCGGCATGACCTGCGTGTGCCGTGCGGGTGCCGGTGGCGCCCGCACCTGGACCTGCGGCGCTTAAGCGTCGTCCACAGCTCCAGATCGACATCGAGGGCCGACCAGCCGGAGGGGATCCGCGGCTGGTCGGCCTTTTCTTCATTGGACGTCGGCCGAGCTCGGGCGCCGACATCTATTCCGTCACCGCCTCTCGCGCCGGGTGAAGGCGGCCTTAGTTTGAAGCTCGCCATGCGCGAGACGTCGAAGGCCCCGACCCAGCCGCCGGTCGACCGGCCGCATCGGATGTTTACCGTTTGCGGCGGCACCAACGTCGGTTCAAGGCGCGCGGAGAATCAGGACACCTTTGTCATCACCGATCTGGAAACGGGTCGTGTCAGTCGGCCGTGCATTCGAACCGAGGTGTGGGTCTCCCGGCCGGGCGTGCTCATGCTGGTGTGCGATGGCATGGGTGGCCGGGCCGCGGGCGACGTGGCGGCGCAGCTGGCCGCGGCCTCCATCAAGCAGGAGCTTCGGGCTCAGGGCGACAGTGTCGGGCAATCCCCCGATCACTCATTGAAGCGTGCCGTGCTGGGCGCCAACCAGGCGATCTTGGACGAGGCCGAGGCGCATCCCGCCGAGCGCGGAATGGGCACCACCTGTACGGCGGCGCTCATTTCACCGGATCGGTTGGCCATCGTACAGGTCGGCGACTCGCGTGCCTATTTGTTGCGAGAGGGACGGCTGCGCACGCTGACCCGCGACCAGACGCTGGCCGCCGATCTCGTCGATCGGGGCGCGCTCAAGCCGGAGGACGTGGCGCATTTTCCGTATCGTCACGTCTTGGCGCAAGCGCTCGGTACCGGCGCGGAGGTCAGTCCCGTCGTCTCGAACGTGGATCTGCAAGAGGGCGATCGCGTGTTGCTATGCTCCGACGGATTGCACGGCCCGGTTCCCGCGCAGACGATCGAAAAAATCCTGAGCGGCACGCGCGATCCGGCGCAGGTCGCCGAGGAGTTGATCGCCGCCGCGCTCGCGGCGGGCGGCCCCGACAACGTCACCGTCGTCGTCGCGGACTGCGGCCCACTGTCGTCGCGCAGGAACACAACGCCCGGCTGGGCGCTCGCCGCCGAACGCTAGTTGACGAACGCAAGTCGACGAACGCTGGTTTTTTTAGTTCAGCGCGAGGGCCGCGCAGGTGCCCCCCGACATGATCTGCTCGTAGAGTTTCTTGTAGCGGGGCTCGAGCGGGCGGTCGACGGTGCGCACACGTTTGCCCGGATCGTGGATCGTGATGGGACCCGCCGTCAGCTCGGGGGCCGGGGTGTTCATGACCGTCGCGAAGGCGTGATCGAGCACGGCGATCCGGTGTGGGTAGTGGCGTGGGTAACCTTTGTCGATGTAGCGCGGGCCATGGTTGTAGTGCGCCCACCAGGCGTGGTTCTTGTGATCGCAGGGCACGTCCTTGGTGACGCGCTGGCGGTGTCCATCGGTGTCGAGCTTGATGATGGTCTTGCTCATCACGCCGCCACCGTCGCGCCAGTGCGCGAGCTCGCGCGCGCCGAGCTCGATGTTGGTGACAGGATCCATCAGATCTTTCCAGGCCACGCCGCGTACGTTGCCGTTGGTGCAACGTTCGTGATCGTCGAGCAAGCAGCGGATGGCCATGAGGCCGCCGTCTTTGGCGTAGACTTTTCCGTCGCGGGTATAAACCCGCGCGGCCTTCTCGTTCATGTCGCTCTCGTTGACCATGATCGCGAGCAGCAACGTCGGGCTCAGGTCGTGCCGCTTCGCCGAGGTCGCGACCGCGTCGGCGATCCGCCCACACTGGGACGGCGTCCAGGCCGGCGTCTGCCAGCGAATCTTTTCTTTCACCGCGCAGATCGTCTGTTTGAGACAGGAAGGCCCGTGGATCTCCGGGCCGTTATCGATGGGTAAAACCTGGCCGGCGCGTGAAGCTCGGCCGGCCGGCGCAGGGGTTGCAGCGGAAGATGCGGCCTTGGCATGGGGCGCTGCGACGAGACTGGCGAGCGCAGCGGCGGTACCAAAAGACAAAGGTAGCTTTCGCAAATCGGCGAGCACGAGTCCTCCCCCTGTTCGATTTGACGGAGCCGATTTTAACGGGCGGCTACCGGGTCTAAGGGCCGTCGCGTTAAAGCGCGTCTGGCCGTTGGAAAGGTTTGATCCGCACCCTCCGTAAGGCAAGAGCCATGTCAAAAAATCTTGCGTCTATCGTGTGACGCCGATTTATCGCGACTGGCAAAATGCATGACGCCCGATCGCTCGCGGCCGCGCGCGGCTCGGTTCACAATACCGCCCATGTCATCCCGGACCGCGAGCCCGCTCGCCACCGCCCAGATCGAAGCCATCTGGGCGCACGCGGCGGCGCGTCTGGGATTCTCCGTCGCGCGCACGACCGAGGCGTACGCCACCAGCGACGGCCGCGGCCGCATCGCGATCGGCGCAGATGATGTGCTCGACGCGGACGATGCGTTCGCTCAGCTCTTGTTTCACGAGCTGTGTCACGCCATCACCGAAGGCGATGCTTCGGCGGCGTCGCCCGACTGGGGGCTCGACAATCTGCCGTCGCATCAAATTCGCGAGCACGCCTGCCTGCGATTCGGCGCCCACCTGGCCGAGCGCTTTGGGCTGCGCGCGGCGATGGCGCCGACCACCGAATATCGCCGCTACTACCAGGCGCTGGGGAGCGATCCGTTGGCGGGCGATCTCGATCCGGCCGTCGCGATCGCCGTCGCCGCGCGCGATCGCTTCGACGCGTCGGCCTGGCGCGCCCCCATCGAAGAGGCATTGGTCGAGACCGCGGGCCTCGCGCTGCGACGCCACCCGCTGGGCTTTCCGCTCGGTCGGTCGGACCAGAGCTGCGGAACCTGCGCCTGGATCTACCGCGGCGGGCGCGGTGCGCCGGTCGAGCGTTGTCGGCAGAGTGCACCCGTCGCCGGAGACGGCGCGCGCGTCTCGGCCGCGCTGCCGGCCTGCGCGCGCTGGGAGCCACCCGTGGACTGTCGAGCTTGCGGTGCCTGCTGCCGCGAGGCCTACCATTCGGTCACCATTTCGGTGCGCGATCCGGTGGTCTGGAAGGAGCCCGATCTGATCGTGCGCCAGGGGCATCGCTTCGAGATCCGTCGAGAGGGTTCGCGCTGCGCGGCCCTGGTCGTCGAGCTGCCGGTCGATCCAGGCGCGGCCGGCACGGCCTCGGCATATGGGTGTTCGATCTATGAGAGCCGTCCCAAGCCGTGCCGCGATTTCGAAGCCGGCGGGCGACACTGTTTGGACGCCCGCCGGCGCGTCGGTCTCGGCGTCGCCGCGGGTTGACGGCGATCGGATCCATGGACGACACGAACGACACGCGCGGAACGCCAGACACCAACGAAACGATCGACCTCTTCGTCGCGCTCGAGGATATAGACCAGCCGCTCGCGCCGCAGGTCGAGCGCGCGCTCGGTTGGGCGCGGGGCGAGGCGGGCGAGTTGCGGGTCATTCGGCGCTCGCTCGACGCGCGCAAGGGGCGGCCGCTCGGCCAGCGGCTACGTGTCGCGGTCGCGCGGCGGGGGGCCAGCCTGGCACCGGCGGCGTCGCCGCCGACGGTCGCGCGTTGGCCAGCGGGTCGGCCGCCGCCGCGGGTAGTGGTGATCGGGTCGGGCCCCGCTGGGACCTGGGCGGCCTTGCGTCTCGCCGAGGCGGGCCTGCCGGTCACGATCCTCGAGCAGGGCAAGCCGGTGCAGCCACGCCGCCGCGATCTGGCGCTGCTCACCCGCGGCGACCTGGCGCCCGAGTCGAACTACTGCTTCGGCGAAGGGGGCGCCGGGACCTACTCGGATGGCAAGCTCTACACGCGCTCGAAGGATCGGGGCGGGGTCGCCGGCGTCCTCTCGGATCTGGTGCGCTTCGGCGCGCCGCCGGAGATCGCGGCCGACGCGAGGCCGCACGTGGGATCGAACCGACTGCCGCGCGTGCTGTCCGCGCTGCGCGAGCACCTCACCGCCTCTGGCGTCGAGTATCGGTTCGGGGTCGCCGCGCAGACCGGTCGCGGCGAGGGCGGTCGGGTGCGGGCCTTGCGAATCGACGGCGGGGAGCTGCCGGCCGATGTCGTCGTGCTGGCGGTCGGACACTCCGCGCGCGCGGTGTACGGGTGGGCGGCGGCAGCCGGGATCGCGCTCGAGCGCAAGCCGATCGCCGTCGGCGTTCGCATCGAGCACCCCCAGCGGCTGGTCGACGAAATCCAATACGGCGACGCTGCCGGTCACCCGAAGCTGCCGCCGGCTTTTTACGAGTTCACCACCCACGCCTCCGATCGCGGCGTCTACAGCTTCTGCATGTGCCCAGGCGGATGGAT
>DASRLC010000267.1:0-8761 GCA_035648655.1 Polyangia bacterium
GTCCACCCGGTCCGCCGCCGGGACGTCCCGGCGGCGGCCCGGGTGGTGGTCCCGGCGGATTCGGCGCTCGCCCGAGCGGCGGCCCCGGTGGTGGCGGCGGACCTGGTGGACGTCCCGGCGGTGGCCCCGGCGGTCGCCCGACCGGCGGTCCCGGCGGCGGATTCGGCGCCCGGCCGAGCGGCGGCCCGGGCGGCGACTCCCGCGGCCGGGGTCCTGGCGGCGGTGGTCCCGGTGGGCCGCGTGGTCCGGCGTTCGCACGCGGCGGTCAGGGCCGTGGCGGCCCGGGCGGCAGACCGCCCGGCGGTGGCGGCGGACCGAAGCGCGATGCGATGGGCTGGCCGATCGCCGATCCAGCCGGATCGGCGCCCGCCGCGCAGCCGGCGCGCTCGCCCGCTCCCAAGCCCGAGGCCAAGGGGGGGGAGCCCGCCTCGCCGTCGACCGAGCCCGCTTCGCCCGGGACGACCGAGTCGTCGTAGAGTCGAAGGCGCAGCGTGCGCGGACGATCTAGGCCCGGCGGGTCGTTGACCCGGATCGCCGGGATCGGCGCCTGGTACGGGCTGGGGATCTCGGCGTGGTGGGCGCGACGGTGGTGGCGCCGACCCCGCCGCCGCCCCGGCTGCCCGTCGAGGGGGGTCTGTCGTTCGATGTTCGCGACGCCCAGACCGGCAAGCCGATCCCGTGCAAGCTGACGCTGGTGGGCGTGGACGGCACGCCGGATCCCCAATTCACGCGCGTCGACATCGGGCGCCAGGAGGGCGACGGCGCGATCGCCGCCTTCAACCGGATCATGTCGCTGGCCGGCGTCGGCGTGGCGCACGTGCCGGCCGGCACCTACGACGTCACGGTCAGCCGCGGGCCCGAGTGGGAGATCACCACCACCCATCGACTCAAGATGACTCCCCGCGGGGCCAGCGTGATCGCGCGCCTCGCCCACGTGGTCGACACCACCGGCTGGCTGTCGGCGGATTTTCACGTTCACGCCGCGCGCTCGCCCGATTCGCGGGTGCCGATGCAGGATCGAATCTACGAGTTCGTGGCCGACGACGTGCAGATGATCGTCGCCACCGATCACAACGTGATCTCCGACTACGAGCCGTACATTCGCCTGTGATAGGTTATTTTCTGGGGGGAATCAGGGCTTCGCCGTGCGCATTGCACCAGCCGTCGATCTTGAAGAGCGTGATCACGCGCTTGAAAAGCGTGATCACGCGCTGGAAGAGCGTGCCCATGCGCTCGACGAGCGCTACCACGCGCTGCTTCTGAAGGCGCCGACGCCGATCTGCGTGACGCGCGGTCCGCAACATCGGATTGAGCTGGTCAATCCGGCCTACCAGATCTTTTCGGTCGGCCCGGGCGCCGTCGGCCAAACCTTCGTCGAGGCGCATGCGCCGCTCGGCGCCGACGGGCAACTGTCGGTGATGGATCGCGTCTACCGCACCGGCGAGCGGAGCGCGGCGGTCGAGGCGACGGCGCAGGTGCGCGATCCCACCGGAGCCGGCGAACGCCACTTCAATTTTCTCTACGAGCCGCTCCGCGACGGGGCGGGCACCGTCGATGGCCTCATGATCCTGGCGGTCGAGGTCACCGCCCAGGTGGAGGGGAACCGCGCCCTGGCATCGGTGCACCGCCGTTCGCGGTTCCTGGTCTCGGCCAGCGCCGCGCTCTCCGAGTCGCTCGACTACGAGCGCACCTTGCGCCGGGTCGCCGAGCTGGCCGTCCCCGACATCGCCGACTGGTGCACCGTCTCGGCGATCGACGAACGCGGGGCGGTCAAACGGCTGGCGGTCGTGCATGCAGATCCCGCCAAGCACGATCTGGTGGCCGAGTACGCGCAGAAGTTCCCCCCCACCGAACATCGCACCGGCCTCTTGGTCGACGTCCTCGAGCGTGGGACCGCGGCGCTCAGCGTGCGGGTCAGCGACGCCGATTTGATCCGGGCCGCCCAGACCGAGGATCACCTGCGGGTCCTGCGTGGCCTCGGTTGCACCTCGTGCATCATCGTGCCGATGGTGGCGCGCGGCGAGACGTTGGGCGCGATCTCGCTCATGCGCGCCGAGCCGAGCCGACCCTACGGCGAGGCCGATGTCGCGATCGCCGAGGAGCTGGCGCACCGGGCCGCGCTGGCGGTCGACAGCGCGCGCCTCTACCGGCAGGCGCGGCGCCGCGAGGAGACCATGCGCTTCTTCGCCGAGGCCAGCGTGCTCTTGTCGAGCTCGCTCGACTTCGTTTCGATCTGCGAACGGCTGGCCCACCTGGTGGTTCCCACCTTCGCCGATTGGTGCGGTGTCGACCTCCTGCAAGACGGGGAGCTGCGCCCGATCGCGATCGCCCACGTCAACCCGGCCAAGCTCGAGGTGGCCTGGGAGATGCGGCGGCGCTATCCGCCCGACGCGGCCTCCGGGCGGGGGCCCGTGGCGGTGCTGCGCACCGGGCGGGCCGAGATGGTGCGCGAGATTGCCGACGAGATGTTGGTGCACGCGGCGCGCAACCCCGAGCACCTGGGCTTCATCCGCGAGCTCGGGCTGCGTTCGGCCCTGTCGGTGCCGCTGCTGGCCGGCGGGCGCGCCATCGGCGTGCTCAATTTGGTCTGGGCCGAGTCGGGCCACCTCTACCGGCGCGAGGATCTGGAGATGATGGAGGAGCTCGGGCGCCGAGCCGGGCTGGCGGTCGAGAACGCGCGCCTGTACGACGAGGCGCGGGGGGCGGTCGAAGCGCGCGACGAATTTCTTTCGATCGCCAGCCACGAGCTCAAGACGCCGCTCACGAGCTTGCGGCTCAAGGTGGACGGTATCCTGCGGGCGGCCGCCAAACCCGATCGCGGCCCCCTCGATTCCGCCAAGCTCAGCGCGCGCCTGGCCGGCGTCGGCAAGCAACTCGGACGCCTCACCGAGCTGGTGGACGCGCTCCTCGATGTGAGCCGCGCCGCCGCCGGGCGCCTCGAGCTGACGCTCGACGAGGTGGATCTGGCGGTCGTGGTGCGGGAGGTCGCGGAGCGCTTCAAGGACGATCTGGCCACCGCCGGCTGCGCGCTCTCGATTGTCCTGCCGGAAGCGCCCGAGGTGCCTGGGCAGGCGACGCCCGTGGTCGGTCGCTGGGATCGCCTGCGCCTCGACGAGATCGTCACCAACTTTCTCTCCAACGCCATCAAGTACGGCGCCGCCAAGCCAATCCAGATCCGCGTCGCGGCTTCGGAGACCGAGGCGGTCGTCGAGGTCGAGGACCAGGGGATCGGGATCTCTGCCGAGGATCAGCCGCGCCTCTTCGAGCGGTTCGCGCGGGTGGCCTCCCCCGATCACTACGGCGGCTTCGGCCTGGGGCTCTGGATCGTGAAGATTCTGGTCGAGGCCATGGGCGGGCGGGTCGGCGTCGACAGCGCGGTCGGGGTGGGCTCCGTGTTCCGCGTCGCGCTCCCGCGGACCCGACAGCGCTGAGCGCCGGTCGCCTCGGTTCGCGCGTCGCCTCGACGGTCAGCCGGCCAAGCTTTCCAGGCGCGCCAGGATCTCCTTGGCGGCGATGATGCGCCCGAAGACATAGAGCGCCGCGGTCGGCGCGTGGTCCAGCAGCGCTTCACCGACGCGCAGGGTCTTGCTGACCGCGAACAGGATCCGCTGCGGCAGCCCAGCCCGCACCAGATCGATGCGCCGAAAGACCGCCTCGCGGCTCCAGAATCCGAGCAGCTCGAAGTAGACGCAGGCCCCGTCGCGCGCGCGAACGAAGGCCAGGTCGGGGACGCACAGGCCGGCACCCGGCAGATCCAACACGGCCGGCTGGCGATCGATCCGCCAGCCGCTGTCGAGCCGCTCGAAGGCGGTCATGAAGGCGGCGAGCTCGCCGGGCGCGGTGTCCCTGTCGAGCCTGGTCCCGCCCGTCGCGCCGGTGGCCGTACCCGAGAGGCGAAACCGCAGGTCCCGCCGCTCGGCGCCCCAGCGCACGTCGGCCTCGATCGACCAGACGTCGCAGTCGGCGATGGCCGGCAGCGCCAGCGCGAGCTGCAGCCCGTATCGACCACCGCCTTGGAACAAGCTCAACGGCCCGTCGATTTCGATCCGATAACCGTTCTGAACGCGCGTGATCGCCGGCAGGAGGCGCAAGAACTTGAGCCTCCCAAAGAGGCGCCGGTAGATGGCCGCGTCGGCGGCGCGCACCACGGCCTCCAGCTTGGCCGCCCGCAACAGCACCGCCTGCGCCTCGGCGATCTCGAAGCCAGCCGCCAGCAGCTGCGGCGCGGTGACCTCGACCGCCAGCAGCCGCTGCGCGCCCGGCCGATCGGCGTACAGGCCCGCATCGAGGGTGGCGGCGGTCGTTGCCCGCTCGGCCGCCAGTGTCTCCAGAATCGCCGCGCGATCGAAGGCGGCCGCCGGCGCGGCCCGCCTCACGGCCGCCGCGCGCCGGAAGATCTCACGTCGACAGGCGACCGCTTCGTCCCGCGCCGGCTCCTCGAAGCGCAGCCCGTCGCAGACCAGCTTGCAGACCGCTTCGAAGAGTCGCCGCTCGCCCGGGGCGCCGGTCTGGGCCGCTTCGGACAGCGCCGCCTCGACCGCCTCCCGTGGCCGACCCCGGTGCGCGCGCGCCACCGCCGCCAGCTCGGCCGCCAGCGCCGCGATGCGCGCCCGTCGCGCGTCGTCGGTCGGCGGTAAGCGCAGCTCGGTCCCGCGCCG
Source organism: Polyangia bacterium (assembly GCA_035648655.1). Lineage (GTDB taxonomy): Bacteria > Myxococcota_A > Polyangia > Fen-1088 > Fen-1088 > JADGRB01. Next base: position 4,659 of record DASRLC010000267.1, read on the forward strand.
GCGCGCGCCCACCAGATCAGCGGTAAGCACTGTGGTCCCGCCGCCGCGCGCTGGTGAAGGTCTCGGTGGTCTGCGCGGTGACCAGCTCGTAGAGCAGCGCGTGTTTTCCGGACTGGGCGCGCAGGATCCGCCCCAGGCGCTGGACGTGCTCGCGCACCGATGCGCTGCCCGAGACGACCACCGCCACGTTGGCGGCCGGGATGTCGACCCCTTCGTTGAGGACCTTGGAGGTCACGATCGCGCCGTACCCGCCGTCGGCGAGACCAGCCAGGATCTCGCTCCGCTCGCGCACGCGGGTCTCGTGCGTGATGATCGGGATCAAAAATCGCCGCGACAATTCGTAGGCGGTGGCGTTGTCCTGCGTGAAGAGCAACACCCGATCGTCGCGGTGGCGATCGAGCAGCAGGCCGACGTAGTCCAGCTTGGCCGGCGCGGCGAAGGCGATCTCGCGCTGCCGCCGGTAGGCCGCCATGGCCCGCCGCCCGTCATCGGTGCGCGACGATCGAATGATGAAGTCCGACCAGCCGGTCGGGCTGGACATCCGGATCCCGTTCTTGGCCAGGAAGTCCCGGTAGACGCCGCGGGCCTCGTCGTGCGCGCGGCGATCCGCCTCGCCGAGCTCGACCGACAGGCGCACCGTCTCGTAAGGCGCCAGGTATCCGCCCGACAGATCGACGATGTCCTTTCGGTAGACGATCGGCCCGCACAGCCCGTCGAAGTCGGCGTGGCGGCCGTCGGCGCGCTCGGGCGTCGCGGTCAGTCCCAGGCGAAACGGCGCCACCGCGGCCCGCGCGGCCAACGCATAGGCCGGTCCGGGCAGGTGGTGGCACTCGTCGAAGACCAGCAGGCCGAAGCGATCGCCCAGGTGCTCCATGTGCAGGTAGGCCGAATCGTAGGTCGACACGGTGAGCGTCTCGACGCTGTAGTCGCCGCCGCCGATGACACCGACCGGGACGCCGAACGTCGCCCGCAGAACGTCGTACCATTGCCGAACCAGGTCGAGCGTCGGGGCCAGGACCAGCGTGCTGCGGCGGCGGTCGTCGATGGCCAGACAGGCCACGTGGGTCTTGCCGGCCCCCGTCGGCAGCACCACCACGCCGCGGTGCTTGGCGGCTTGCCAGGCGCGGAGCGCCTCCTGCTGATACGGCCGTGGGTCTCGCCGGACCAGGGCACCGCCCGACAGCTCGGCGTAGCGGCGCGCCCGATCGTCGACCGGCCGCTCCTGCCGGGCCAGGGCCCGCCGCAGATCGGCGTAGGCCGAGGCGGGGGCGCGCCAACAGGCCGTGCGCGGGTCCCACCGGCATCCGGGCAGCGCCGCGGCGTCGGGCGGGAGCCCCGTCACCTCGACGGTCCCGCCCCGGAAGGTCAGCGTCACATCCACGGGGGGAGAATAGTCGACCGGCGCCGCCGCGGAGCGCCCCGATGTCAGCTCGGGCCGAAGCGGCTGCGGAACGCGCAGACCACGCTCGACGCGGCGCCATCGAAGCCCAACGTGCCGGCGTTCACCACCAGGTCGTAGTGCCCCGGCTCGGCGATGTCGACGCCGTAGTGCTGGCGGTTAAAGGCGGTCCGTTCGCCGTCGATCCGGACGATCTTGGCCCGCGCCCCGTCGTCGCTCAGGCCGTCGCGCGCCGCGATGCGCACCACCCGCGCCTCGAGCGGCGCGATGACCCGCACGCGCAGGGTGGTCTTGGGATCGAGCAGGAAGGCCGCGCCCCGCCCGACGATCACGCCCCGGCCGTGTCGGGCCAGCGTCAGCACGACCTTCGACAGGTTGTGCAGGTAGTCGCTCGGCTCGAAGGCGCCGCGCTTGATGAGGCCGGACATCCATTCGGAGATGCCGTCGCGCACCCGCTCGTCGAGCGACTCGACCAGCTGGGTTCGAACGTGCGCCTGCTCTGCGACTTCGTGGATCAGCTCCTGCGAATAGAACAGAAAGCCGAGCTGCTCGGCCACCAGCCGGCCCATCTCGGCCCCGCGCGCGCCGTACTGGCGCGAGACGCAGATCGTCGGCTGCTGCGCGACCACCGACAGCCCCCGACCCTCGAGACGCTTGCGTTCCGCGATCCGTCGCTCTTCTTGCCAGAGCAAAATCTGACGGTTCACGAAGTGATCGATGTTTCCGATCATCGGGTTACCTCCGGGATCGCCGACGCTACCACGGGCGCCACCCGGGTCAAAGCCGCCGCCGGCGGTTCGCGCGCGGGCGCCGGTGAAGCCGGGACGATCGCCCCGGTCGGGGTTAGGCTTGCTGCCATGGAGGCAGGCGCGAACGAAAACGGCCCCGTCGACGGCCTGGCGGGCGGCGCGGTGGTGCGCACCACCGCCAGCACCACGCGCGCCGGCGACTGGGCCCTCGTGCTGGCCGCGGCCGGGATCCGCTACCGGCTCGACACCGCGGACGGGCGGTTCGCGCTGGCGGTCGATCCCTCCGACCGGGCGGCCGCCGAGACCGCGCTGGCCGGCTTCGACGCCGAGGGCGCCCCCGAGTCGCTGCCGCCCGCGCCCGACCTGGGGGCCAGCCTGCTCGGCCCGCTGGCCGCGATCGGATTTTGCGGCATGTTCCTGGTGACCGGCTCGCGCGAAGGCGGCTCGCGCTGGTTCGAGGCCGGCGCCGCTTCGGCTCAGCAGATCGCCGCCGGGCAATGGTGGCGCGCGGTGACCGCGCTCACCCTGCACGCGGACCCGCTGCATCTGGCCGGGAACGTGGTGGCGGCCCTGATCTTCATGTCGGCGGCCGGGCGCTGGCTGGGCGGCGGCCTGGCCGCGCTGCTGATCCTCGTGTCGGCCGCGGTGGCCAACCTGTTGACGGCGGCGGTCCACCGGACCGACTTCGTTTCGGTGGGCTCGTCGACCGCGATCTTCGCCGCGCTCGGTTTGGTCGCCGGTATGCAAGTCGTGCGGCGCCTCCGCCTGCGTACCCGGAGGGGCTACGCCTGGGTTCCCCTCGGTGCTGGCCTCGCCATCTATGCCATGTTGGGCGTGGGGGAGGGCGCGGACCGCTATGCCCACCTGTTTGGCCTGGGGATCGGCGCGGCGGTCGGCCTTGGTGTCGCCTGGGCCGACCTGCGCGCGCCCCGCCCGAGCCTGCAAGCTCTGATGGGGCTGGTCGCGCTGGCGGGCGTCACTTCATGCTGGGCGCTGGCGCTGCGGTGACATTGAGCGGCGCCCGCAAGCGCGGCTTGGCTGCCGGCTTGGCGGCCACCTGACCGGTCGATCGTTCGAGCGCCAGCCGGTCGACATCGACGCGCCGGAACAGCCGGCGGCCCCCGATGGTCCGCATCGATGCCAACCGGCCGCTGTCGGACAGAACGCGAACCGAGTCGGCCGATAATCCCAGAATGCGGGCTGCGTCGCTGGGGGTAAGAAGATCATTGGGATCGAGCAATTCGGACATGTGGCCTCCTGTTTCCTGGAAATAGATACGGCTACTGACTTAATCACCGCCAGCCGACGCGCAAGAGGGGCGCGAAGAAAGTTCGGGCTTCAAAAAAATTGGCGCTCGTAAGAAAGGACTCTCCGAGAGTCCTCTAGACTCCGTGAGATACGAGAGGCCCCGTGAGGGCCCCCGTGAAAAACCCTGGGTGGGACTCCGCCCACCCGACTGGGGGAAAACGAATTCTCGAAATCGTGTTACAAGGTTGGGCCAGCTTGAGCCTTCCCTTTCTTCGTCGAGGAAAGCACCGCATGACCAAGTGTGAGTCTTCGATGGCGCGCGTCATTGCCGCCCTCGTCCCCCTCCTCTTCGTATCTGCCACCGCGCGCGCGCAGTCGAGCCCCGATGACGCCGTGGCCAAGATCACGCAGTTGAACAAAGATGCCGTCGCGGCCTATCAGGCGCAGAAATACGACGACGCCCGGAAGATCTTGAAACAGGCGCTGGACCTGTCGGATGCGTCCGGCCTGGAGCAGCACCCGATCACCGCGCGCACCCACATTCACATGGGGATCGTCATCATGGTGGGGTTCAAGCAGCGGGATCTCGGCATCAAGCAGTTCAAGAAGGCGCTCGAGATCGAGTCGACCATCAACCTCACCAAATCGCTGGTCACGCCCGAGCTCACGCAAGCCTTCGCCGAGGCCAAAGGCGCCGGGGGCGCCAC
>DASRLC010000268.1:0-2057 GCA_035648655.1 Polyangia bacterium
AGGACGCACGGTTGGATGAACCGATTCAGGCGCATTCTCATTCGCTGGGAAACGCGCGAGGATACCTACGTCGCCATGCTCCACTTCGCCTGCGGCATTATTGCGTGGCGCGCCTCAGGCCTACTGAAATAGGTTCTTAGCCAGTCCGGTCGCGGGCCGTTCGCGGATGACCTGCGGTCAGGCATCAGGGACTCGCGGTTACACGGTGACTGGCGGCGCCCGTTCTAGAAATTCAGCCAGGGTGGCGCGCTCCGCTGAGAAGCCCCGGAGACGGAACTCTTCGCAGTCCTCTGCGCTCGGGCTGACGTAGACCTTCTCGACAGCGCGCGCGTTTAGTTCGTCGATCAAGCCATGCAGAGTTGGATCGTCGGCCTTGCAGACCGGGCGAATTCCGATGACCACCACTCTGTTGATCGCTGTACTCCGAAGTCTGTCGAGGCAGGCAGCGCGGTGCCGTTCAACGTGTTCCGGGTTGCTCATGAACGGTTTTCCAGGACCGTACACAGCAACGACCGGGCCGCCTGATGGGGAAAAGTCGTCGAGCGCCTTGAGGAGTTCTGGTCGATTCGAGGCGACTGTGGTAGCGAAGCTCTGGGACGCGTCTGGAATGTGCGCACTTCGCACGGTGCGATCTTGTCGCTCTTCGGCGAGTCTCAACGACTCCTCAAAATTGGGACCACCAGCGCCGCCCCGCGCCTGGAGCCAATTGATCGATCCATGAATCTTGAAAATGGGAATCGGCGTGCCACCGCCACCAGGCGAGACATAGACGTCGCTATGGATCCCGGGAATGCCGATGTACGTGTAGCGGAGAGATCGTCGCTGCACGGCCTCCTCGAACAACGTGTCGTAGTTTACCGTCACGACAGCTGCGGGTTTCTCTAGCGCAAGGAGGTCGTCGAGGCGGTCGGCCTGCTCGGAGAATCCGCAGAGCTGGCCGCCCGCCATCGAACAGGCGATCAACTTCTGGCAGATTCGAAGACAGATCCGGTGGTGATCGTTTGAACGCGACCACCGATCCATGAGTTTTTCGAAAGGCTGCGTCGAAGCGCTCGTGTACGTCTTCTGGTTCGCGACCGTCGTCAGAGCGTCTTTGATCTCTGGGAAGTGCTGCTTCCATGCCCCACGTCCGACAACGTTAGAGGGATCATTAACATCCAACCAACGCAAGATGTATGCGGCAAGTTCGTGACCAAGGGGGGGAAGTGGGTCCGGCCCGAGGGCTACCCTGGCGCCGAAGGAGGCGCCTGCACCCAGCAGCAGGAGGTTCATCGGGGTCATTCTACTGCCTCATGAAGTGGTCTGGCGATGTTCGGCGCGGCTAGAACTGGAGCCCTTCTGCTCCGTTCGGACGTATCCGTTCGACGACTCGCGTAGCTGACTTGGTGGGCGGCCGGGCGTAGTTGTCTGGGGATGAGGCGCAAGCGCGAGGAGTGGCCGAAGCTGGTAGCGAGGTGGGAGGCGAGTGGCGAGAGCGCTGCGGCGTTCGCCCGCCATGTCGGCGCGAACGCGATGACGCTGTACCGCTGGCGACGCGAGGTGAGGGGTGCGGAGTCGGGGCCAGCGCTGTCGAAGATCGTCGAGGTGCGCCCGGCGCGGGGGGCGACGGACGATCGGTTCGAGGTGCGACTCGGCGACGGGCGGAGCGTAGAGGTGCCGCCGTCCTTCGACGCCGGCGCGCTCGAGCGACTGCTGCGCGTTCTGGAGTCGGCGCGATGATCCCGTCGGGCGTGCGCATCTTCGTCTGCACCGAGCCCGTCGACATGCGGTACGGGTTCGACCGGCTGGCGCAGTTGGCGCGCGAGCGGGTGGGTCAGGATCCGATCGACGCAGGCGCACTGTTCGTGTTCGCCGGAAAATCGGCGACGCGGCTCAAGGTTCTGTGGTTCGACCGCAACGGGCTGTGCCTGCTTTACAACCAACCGTCTTCACACTACATCTCCTTCGATTGGGATTGAGGATCTTGGTTCCGGCTGCGTGACGCGTGGATCGCCGTCGTTCGGTCGCTGAGCGGATCCCAGCGGCTACAATGCTTCGTCGGATGGTTGGGCGGCTCC
>DASRLC010000269.1:0-2514 GCA_035648655.1 Polyangia bacterium
CCGCCGGTGAACTGCCAATAATTGAAGTTGAAGGTCTGCGAGCCAGTGAATTTGAAGTACAGGTCGTTGACCCCGATCGCTCCGGTGATGTTGCAGGCGGTCGTCATCCACGTCTGCGTCCCGCCCGTAGCGGGAATGTTGCAGGTGCCGATCAGCGTCCCCGTCAGGCTGCCCAGATGGAGCTCGATTCCTTCGCCGTTCGCCGTGCTGGCCACCCGCGCGTTGAAGGTCTTCGCGCCCGCCGTGCCGAAGTCGACGCCCCGCACGCGGGTCCAGTCGCCGTTGCTGATCTGGGTCACGTCCATGCCGCCCTCGCTGCACGTCTCGGTCTCAATTCCGCTCTGGGCGTTCATGGTCTCGGCTTCGACGCGCACGTACGGGTTCAGGGTTCCGACCTGCGGGACGCCGTCCATCGTGTAGGTGATTTGCTTGATGGTCCCGTCGCTGTTGAAGTTCAAGACCTCGAGGGCAAGGTTGCGCTTGTACGTCGTCGAAATTCCCGCCTGCGTCGACACGTAACGGTTGTGATACGCGTGGTACCACTGGCCATTGAATTCGAACTCCGAAGCATGATTGTTGTTGTTGTTGACCGGCGGCTGCCCGGCGATTGTCCCGCGGTACGTATACCCGGACATTGGGCTGCTGCTGGTCATGTAGTCGATCCGCAGTCCGTTGCTCGAGTCCGTCGAGTAGGCGAAGTAGTAGATGCTGTTGCGCTTGAATAGGAACGAAGCCTCGAAGAAGCCGTTCGGTGACAGCGCCGCGGCCGATCCCGAAACGCTCGTGAGATCGGTGCCGAGCTTGATGATTCTGGCGTTCGTCATCCCATTGCCGCCGAACGACAGGTAGGCCTGGCCGTCGTCATCGATGAGCGCGCCCGGATCGAAGAGCCAGCTGTTCGTTCCCGAAGCGCCTGGTGTGCTGCTGCTGACCAGGAAGCCGCCTTTCGCGTCCTTGAACTGGCCGGCCGGGTCAGTGCTGGTCGCGACCCCAACGCCCGTCGCGTTGTCGCCGAAATAGAGATAGATCGTCCCGTTGCGCTCGATCGGTTGTGGTGCCCAAGAGTATTGGGCCCAGGAGGCGTCGGCCGGAACCTGGAACACCACGCCGTGATCGGTCCAGTTCTTCATGTCGCTCGTCGAGGCGCAGACGGCGGAGTGCATCGAGTACCCGCCCGCGACGGCATTGTCGTCGTCGTTCGACATGTAGAGGTAGACCTGCCCGTTGTAGACGAGCGACCCTGGGTCGGCGAGGTACCGGTGGGACATGATGGGATAGTCCGCCCTGGCGCGGGTGCCGGACAACAAAACCAGACACAGCATCACTCCGAGTTTCGAGATGTCGACGATTCGTCCCAGCTTCAAGAGATCCCTCCGGCAAAGTTTCAAGCGACGGGCGCCCTTCGCCAGCCCCAAAGTCCAAGGAATTGGCGCCTCCGCACGGAGTCGGCGTACTCGGCCCCCCCCCGCTCAACGACCTGTGCTTGGATTGCGGCTACGACCGCGATCTTGTCACGAGATCGACCTCTGGCCGTCGATGCCGTCGCCCGAACGACCTCGCCCGGCCTACTCCTCTCGGCCGTCCCACGCGGCGACCGACTCGGTCAATGCCCGCCGTTCTTCTTCGAATCGCTCGAGCCCTGCCGGGGTGGGCGACCCGAGCGCCAGCACATTCGGCGGGGCCGAACGCGATCGTCGCCGGAGGCGCCCGCTCCTCCGGAGCCTACGCCCGGGGTGGTTCCGCTGATCGTTCCGGTGCCGGAAGCGACCGCGAGGCCCAGCGGAAGACCCGTCGCAGAGAACGACAGCGTCGCCTGCCCCGTCGCGGGGACCGTGAACAAGAACGGCGTTCCCGGACGCGCCCCGCAAAGGAACGGGCCGTGCAGCCCGGGCGTCGCTGGCGCGGGCGGCCGCCCTGGAGCGGGCGGCGCGAGCGGCAAAGGCGGGACTGGCGGGACTGGACAGGGCGGCAACGCTGGAAGGGGCGCGTCCGGCGGTTCCTCAGCCGGGGCGGGTGGAATCGCCGCCACCGGTGGCTCATCGGCCCCGGATGGGGGCCTTGATGCGGGCAGGCCAGCTCTCGCCGGGCCGTGCGATATTTTCGCGACGGGCAACACCCCTTGCGTCGCTGCGCACAGCACGGTGCGGCTGTTGGCGAGCACGTACGGCGGACCGCTCTATCAGGTTCGGCGCGCCTCCGACAGCATGACCCAGGACATCGCCTTCCTGGCGCAAGCTGGCGCGGCCGATTCCGCCGCGCAAGAAGGATTCTGTACCGGCACCACCTGCACCATTTCGGTCATCTATGACCAATCGGGGAAAGGCAATCACCTCAGGAGATCGCCAGGTGGCGGCCAGGTGTGCCAACACCAAGACCTGGGTACCCGATGCACGGACCCCGGACTACCGACCTGAACGGGAGGCGGGCAGATTGGAGCCATGAAGGACGGAAAGCCGACGACGGGCTCAGGACTGCGCGGATGGTTCCTGTTCCGCCGGGGGGTTGATCGTGGGC
>DASRLC010000270.1:0-12470 GCA_035648655.1 Polyangia bacterium
TGATGGGGCGCTTGCTGGCCGAGACCGAGCCGCTCTTGCAGCCGCACGAGGGGCCGCCGCGCTCGGAACAGGCCAACGCGCTGGCGGCCGCCGCGGCCCGGCTGGCCGACGATCTCGACGCCGCCGCGATCGTGGTCCCCACCCGCACCGGGGTCAGCGCGCAGCGGCTGGCAGCGTTCCGCCCGCACCGGCCGATCCTGGCGTATAGCCGCGTCCCCGAGACGACCCGCCGCCTGCACGTCGTGTGGGGGGTGACCGCGATCGATCTGCACGTGCCGCCTGGTACCGATCCGCTGCACGCGACGCTGGATGCCGCGCGCCGCGATCTGCCCGCCGGCTCGCGGGTGGTGGTGCTCGACATCGCGGCCGACGGCGTCGTGGGCGTCCCCTCGCTGGTCAACGCGATCACGCTTTAGTGCAGTCCCCAGCGTCATCCGAGCGGTTTTGGCCGCTCGTGCGCGAAGCGCTGGGCGGCTCGCGGCGCGACCTGACGGTCATGCCGCTGTCGCGCGCCGTGTTCCTGCTCGCCATCCCGATGGTCCTCGAGATGGTGATGGAATCGGTGTTCGCGGTGGCCGACATCTTCTGGGTCTCCAAGCTGGGGCCGAGCGCCGTGGCGGCGGTCGGTCTGACCGAAACGCTCGAGACGGTGGTCTACGCCGTCTCGATGGGGTTGGCGATGGGGGTGGGTGCGCTGATCTCACGGCGGATCGGCGCCAAGGAATTCGAAGGCGCCTCGCGCGCGGCCGTGCAAGCGGTGGCGATCGGCCTCGGGCTGGCACTCATCGTCGGGGTGGCCGGTGTCGCCTCGGCGCCACGGCTGCTCGGCGTCATGGGTGCGTCGCCCGAGGTGCGGGCGATCGGGTCCGACTACGCGCGGGTCATGCTGGGCGGCAGCGTCACGGTGGTGCTGCTGTTCCTGATCAACGCCGCCTTTCGGGGTGCCGGCGACGCCGCGATCACCATGCGCACACTCTGGCTGGCCAACACGATCAACATTCTCCTCGGACCGGTGCTGGTGTTCGGCCTGGGACCGGCGCCGCGGTTGGGGGTCACCGGGGCGGCGGTCGCGACGACGATCGGTCGCGGCATCGGGGTGCTCTATCAACTGCGGGCGCTGTCGCGGGGGACCGGCCGCCTGGTGGTGCGTCGTGAGCACCTGGCGCTCGACCGTCCGGCGCTAGGCGCGATCTTTAGGGTCGCGCGTACGGGCATCGCGCAATCGGTGATCGGCATGACCAGCTGGATCGGGCTGGTGCGAATTCTGGCGGCGTTCGGTGCCGCGACGCTGGCGGGTTACACCATCGCGATCCGGGTGGTGTTGTTCGCGCTGCTGCCGTCGTGGGGACTCGGCAACGCGGCCGCCACGCTGGTCGGCCAAAATCTGGGCGCCGGAAACCCGGCCCGCGCCGAGCAGGCGGTCTGGCGGGCCGCGCTCTACAACTTCGTCTTTCTCGGGAGCGCCTCACTGCTGTTCGTCTGGCTCGGTCCGGCGATCGTCCGCCTGTTCTCCCCTGACCCCGCCGTCGTGGGGACCGGAGGCGCTTGCTTGCGGATCGTATCGGCCGGCTTCGCTTTTTATGCCTACGGCATGGTGGTCTTGCAGGCCTTCAACGGCGCGGGAGACACGCGTACGCCCACGCTGATCAACTTTTTCTGCTTTTGGCTGGGCGAGATCCCGCTGGCGTTCTGCTTGGCGCGCACGCTGCACTGGGGACCGACCGGCGCTTATATGGCGGTCACGATCGCGTTTTCGGCGACGGCGGTGACATCGGTGGCGATCTTCCGTCGCGGTCGTTGGAAGACCGTGAAGCTGTGACGCCAGGATGGGCCCCGTCGAAGACGACGATGGTGACCTCGCCGGTGGGGATCCACTCGCGCGCGAACCCTTCGAACGAGTTCTGGCGCGGTCCGCGCGACGGATCGAGCGACAGCACCTGACGCTTGGCTCGGTTGATCCCGACCACGACCTCGTAGTGCGCCACAGCCCGCCGGCCGATCATCGGTTTCGCCAGACCGACCAACACCGGTCTGCCGCGGCCGATCTGATTCGCCAGATCCGCCATCGTGCCGGAGATGACGAAGGCCTCTAGTCCCTTGCCCCGCGCCACGTCGCGCAACGCCGCCGCCCGCACCCCGCCGCCTTCCGGTGGATCGAGCGCTGTCACTTGCGCGAGGGTGGCCGGCACGCCGAAATGGGCCAGTACCATTGCGAGCGCGGCCGGGCCGCAATCGACGTCTGAGTTCTGAGCGACGAAGGGGACATTCGAGACGATCTGCCAGGATTGATCCGCGCGCGCCTGCGTCACCCATTCGCCGGAGACGTCCCGCTCGGAGCCGGTGTAACAGGCCGGCGCCGCACAGAGCAGCGCCAGCGCCCCCCACGCTGTTGGAAGCCGGATCAAAGGATCAAAGAATCAAATCAGCAAGATGATCAGGATGATGATGAGCACCACCACCGCGCCGCTGCCGATGTATACGTAGACCGCGCCGCCTTTGAAGTCGGTCTGCGTCTGGGCCTGCTTTTCACGGGCCGCCAGGTTGGCTATTTCAGCGGACGGCGAACGGGGGGACGTGGCCGCGGTCGCGGCGCCGGGCGCCGAGATCGGCGGCGGGGTCACCGGATCGGTATTGGCAAAGCTCGCCGACGGGAAGAACCAAACGGCCATCAATGCCGCCACCACGAATCGTCTAAACAATTTCATTTCGCTTTCTCCTTTTGATTGGACGGGTTGAAATATCGACCGAAAAATGAAAAGAGCGTCGGCCGAGCTGTCCCCTTCGGTTTGTCGTGCTTGTGTTCGAGGACAGCAAGTGCCGTGCCTGCGTTAGCGGGCCTTGCCGGCCGCCTTGGGCAACGCCGGCGCTGCCCCGACGACCTCCACGCCACTTCGGCGCAGCTTGCGAAATTCGTTCTGGAAGGCGGTGATCTCTTCTTCGGTCGCATTCTCGAGATCGGCAAAGATGTTGCGGGCCTTGCTCGATCGGATCAACTCATCCAGCTTCAAATGGACGGCGGTGGCGTCCCGGTTCTGCGTGGCCTGGATGAGGAACACCATCAAAAAGGTCACGATGGTCGTGCCCGTATTGATGACCAGCTGCCAGGCGTTGCTGAAATGGAAGAACGGCCCGCTCACCAACCAGATCGTGACGATTACCACCGCGATCAAGAAAGCCCAGTGACTTCCGAGGCGGATCGATGCTTTGCAAGCGAAGGTGCGGAATTTTTCCGCCAGCGCCACCCTGGTCGACGATCCAGTCATAGAAACCAAAAGCTACGCACGAGCTGACCGTTCGCAAGGCCGGCAGTACGCTGGCGTAACCTTGGGGTCGAACCGGTAACCCGCGATCGGGGTACGTTACCTGCGGCAGACATCGAGTTCGCGAGAGGCGTGCCCGTGACCTCGCCGTGACGGCGATCAGTCGCGCGGGCTCTCGGCCGAGCCCTGGCACGGGAGTTGAAGAAGCTTCCGACGACGCCATGAATAGCGAAACCATGAACAGCCCGACGAACGTAAGATTCGAGGTGGCGCGCGATTGGGTACGCCCAGGAGCTGGGCCGACGGGCGCCCCGCCGATGGAAGACCCACGCGTCATCGACGTGATGGGCAAGCCGCAGCCGGTCGTGCCGTTGCACCTTCTGATGGGCGCCGCGCGCAAGATCGCGCGCCTGAAGTCGGCCGACGCGCTCATGGTCGAGGACAAGGGGAATCTGGTCGGATTCCTGGACGCCCGCAGCTTGCGGGACGCGCCGGACCATCGGCGCGTCGACGCCTGCGTAGAACCGCTTCGCCTTTTCCTGGCGCCCACCACGACCGTCGCCGAAGCCCGCGCGCTTCTCGTCAAATCGGGCGCGTCTTCGCTGCCCGTTGCGGCCGGGCCCTTCCTGCTCGGAAGTGTCTCGCGGGCGGCGGTTGAGCGCTTCTTTTCCCGGATCAACGCCGACGCGTTCCCGTTCGAGAGGATGCCGGCGGCGGCCTGAATCTCGGGCCGCTTGCGGTCAGCTCAACCATGATTATCTTGCGTGTGCGGCGTCGGGTGACGCCGCCGACGCCTTAGAGATCGCTTGGACAATGAATCGTAAACGAACGCGAACGCTCTGGAGGCCATCATGTTCCTGATACTGGCTATCATTCTGGGTCTCGCCTGGATCACCGGGTTCGGGATCTTCCACGTGGCTTCGGCCGCCATTCACATCCTGATCGTCCTGGCCATCATCAGCCTGTTGTTGCACGTCGTTCGTCGCAAGAAGTCGAGTTGACGTGAGCGACGCCGGACCAGCGCATCCGGTCCGGCGTCGCCGTATCGCGGTCACCGATCGCGGGATCCTGCTCGCGCTGCTGCTGGTGGCCGCCGCTTGGATCGCGGCGCTGCTGGGGCCGGTGATTCTGGCTGCGGTGGGGGCGTTGATCCTGGTCGGCACGCTCAATCCGCTGGTAGGATTTCTCCAGGCGCGCGGGCTGCGCCGGACCACCAGCCTGATCGTGATCTTCCTAGCGATGGCCGGCGTGTTGGTCCTGATCGGGCTGCTCACGGTCCCGGCGCTCATCGCGCAGGTGCGGCAGCTCATCGACGGCGCTCCCCTCATGCAGCGCCGGCTGGCCGAGCGGCTCTCGCGCTCGCATCTGACGTTGCCGATGGCGCGGGCGGTCGAGGAGACGAACCTCCAGGACCTGTTGATCCCGTCGGGGAGCAAGGCCTTCGAGTATTCGTCGCAGCTGGTGACCGCCATCGGCTGGGGCCTCACCACCCTGGCGCTCGCGTTCTACATCTTGGCCGATCCGTCGACCAGCCAAGCCGCCCTGTACCTGATCATTCCGCGGCGTTTCCACGTCCGGTTCGCCCGGATCATGTTGAACCTCGAGACCATCGTCGGCGGCTACATGCGCGGGCAGATCATCACCTCCGCACTGATGGGGACCTTCGTCTACGTCCTCCTGAAGATCTGCGCGGTCAAGAATCCGCTGCCGTTGGCCGTGTTCGCCGGCATCACCGACATCTTGCCGCTCATCGGCGGGATCTTGGGCGCGATTCCGCTGCTTGTCGCGACGTTGCCGCGCGGGTCGGTGCTGGTGGTGACGGTCCTGGTGAGCGTGGTGATCTATCAAGAGATCGAGAACCGCTTCATCATCCCGCGCGTCTACGGCCACGTCTTGCGGCTGCCGGCCTGGGCGCTGACGCTGGCGCTGCTCATCGGCGCCAAGCTGATGGGCGTGATCGGCGCTTTGCTCTCGCTGCCGGTCGCGGCCGGCGTTCGCATGATCCTCGAGGAGCTGCGCGTCGAGCTACCGGGCGACGGCTCGATCGATCCCCACCTGCGCGAGCGCGACAATCAAGTCGAGGACCTCTACGCCGAGCTGGCGGCCGGGGCGGGCGCCACGACCTCGGCCGGGATCGCGCTCGACATCGCCGACAGCGTACGCCGGTCGGACGCGGTCGATCCGGCCGACGCGGCGGCGATTCCGTTCGAAGAGTCCAGGTCGGAAAGCAAGGCACGTTCCGGTTGAAGCCCGCTTCAGGCGCTGGGCGTGTGGCCTTCCCAGATGGCATTCACCTCGCCGCCCATCAAGAAGATGAAGGCCGAGATGTAGAACCAGGTCATGAGCGCGATGACGCCGCCGATCGACCCGTAGGTGACGTTGTAGCTGCCGGCGTGGGCCGCGTAGTCGGCGAACACGATCGTGGTCAGCAGCCAGGCCGTCGTGCCGATGAGCGCGCCCGGCGTAACGAGCTTGAACGGGTGAACGACGTTGGGAAGGAAGGTATATGCCAGCGCAGCGCACGAAACGATGGCGGCGACCGTGACCGGCCAGCGCAACCAACCGTAGACCGCGATGTAAAACGTCGTGACGCCGACATGCCGCGCCAGCCAGAGGCCGCCGCTGCCCCCGGCCACCAGCACCGCGATGCCGAACAGCACCAGGATCGCCCCGCCAATCGTGACGCCAAAGGCGATCAGCTCGGTTCGCCACAGCGGCCGCGATTCTCGGACGTGAAAGGCCATGTTGAGCGCCTTTCGGACCGCGTCCACGCCCCGCGACGCGGAGTACAGCGTGGCGAGAAGACCGAGGGTCAGCAGACGCGGCCGGGGTTGGTTGACCAGGCCCCCGACCTGCTTGTCGATCAGCGCCATGGCCTGCGGGGGCATGACGTCGTGCGCCCGCGCCAGCAGCGTCCCGACCGAATCTCGGACGTAGGGAATGTAGGCGGTCAGCGTGGCCAGAAAGAACAGAAACGGGAACAGCGCGAACACGAAGTAGTAGCTGACCGCGGCGGCATTGTCGGCCACGCGGTGGTGGTCGTAGGCGCCGTAAATGCGTCCCACGAGGTCCGCGGTCTTCGGAAACCGTGCTTTTACGGCGGACAGATTCATGCGGGCTGAGAACCTAGCCACGAACGGCCTTCAAACAAGCGATCGTGACCCGTCCGTCGGATCCCTCAGGCGTCGCCGGGCAGAAAACGATAGCCGCTGCCCCGCACGGTCAGGAGGTGTCGCGGTCGATCGGGATCCACCTCCAGCTTGGCGCGCAGCTGCGCCATGAAGTTGTCGACGGTTCGGGCTTGCCCAGCTTGGCGGACGCCCCACACCCGATGAAGAAGCTCCTCACGCGAATACACGCGTTCGGTGTGGTGGCAGAAGAAGGTCAGCAGCTCGAACTCCAAGTGCGTCAGCCGCACGTCCTGGTTGGCGCGGGTGACGGTGCGGCGCTGGAGATCGACGACCACCTCCCCGAACCGGAGCACGCCGTCGGCCGGGCCGGGCGTCGACATGGGCGTGGGCGCTGGTCGCGCCTCGGGCGGCGAGCTGACCGGCTGCGCGCGCCGCAAGACGGCGGCCACCCGCGCCAGGAGCTCGGCCAGCGCGAACGGCTTGGTGACGTAATCGTCGGCCCCCAGCTGGAGCGCCGCCACCTTGTCGAACTCGTTCTGGCGCGCGGAGAGCACGATCACCGGCACCTGGTCTCGGTCGTCTCGACGCAGGCGCTCGAGGACCCAGAGGCCGCTTCGTTGGGGCAGGGAAATGTCGAGCAGCACCAGATCCGGCCGCTGGTCCTTGATGAGCTGGTAAGCCGCTTCGCCGTCGCCCACCACCGCCGCGCGATAGCCCTGCAGATTCAGGTTCAGCGCCAGTCCCTCGGCGATGGCGGCGTCGTCTTCCACCACCGCCACCAGCGCGGCGGCCTTGCCGTCGGATTCCATCACGGCGTCTCCGGACAGCGGGGCAGCAGGATGCGCAAGCGCGCGCCGCGATCGGAGTCCGATCGGACATCTACCTTCCCGTGGTGCGCCGTCACGACCGCGCGCACCAGCGCCAGACCGAGACCGCTTCCCGGCGCGCCGCCCCGCAGTCCGGCCGAACCGCGCTGGAACTTCTCGAAGATCGCCGCTTGCTCCTCGCGCGCGATGCCGAGCCCGTTGTCGGTGACGGTGATGGAGACGCGCTTGCCGTCGGTCGTGGCCGAGACCTCGATCTTCTTGTCGTCCGGGCGCGTGTATTTCAAGGCGTTCGCCAACAAATTTCCCACCGCCTGCGCCAGCGCCGCCCGATCGCCGTACACCATCAAACCGGGCTCGAGCTTCACCTGCAGGTCGACGTTGGCGCCGAACTTGACGGCCTCGAAGGCGCTCAGCGCGTCGTCGACCAGGTCCGACACCCGCAGGGGGCGGCGTTCGAACACGGCGTGGCTCGATTCGATCTTGGAGAGCTCGATCAACTTCCCGACCAGGCCGTCGAGCCGGGTCAGCTCTTGGTTGATGACGGTCAGGCACCGCCGCCGCTCGACCGGATCCTGGACCCGCTCTTCACGGAGCGTGTCGATGAACATGCGAATCGAGGTGAGCGGCGTGCGCAGCTCATGCGACACCGACGAGAGAAATTCGTTCTGCACCGCCGCCAGGCTGGCGCCCCGGTTCACGAAGATCGTCCCCATGACGTATCCGGTGAGCGCCGTCGCGCAGAACGCCAGTACCAGGATTCCCCCCACCACGTCGATCGACTTCGCGCCGCCCGTGGCGACGAGGATGATCCCGATGGCGGTCATCAAGACCGTCGGGATCAGCGCCGCCAGCATGAAGATGAGGCGCGCCCGATAGAGGAAGATCGTGGTCGGCGAACGGGGGATCACGCCCTCATTGTGCCACCACCTCGGGCGGGGGGCGTCGGAGATCCCAGATGAGACCGCAGGCCGCCAGGAGGCGCAGCAGATAGTAGGTCACGTCGATCTGCCACCAGTGGAAGCCTTGGTTGGCCGAGCTCTGGTAGTGGTGGTGGTTGTTGTGCCACCCCTCGCCGTTGGTGAGGATCGCGAGCAGCCAGTTGTTGCGCGAGTCGTCGGCCGTCGCGTAAGGCCGTCGGCCGAACAGGTGGGCCAGCGAATTGATCGAAAACGAGCCATGCCACAGCAGAACGGTCGAGACGAAGAAACCCCACACCAGTCCCTGGACGCCCCCAAAGAAAAGGAAGGCCAGGGCCAGCCCCACCGTGGGCAGGATCTCGACGCTGGCGTGATCGAGGAAGCGCAGCTCGGGGTATTTGGAGAGGTCCGAGACCAGTGTGGCGTCGGTCTCGTTCCAATTCTCGCCGATGATCCAGCCAAGGTGAGAATACCAAAACCCGCGTAGCTTGGCCGAGTGCACGTCGCGCGGCGTGTCGGAGTACTTGTGGTGCCAGCGGTGGTGGCTGGCCCACCACAGCACCCCCTTTTGCGCCGCGCTCTGCGCGCCGATCGCGAGCAGCAGTTGGAACCAGCGTGAGGTCTTGAAGGCCCGGTGCGCGAAGTAGCGGTGGTAGGCGGCCGTCACCACGAACATCCGCACGAAATAGGACGCCGACGCCAGCGCCAAGCCGCGCCAAGACCAGCCACAATAAAAGACGCCCGCCAGCGCGGCGACGTGGACCCCCCAGAATAGAACGCTGGTGACCCGGACGTATTGGGTCCAGGTAGGTGCGGGGGTAGGGGCGGCGACAGTTTCCACCCTCCATTCTTGGATCCGCGCGTGTCAGCCGAGGACAATCCCTCGGTCACAATCACGTCAGAGCCGGGCCAGGTAGACGATCATCTCGCCGCCGCGGTCGTAGAGCTCGAGGCTCGTCACCACGCCGTCGGGGGTAGCCTTTCGGACTACCCAGGCGCTTTCGACGCCCGACCCATCGATGTGTAGGTTGAGGTTGGGATCGCGAATCGTGAGCCAGCTATCGAGGCGCCTCAATTCACGCAGCGGTCCGGCGTGGTTGTGAATGGCGCCGCGGTTGCCGACCATGACGAGCAGCGGCATCTCGGCGGCGATGGCGGTCTCGAGGACGTGCCCGAGGCTCTCCTTGGCCACCCGCCGCGACCACATCGGGCCCGCGAACGGGTGGGCCGACGCGGTGTCGATGCTGTGGATCATGGGCAGGGGCGCGTCGCGGCCCGCGCCAGGTTTGGGGGACCCGGTCGGATCGGTCGCCGACGCCACCGCGACGGCTTCGCCTTCGGCGATAGGGCGCTGGTTCCCGCTGGCCTGGCGGCGCACCAGCTCGTCGAAGGCGTCGGTGTCGCCACCGGCCGGCAGGAGCACTTTGTGGACGGCGATGCCCCGCGCGTCGAAGAACTGCAGGCTACGCTGTGGGTCCTTGTCGCTGCCCCGCTCCTCGGTCACCGCGAAGCCCGTTCGCCACTCCGAGAGAAACAGGCATAGGTCGGTCTGCAGGTCGGAGATCTGGGCCGCCGGTCCACGGGTCGCGATGTTGCGGTAGATCGCAACGGTCTCGATCGTCGCCAGCTGGTTGCAGGTCAGGCCGATTACCGGCCCGACCGCACCCAACCGGTGCAGGGTAAGCGGCCAATCCGTGCGCAGACGGACCACCTGCCCACCGACCCGCGCCTCGACCAGCGCACCCTCGCTCAACCCGCGCCGCGCCGCGATCTCTCGCTGCTCGCGCGAGCGTTCATGGCCGCCCAGATTGCCCGTCGCGCCGGCGCCGTTGCCCGGACTACCGACCGTCGTCTGCTCGGTCATCTGGTACGCACCTTCTGCTTAACGAGTCCTAGCGCTGAAGTTCAGGCTTAGCCGGTTCCATCAACCGCCGCCAGCCGGCTGAAAATTGCTGGCCGCGCGCCACGCGCGACCCAAATATCTGCCCGATGGCGCCAAAGATGCGATCCAATGCGGGGTTGTCGGGTATCCGGCTGTTTTTGTTGTCGGGATGAGCGGGATCACCACCAGTTGCCAAGGCCTCCGCGCGTGCATATCTCCGGGGCTTCAACAGCCCAAGGAGACCGCCTATGGACTTCAAATCAATGGATCGAAAAGAGTTCTTCTTTCTGACCTTCACGCTGATCGGCGCGGCCGTCACCGGGGGGGCGGCCTGCAGCAGCTCGGCGAGCAGCAGCGACGGCGGGACCGGGGCGGGTGGAAGCACCGGCGGTAACCCGACCTGCGCCGATCCGCTCCCCGAAACGCAGGTTCCAGATTCGACCGGGCATACCCATACCGTTACGGTGGCCGCGGCGACGCTCGACGCGACGACCGATCAGACGTTCACGACCTCGCCGGGGGGGACCGACAGCCATACGCACATGATTACGCTGGCAGTGGCCAACCTCGCGGCCATCAAAGCCGGGGGCACGGGGACGGTCATCTCGACGACAACCGACTCGCACACCCACATGTTCGCGGTGAGCTGCACCGCGGCCTGAGCCGCCGGTGACCGACCCGGCGTTTGCCTGGGGGGCAGGAATACGTGGCGGCGTCGCTACGGGCCGCCGGAATACGGCCAGCCGTTGGCGTCCCAATCGATCTCGGCGATGCGGAGGGTGGCGGGGCCGCTCGAGCTGCCCTGGAGCGCGTGATAGAGGTTGTAGGTCTTGTTGTTGTAGGTGATCACGGCGTTGTGGCCGGGCGCGACCCAGCTCGAGTTGCCGGTCACGAGCAGCGTGCCGCCGCCCGACATGAGCGACGTCCCCGCCATGTCGACGTAGGGTCCGGTCACCGTCGTCGAGCGCCCGACGCGGATGTTGTAATCGTAGGGGCTGCTGCAGCACGAACCCCAGGAAGAGAACAGGTAGTAGTAACCGCAGCGCTTGAAGACCCAGCCGCCTTCGAGGCTCCCCTTCGAGTTCGCCCCGTTTGCCAGCGAGTAGAGCGTGGTGTCCGCCCGCAGGCCAGCCGAAGTCAGCTTGACCATCTTGAGGCCGCTCCAGAAGCTGCCGAACTCGAGCCAGGGGGTCCCGGCGTCGTCGATTACGATGTTTGGGTCGATGGCGTTCCAGTTGTCGGTCTCTCCCATGTTGGAACAGAGCACCATCCCCTGATCGGCCCAGCTGCCGCTGTCGAGCGCCGCGCGGGTCGCTTGGCCGATGCACGACTTGTTGCTGCCGAAGGTCGACGCCGCGTAGTAGAGGTGGTAAACGCCGCCGAAGTACGAGATGTCCGGCGCCCACAAGTTGGTCGCGCCGGTCGCGGTGGTGGCCCACGACGGCAGCGGCAGGGGATTCGCGGTGGCGGTCCAGGCCGTCAGGTTGGTAGAGGTCTTACCGATGAGACCGGTCGCTGCCAGGTAGATGGTGCTGCCCAATACGTAGGCGGCGGGATCGTGGGCGCCGAGATTTCCCGACAACGTCAAAGTGGTGGGTGGCGAAGCGGCGTTGTAGGTTTCGCCCGGGCAAGAGCTCTGCCCCCCCGTGCCGCCGGTGGTTCCCGCCGCGCCGCCGGTACCGGCGACGCCGGTGGTGCCGGCCGCGCCGCTGGTTCCGGCGCGTCCGGTCGCGCCGCCGGTTCCGGCGTGTCCCGCGGCTCCGTTCGTGCCGGCGGCGCCGTTCGAACCGGCGGCGCCGTTCGAACCGGCGGCATTGCCGGTGGTCCCGGCGTTGCCGGTGGTCCCTGCGTTGCCGTTTGTGCCCGCCGTACCGCCACCAGTGCCCGCGGCGCCCGAGGCGCCGGCGCTGCCGCTCGATCCGGTGGTGCCGGCCGTGCCCGTACCGCCACCGCCATTCGTGCCCGCGGTTCCGCTTCCGGCGGTGCCGGCCGCTCCGGTTTGGCCGATGCCGTCGCCGCCGCAGCTCGAGATCCCGGCGGCCGACCAGAGCGCCAAGCCGATCGCGGCAGCGCGCGGGACAAAACCGGAGGACGCCAATCTAAGGGAGGGCTTCATGCGCAACGTATGTGTGGTGATTTGGGAAATCCTTCATTCGATTCGTCCCGTCGATTTGCTCCCGCCGCGGGACGGGTGTAAGTGGCGGTCGCTGCTACGGTTTCGGTCGTCGGGCCCGCAGCGCGCCAGCGACCAGGAGCAGACCGAAGAGCGGCGAGGTGCCGGAGCCGCCCGTCCGCCCACCGGCTTCGCACGAACACCCGCTGGTCGAGCCACTGTCGCTGCCGCTGTCCGCCCCGGCCGACGACGATCCGGCCGCGCCCGTCGAAGGATCACTGCCGGTGCCCGCGGCGCCGCTGGCACCGGGGGCTCCAGCGACGCCGGAGCCCCCGGTGAC
>DASRLC010000271.1:0-3656 GCA_035648655.1 Polyangia bacterium
GGATCGCCTTCGGCTTTTCACCGCCTGCCGACCCGTACTTTGCAACGCGCTTGAGGGATGGGTTGGGCGAACGGGGGCACACCCCCCGCCGATCAGGGACCGAGCGGGAGCAGCGCGCCGGGCAAGCTGCGGAAGAGGTCGGACTTCGGGACATGTCGCGGCGAAGGCGAGGCGCACGCGGCTCGTGGTCTCGACGACACGGGCGGCGATTTTCAAGAGACGAAGACGCAGCGTCGCGAACTCGGCAGTGGCCAATTCCCGGGCTTTGGGAATGGCGTCGCGCACGGTCAGCATCAACCAATAAGCGGCGGTGTGGAACACGAGGCGGACCTGGTTGGCGAGCGCCGAACGGCAGCTGGTGCGATCGGAGGCGAGCTGTGTCTTATGCAGCTTGATCAGATTCTCGGCTTGGCCGCGCGCGCAATACAGGCTGTCGTAGATCCACTCGGCCGAGCCGACATCGAGGCTGGTGACGACGAAGCGGATGTCGAGGCCGAGCATCGTCGCCTCAATACGGGCGACGGTGCGCCGTTCGCGATCCCAGGACTTTGCCTTGTGGCGGGTCTCGGTATAGCCGCGCAGAACAGGCAGGTTATCGATGGCGCGTCGCGTGCGGATGTCGTCGGCGACCTCGTCGACTTTTCTGGCGAGAGGCTTGGTACCGGACAGACCGAAGATGTAGTCGATGCCGTTGTTCTCGCACCACGTCATCGCCTCCGGCCGGGCATAGTGCCCGTCTGCGGCGCGACAATCAGGATGGGAATCCGTATTGCCTCATCCGTCGATGTTCCCAGACCTGGATGCCATTGCCTCGCTAGAATGTTCCCCGGTCATCTCATCAGAATGCTCCCAGAAAATCCAGCTCGTCTATCCACTGGGACGTTGATCGTTGAGGTGACGGGCTGCGAAGCGTAGCCATCGGCTGCGCGAAGCGTAGCAGCCCGTCACGAGTGGCTGACGGCTCACGGCTGAGTTTGAGTGTCGGCATTCGACGGCTCGGCGTCAGCGAACGGTCCGAACATCAACTCGCGGGCGCGCGCACCGCGCCAGATTTTGATTCGGCGCTGCACGGTCCGGATCAGGCCGTCATCGTAGCGTCCGGGATATTTCGCCTGCACTCGCTCCAGGAACTCTCTCGATGTCCGCCACGGCTCGGCCTGATACCACTCTTTGAGTTCGGCCGTCACTGCCAGCAGCGGATCAGGTCGGCGGCGCTCGCGTTTAGCTGCGGGCTTTGCACGCGCGGTGGGGCGGATTTCACCTCCGCGCCAGGAGATCCGCAGGCCTTCCAAGAACGCCTCAAGAGGCAGCGCGCTGTCCTCGCGAACAACCTGCCCACCAGGCGTGTCGGCGATGGCAACCAGTCTGTCCTGTGCCAGGCGTATGTCCCGCAGCAATAGTATGGGGTCGAGCGTCAGGGACAACGCCGTGAGCTGGCGGCGGGTCTCTTCGGGCGTCCGCGGATCGGCTAATAGGCGCTGATAGGGCGTCGCCGGGCGATGATAGCGCTTGATCACCTTGGCGCCATCGCGATGCTTTTCCTTCAATTTGAAAGACGGTTGAAAGAAATTCACGAACAGGCGGGTTGAGGCATAAAGCCCCGCGAGCTCCCGGGTCGCTTGCAGCCCTTCAAAACGTCGATATCCAACAATCTTGCGGACGATCGCACCATTCTTTTGTTCTACGAACGCTTGGTCATTCTTGCGATAGGGCCGGCATCGCGTGAGTTCTATATTCTCGCGCAGGCAATAATCCCGAACCGTCTCGTTCATGAAGACGCTGTCATTGTCGGTGTCGAATCCGAGCAATGCAAACGGGAGCAGTTTGCGCAGCTCGGTCAATGCCACCGTAAGTACCGTCTGCTCGCGCACCAGCAGCGGCGCGCATTCCGTCCAGCCGGTAGCGATATCGGTCAAGACCAGAGTCTGCGTAAAGGCGCCTTTCGCAAACGGACCGGAATGCGCCACCAGATCGGCTTCGACAAAGCCAGGCGCGGGATTATTCCAGTCGGAGAATGTCCGGACGGGAACACTCCGTCTGATCGCCGTTGAGCCCTTGCGCCGCCGTTGCCCCGTGGCGCTCGCCCTGACGCCCGTCAGAATCCGGTCGATCGTCGCAGCGCTCATGGCCAAAAGTTGCTGCCGATTCTGGCCGTCGAGCCCGCCGTGCCCGTGGCGCTCCATCGCTTCGATCAGAATCGGTAGCAAGGGGTGCAGCCGCTTGCCACAAATCCGGTCCGACGCCTCCCAGGCCAACACCAGAGCAGCGCGCACCGCCTCGCCATATATCCGGCGCCCCGGCCGGGCACCGCCCTTCGCCGGCTCACCGCTCCCCCTCAGCAACCGCATCGCATGTTTGCGATGGAAGCCTGTCAGGGCCACGAACTCATCCAGAATCTTTGCCTTTTCCGGCCGTCCGGCCGAGGCGTAACGCTCCCTGATCGCCACAATCAATTCCGCCCGTGTCGCCATGCTCACCTTCCTCATCACCGCTCCCGACGTTGCTTTGCCGGGAGCAAATTAGGTGAGGCAATGGTCCAAGTTTAGGGAGCAGTTCAAGCGAGGCAATGCGGATTCCCCATCCTGATTGTCGCGCCGCACCCGTGACCTGAAGGTGTCGCGGAACACGGTCCGGAAGGTGCTGAGGTCGGGAGAGACCTCGTTTGAGTACGAGCGTGTTGTCCAGCCGCGGCCGAAGCTGGGACGATGGGCAGCAGAACTCGACGGATTGTTGTCAGGGAACGCGGCCAAGTCCGCTCGCGAGCAGCTGACGTTGATCCGGATCTTCGAGGAGCTGCGTGAGCGCGGCTATGACGGCGGTTACGACGCCGTGCGACGTTACGCCAGGCGATGGAGCAAGGAGCGCGGACAATCGACAGCTGCGGCTTACGTCCCGCTGAGCTTTGCGCCTGGAGAAGCTTATCAGTTCGACTGGAGCCATGAAGTCGTCCTGCTCAATGGCGTGACGGTGATCGTGAAGGCTGCCCATGTCCGGCTCTGCCACAGCCGGATGCTGTTCGTGCGGTGTTATCCGCGCGAGACGCAGGAGATGGTGTTCGACGCCCACGACCGGGCGTTCGCCCTGTTCAAGGGCACATGCGTGCGCGGCATCTACGACAACATGAAGACGGCCGTGGAGACGATCTTCGTCGGCAAGGCTCGTCTCTACAACCGCCGCTTCATGCAGATGTGCAGCCATTACCTCGTCGACCCGGTCGCCTGCACGCCGGCCTCGGGCTGGGAGAAGGGCCAGGTCGAGAACCAGGTTGGGCTTGTGCGGGAACGCTTCTTCACGCCACGGCTGCGGTTCAAGAACCTCGACGAGTTGAACGCCTGGCTGCTGGACAAGTGCATCGCCTACACCAAAGCGCACCGGCATCCGGAGCTGACCGAGCAAACGGTCTGGCAGGTGTTCGAAGCGGAGCGACCGATGCTCGTTCCCTATGCCGGCCGGTTCGACGGATTCCACGCGGTGCCGGCATCGGTCTCCAAGACCTGTCTGGTGCGGTTCGACAACAATAAATACTCGGTCATGGCCAGTGCTGTCGGGCGGCCTGTCGAGGTTCACGCCTACGCCGACCGGATTGTGATCCGCCAGGACGGACGCATCGTTGCCGAGCATGCTCGCTCGTTTGGTCGCGGCGATACCGTCTACGA
>DASRLC010000272.1:0-15479 GCA_035648655.1 Polyangia bacterium
TCCGATCGGCGTCGAGGTCGCCGACGAGGAGATGGATGGCCTGAAGATTACGCGCGATAGCTTTCATGGCGAATGGAACTACGCATTCGCTCCCTCAATCCGTCGTGCCGCTTGATCAAGTAATTTCTGATCGGCCCCTTATAGCTCAGCGGGTTGTCTTCACAGTCCCCCAGCAGGAGCCGACAACTTGGGCCTGATTCGACAGCTTTCGATTTTGGCGTCACTTTTGATCGTCGGGTGCGCTTCCCCGGGGATCACGCGCTACACCCCGTCGCGCCCGGTGCCCGCGGCGCCGCGCGCCTTCGAAGATGAGTTGATGACGTATGCGTCCCCGGCCAAGCCTTTTTCCATTGCGGGACAGTTCCAGACGGCGGGCTATGACGCCTCGGATTTGTCGCTCACCCGCATGCGGGAGTACGCGGCGAGCCTGGGGCTGGACGGGGTGGCGATGATCCGCTGCAATCTCGGCAAGCTCTCCCTGCCGAAGGCCTGGGGAAGGAGCACGGTGCCCGAGACGGTGGTCGCCTCCACCAACAAGGGTGACTGCGCGGGGCAAGGTTTTATCTGGGTGAGCCAGTGAGCGGGAGCGCCGCCGCGTACCGGATGGCGCTGGTCGGTCTGGTCGCCGCAGCCTGCGCGCACGCGCCACCGACGGCACCACCGTTTCATCCGGCGCTGGTCGCGGCGGACACCGGCATCATCTACTTTTACCGCGTGGACACGGACCAGGCCAAGGCCTCCAAGAGGCAATCGCGCGCGCTGGTGGTCTTCGTCGACGACGTCCCGCTCGGCTGGTTCTCGCGCGGGGGCTACGTGCCCTTCCACGTTCGGCCGGGCGATCACTTCTTGAAGGTCTCGGTGGCAGGCCACAACTACCAGACCGAGCTGCGCATCGAGCCGAACGTCGAGTACTTCGTGCGCTACGACGTCTCCATCTCGGGCCCGACCTTGAACCCGGTGCCGAGCGCCGATGGCCGCGCGGAGATCGCCGGATGCCGCTTGTGGCCCGGCGGATACGACGGGCGCGACCGGATCTGACCGGGCGGCCGCGAGGGCGAGCTCAATCTCCGTCCGAGCGACCGGTTTACGGTTTGGCGGACGTCGCCCAGTTGTTGGGCGACGCTTGACCATTCGCGACCCCGGTCATGATCCCGCTGACGATAGTCGGGTACGTTGCGGCGCCGCTGGTCCTGTTGAAAAGGGCGAATGAGCCGTCGCCGCTGCCGCCGTTGTCCCACCAGACAGGGACCATCCCGGCCGTCGTCACGTCCTGTGAGTAGGCCAGCGCGTGCGCTGCCCTGTTCGGGGTGGCTTGAGCGCCCTGCGATCCCCATTCCCCGATCACGATGGGCTGGGTCGGCAACCAGACGCGGATCTGCTGGGAGATGGAATTCTGCATGCTGGTGTAGTCCGAAGCGCTTCCCCAGGCGTAAGGCGTCTCGCTCAGGCCAAAGTTGGTCGGGTAGTAGGTGTGAAGCGAGATCAGGAGATTGGGATCGTCGATGAAGCTCACCTTTTGCATCGATTGAATGCCCGACTGGATCGGGCTGGCGCCTACCGGCTGGATCATGACGATCCGCGTGGCGTTGGCGCCGCCGGTCCCTCGGATCGCCTTGAAGCACGCCTCGAGGTACATGTTCAGATCCGTTTGCGCCTGCGTGGTGTTGCCGCCACCGCCCTCGTTGGGCTCGTTGAAGCACTCGAGCATGAGGTGGCTGTCGAACGACTGGAAGGCCGTCGCGATCTGCGTCCACACCGCGGTCACCTCGGCAGCGACGCTCTGCGCAGCCGCCGTCGTCGCGGGGAAGCTGACCCATCCGCCATTCCCATCCGCCTCGTGGTGCGTATTGACGAAGACGAACATGCCGGCGTCGACGGCCCACTGCGCCGTCTGCGCCACCTGGTTCATCCAGGCCGGGTCGATGGTGTACGTCGGGGCGGCACCGATGTGATCCGTCCAGGTTACGGGCAGTCTGAGGGTGTTGAACCCGGCCGCGTGTACGGCCTTGATGAAGGCTTGAGTCGGCGTCGGGTTTCCATAGCTGGTCACCGTGGGACTTCCGTCGAAGGAGTTGCCCAAGTTCCAACCTGGAGGCATGAGCTTCACCGCCTGCTGGGGCGTGAGCTGCCCGGTCGCACCCGCGGCACCTCCCCCCGTTCCGGAGCTGCCGCCTGTTCCCGAGCTACCACCGGCGTGTCCCGCCGCGCCTCCGGAACCACCGACGCCGCCGGTCGGTGTCGTGCCGCCGGTGCCTCCCTAGCCGCCCGCGGCTCCGCCCGAGCCCGCGACGGTTCCGCCCGTACCGCCGCCGGCGCCGCCGCTGCCTTTGCCAGCGCCGCCGCCCGTGCCAGCGCCGCCGCCGCCGCCGCCCGTGCCAGCGCTGCCCGTCCCGCCACTGCCCGCGCCCCCGGTGCCGCCCGTAGAGGTGCCGCCCGTAGAGGTGCCGCCCGTACCGGCAGCAGCGCCACCGGTGGCCATACCGGAGCCCCCTTGGCCGGTGGTACCTCCCATCCCGGCGCCGCCTTTGGTCCCGCCGGTTTCCGCCGCGCCGCCGTTCCCGCCGCCGTCCTCGGCACCGTTCGAGCTACCGCAACCGGGCGTCAGGATTAGGAGGCTCAACGCGACGCACCCACCGACGGTGAGAAGAGGACTTGTCGATTTTGTCAGTAGCGCCATGGTTTTCCTTTAGACGAGTTTCGGCACAAGGGGAACCGGTCGAAAAACTGACGCCCGACCGAATCCCGACCTAGAGCAACTGCTGAATGAGGGCGAGGCGAGGTCCCGACCTTGCTGAAATCGCCGACGCTACCATCTTGCTGAAATCGCCGACGCTACTATCTCGACACCTCTATAAAATGCAAAGACTTCGCCGGAGAGGACGTTCCCCGGCGCGACCCCCGTGTGGTTCGACCGCCAGGTCCGAGTTTCGTTATAATCGAGCGGCTTGTCTGCCAGTCGCGTCGCCGCTGCGGTTTTCGCGCTGTCGATCTCGGTCGCTGCCATCGCTGCGGGTGGTGCGCCGGGCTCGCTCTCGGGCGCCTGGCTGTTCGGTAGCGACACGCCCGAACCGAAGGAGGCGGTGGTGTCGATTCCCCAGCGTTGCTGGAACGGCGGGGTCGATTTCACTCTCAGCGAGAACGGGAAGAAGCTGACCGGCAAGGCTCGTTGGACCGAGCCGTCGGGGGGCGCGGCGCGGAGCTCCTCGCGCGACGAATCGGAGACGCTGACCGGCACGCGCGACGGCGACCACGTCGTGCTGAACGGGCGACACCTCGTGGTGACCACCGGGTACGCGTTCCCCTCCGTCCCGGACGGCTCGCAAGAGACCGGCCAGACGATCGTCAAGTACGACCTGCGGCGCAATCACAAGACCGGCCACCTGGTCGGCACGCGCGATGGTCAACCGTTCTGGCTGGCGCGCTTCAAGACCCACCACGCCGACTGCGGCTCCTCGCCGCCGCCCTGACGCTCCGCCCGCGCAGGCTCCAGCTCAGGTCCGGGTGGTCCGCCGCAGCTCCCGAGCTGCACGATCTATTACAGCTGCCAGACCTCGGGCCCGTCGCGATCTGACCGCTTCCCCGGATTCGTGGCCGGGGCCGTGTCATCATCCGCGCCCGCGCCATGGACGCTTCGACCCCTGCCGCTGCCGTCACGCCCGGCGCGGCTTTCGCGCAGCGCGATTTTCGCCGCTATGTCGTCTCGTCGCTCGCGCTGAATCTCGGCGCGCAGATGACTTCGGTCGCGGTCGGCTGGCAGATCTACGCGCTCACCCACCGGGCCATCTCGCTCGGGTACGTCGGCCTGGTGCAGTTCGCGCCGGTGCTGGTGCTGACGCTCCCAGGCGGGAATGTCGCCGACCGGTTCGATCGCGGGCGGATCGTGGCGGTCTGCAACGTCATTCTGGCCCTCTGCATCCTGGCGCTCTGTGGGCTGGCGGCCGGGCATGCGGGCACGGCGCCAATCTATGCCGTGCTGTTCTTCGTCGGCGTGGCGCGCGCGTTTTTGGCACCGGCCGCTCAGGCCGCGGTCCCTGGGTTGGTGCCGCCCGAGCACCTCGCCAACGCGGTCACTTGGACCTCGACGACTTGGCAGGTTTCGACGATCGCCGGACCCGCGCTGGGTGGCATGCTCTATGGTGCCGCCAAGGGCCCGATCTGGGTGTACGCGATCGCGGCGGTGCTGATGGTTCTGGCGGCGATCGCGGCGTTCGCGATGGACCCGCATCCGTCTCTGCGCACCGAGCGCCAGGAGGGGGAGCTGGCGCGGGTCGCCGAGGGACTGCGCTTCGTCTGGACGCGGCCGGTGATCCTCGAGTCGATCTCGCTCGATCTGTTCGCGGTTCTGCTCGGCGGGGCGACCGCGCTCTTGCCGATCTTCGCCAGCGACATCCTTCACGTCGGGCCCTTCGGCCTCGGGCTCCTGCGCAGCGCCCCGGCGGCGGGCGCGGCGTTGACCGCCGTCGGCCTGGCCTACCGCCCGCTCACCCGTCGAGCGGGGCCGATCCTGCTGGTCTGCGTGGCGCTGTTCGGGGTGGCAACGATCGTGTTCGGGCTGTCGCGGCACTTCGGGCTCTCGATCGCGGCGCTGGTCGTGCTCGGGGCGACCGACATGGTGAGCGTGGTGATCCGCTCGACGGTGGTGCAGCTTCGCACGCCGCACGAGATGCGCGGCCGGGTCAGCGCCGTCAACATGGTGTTCATCTCCAGCTCGAACGATCTCGGCGACCTGGAGTCGGGGCTCACCGCCGCTTGGCTGGGCGCGGTGCCGGCGGTGATCGTCGGCGGCGTCGGGACGCTGATCGTGGTCGCGGTCTACACGTTCGCGCTCGGCTCGCTGCGCAAGATCGACCGCCTCGAATCAGACGATCCGCGCTAAAAGACGCGTCCAAAACTCCGCTGGCCGCCTGGCGCGCGATGCACGGCCTCGAGGGGGGCGAGGCGTCGGCGAGCGCCGTTGGACGGGCGGCGTAGCCGACACGACCTCCTGTCATCGGGCCCACGCCTCTGCCAAGTCGATCTCGATCGCCTCGAACGGCTCCCCCCGCACCTTGACATCACCGGCTGCCGACAAGATGAGCTGCCACATGTCTCCGTCCATCCGATAGACCTCCAAGGTCGCCGGGCCTGGATCCAAGATCCACATGGGACCGACGCCGGCCCGACCATAGTGGTCGCGCTTGCGCGTCCGGTCCATGGCGGCGGTCGATCGCGACGAGATCTCGCAGACCCAATCGGGGGCAAGCTCGACGAAGGTCACGTCGGGGATCTCGGGCATGCGCTGTCGCCGCCAGCCCGCGATGTCGGGCACCAGGACCTGTCCCACGACATGCACTTCGGGCTCGATCAGAATTCACCCAACCGCCGGGTCCGCCGCCACTCTTGCGGCCAAAGGCCCGGTGGATATCCGCGCCCAGCGACGACGCGGCCGCCGCGTGCCGAAAGGCGGGGGCGGGGGCTCGTCACCAGATCGCCGTCGATGATCTCGGCGACCAAGTGTTCCGGGACCCGCAGCAGATCTTCGTAGGTCGCGGCGCGTTTGGCGGGTGCTCCGGACATGACGAAGGCGATTATGCCACGGGAGTTGTCCCCGGTTGGCGCTGGGTCGGCCTTAGCCTTGATCGCGCCCGATGGCGTGAGATTCCCATGTCCGACGACCCTTTTCGTCACCGCGGACGGCGACGACTCGCCGTGGATGAGCAGTCAAGGTCGCACCCGAGGGGTCGCGACCTTGGCGTGGCTCGTGCCGTGTGGTAGCCAATGAGGATGATCAGCCAGGAATCTTCAGCACAGCGGCCTCCGGCGGGGCGCCCGCCCGTCAAGCTTTCGCTCGTTGGCGTCGGCTTCGGCGCGCTTTGGATCGCTGGTGCGTTTGCTGCGCTCTTCTATTGCTTCGCGATCAATTACGCCAACAAGCCCGTCGACCCGGGGACCGAGCTGGCGATCGCAAGCGCAGCCCGGACGCGGGCAGTCGCCGAAGAGATCCACACTTTCGAACAGCGGCCGTAGCGGCGACGCCGCGGGCCGCGCTCGGCCGCTGCGTCCGATCGAAGGTCGACGTACGTGGCCGCTCCAGCACGTCGGCGACGGATGGCGGCGCGGGCGGCAAAGCGGCGGAGGCACCGGCGGCAGCACCGGCACGTGCGGCAACCTGCCTGTCTGCCTCGCGACTCTGTTCAATGCGGGTTGTTACCCCCCACCTTTCGCTCTGCACGACCGACCCAAGCTGCCAGTAGCGAGTAGACGAAGGCGTCCAGCCCGCGGCTTGGCATTGACTTCTCTCGCCGCGACGACAGGTTGGCGCGATGGGATGGCCGCGCGCGGATCGACAGCCGGCTGGACGTCTGCAGATCGCGGTTCGCCGGGCGGTCGAGCGGGCTCAGCCGTGGGCCGACTGGGTGGCGCGCGCCGGCTACGTCACCAAAGGGATGGTGTTCCTGCTGGTGGGCGATCTGGCGGTCGCGGCAGCGGCCGGCCTGGGCGGCAAGGCCACCGGTCCGTCGGGGGCGCTGCGAACGGTGGCGCGTCTGCCGGCCGGGCGGGCGCTCTTGGTCTTGGTGGCGCTGGGGTTGCTGGCGCACGTGGCGTTTCGGGCGGTGCTGGTCCTGGTGGGCGAGCCCTATCTGCAGCGCGGTCGGCTGGGACGGGTGGCGCTGCGGATCGGCAACGGCTTCGCGGCGTTGGTCTACCTAGGCCTGGCGATCTCGACCGGGGCGCTGGCGGCGGGGTGGCACGCGCGTCGCCGCGCCGGCTCGGACGACGAAAGCCGAAATCTGTCGGCGCGGTTGCTTTCGGCGCCGTTCGGCCGTCCGCTCCTGGGGGCGGTCGCGCTCGGCATCCTGATCGTTGCTGCGCTCCAACTGGTCAGGGCCGTCGCGCCCCATGATATGGCCGAGCGGCTGCATAGCGAGCAGATGACCAAAACGGAGCGCGCGATCGTCAAAGCGATGGGCCGCGTCGCGTTCGCGGCGCGGGCGGTGGTGCTGGCCTCCTGCGGCTACTTCGTCGGGCGCGCCGCGATCGATCGGGCACCGCGCGAGGCGCGGGGACCGGCCGGCGCGCTGCATGCGGTCTGGGAGCTGCCCCACGGTGCTCTCTGGCTGGCCGTGGTTGGTGGCGGCCTGATCGTGTTCGGCGTCTACGGTCTACTCGAGGCCCGCTGGCGCCGCTTGTTTGGACGCGGCGCGCTTCGAGGCTGAACGACCCCGCGCCTCACAGGCGTGGATGTGGGTGGTGGTGGGTGGGGCGGATGTGGATGAACTGCACGACCGCGCATAGAACGGCGCCCAGGGCCAGGACGTGGATCGCGACAGCGGTCACGTGAAGGACGAAGAACGCCAAGATCCATCCGACTCCGAGGACGACTGCTAGGGCCAACAGCATGGGGACCTCCCGTTCCTCGAAGATAAGGATGAACCGAGAGCCGACAATGCCCAGCCATTCGGATGGTCGCGCCGCGGTCGTCGGCGCCCGGCCAGCCGGGCCGCCGAGCGGGCCGTCGAATCAGCCAGAAAGAATCCCGGGCAGGCTAATTCCCGGACATAGATTAAAATAGAGCCATGACCGCCCGTTGCCCCAGGGTCCCAGGTCGCATCGGGCGCCGGTCGCGCCCGGTGGGTTTTGTCTTGTCGAGCCTGCTCGGCGTCGGGATCGGGCTGGGGGGGTGCGGCTCCAAGTCGCAGTCGGTCTCCGGCAACCTCGAGCCGACCGACGCCGAGTTTTCGGTTTGCTCGGGGACGCCGGCGGTGCACTTCGCGCCCGGGATGAGCGTGCGGTCGACCTCGGGTGCCTACAACCTGGCCATCGAGTCGGCGGTCACCACCCTCGACGACGAAACGCAGATCCCAATCCCGGGTATTGGCGTCGACACCTTCGCGATCTCCGTGACGGCCGTGACCGACGGAGGCGTGGATGCGGCCGCCGGCGGCGCGGCCCCGGCCGGTCTCGACGTGACCTCCACGATGCTGCCCTGGATGCCGGTGCACATGCACGGCGCTTCGTCGCTTCCGACGGTGACGGCGCAGAGCGGGGGGTTCAACGTGGCGGGCCTCGGATTCTTCATGGGCGGCTACTGGCAAGTGCCGCTCAACCTGATCCCGGCCGGCGGTACGCCCGACACGGCCACGTTTTCGATCTGCATCCCCGACGATTAGGCGCCCGCGAGCTCGCCCAGCGCGCGCGCCACGGCGGGGGCGATCAGGGCAGGCAGGTCGAGTGGCTGGTGGTCAGCGTCGTGTTGGCCTTGTACGTGCCGGTCGTCACGCAGGTCATGACGGCGCCGGTGGCGGAATCTGGGGCGTGAAACACCGTCGCCGAGGTGGGCGTCCAATCCAGGGCGCCGCTGCCACCCAGTTGGTAGCGGGCGATCTTGGGCGGGATCGAGGCGTCGAGATCGCCGCTGGCGACCAACGAATCGAGCACGTCGTCCCCGATGGCCTGCATGTGCACGGTGACCGTCACATGATCGGGCGTGGCGGGCAGGGTGGCGGTCCGGGCGGCGTCCGGGTACTCCTTCATGAGGTGCGTCTGATAGGTCGACGGGTCGTTGACGTTTTGCACCAGGAGGCCGGGAAGCTGGTTGCTGGTGCCCAGGGTGACCGCCTGCCAAAACATGGTGAGCTGGTTCCCATTCGCGTCGAAGAGGCAGTCGCGGATCAGCCAGAGATCCGGATCGGGTGAGCTGTCTTCCAGCGGCAGCGCGCTCGGGAAGCCGGGCAGATCGGTGGTGTTGCCGCTGGCGTAGATGACGGCGCCGGCCTGGTAGGCGGTCAGCTCGACCCACACCCGCCGGTCCGGCGTGGCGCCGCTCGGCCAGCTGTGGCCGGACGCCCCCACGTTGTCGAGCGTGAGCTGCAGGCGGTTGGTCTGCGGGTTGAGGCAGAGCGTCTGCTGAATCGTGGTGTCGAGCAACGCTTGCGACGCGGTCCGCAGGGCCTGGTTCTGCGGCGCGATGCCGTTCTGCGGATCGGCGGTGGGAAAATCGACCACCGGCAGATCGACGGCCGGAAAGGCGTGGTCGTGGTTGCGTCGGATCTTGTTGGGCGTGGTGGTCGACACCGCGCCGGGGGTCCCCAACATATGGCACTCGGCGCAGCTCTCGCCCGCGGGCGGCACCGACAGCGTGGTGGCCTGCCACTCCTCGAACGTTCGCTCGACGTGCGCGCCTTGCAGGTTCTGGATGTCGTGGCAGCTCCCGCAGGCGGTCGCCGAATCGGTGGTGGCGCCGTCGATGAGGCGCGAGTAGCTCACGTTGTGGGGTGAGCCGGCCGCCGGATCGGCGAACGGCCCGAAGAGCCCGTCGTTGGTGGCCAGCACCAGCGGGTCGTTGTGCGTCCCGGTCACCGAGTCAATCGAGTGGCAGAAGTAACAGGTGACGCCCTTGAGAGGCTGCGGCAGCGCCGAAAGCTGGGTCGTGTCGGCGCCCGTGCGCAGCGCCAGCGGCGCGTGGCAGTTGAGGCAGAAGGTGCCGACCTGCGCGCGCTGGTTCATGGCGGCAAAGACCGGATCATCGGTGGCGTAGGCGTGCATGCTCCCCGACCAGTCCTGGAATTGTGCGGGATGGCACGTTTTGCAGGTCAGCGGGTCCATGAGCTGGTCGTGGGTCAATTGCTCGGGCGCCGCGCCGCCGCAGCCGGCGGGCGTCAAAAGCGAAAAACAGATCGAAAGTCCAACGAGGAACGTAGCTCTGGACATCAGACTCGGAGCGGTGACGCGTGCGCCATCCCCCGGACGACCAAGAGTGCTCATTGGCCCCCAAGCAGCATGCCTCTCACTATGTTCCAGCGCTCGGCGCATGTCACACTTAGCCGGGACCCTCAAAGGGTCCGTTCAATTGTTGAGCGCCCCGCAGACCAGCCAATCGAGCAAGGTCTGCCGGGGATTGGTGGCCGCAGCGTCGGCTGTACCCGCCGCCGCGTCGCCGGTGCCCGCGTCACCGTCACCGTCGGTGAGCTGGGCGGGCGCGTTGGAAGGCGGCATCAGACAGTCTTCGAAGACTTGGGTAAAAATCTCCCCCGCTTCCTGTCCGTTCTGGCCATAGATCTGTTGGTAGGTCGTGAGCGGCATGCTGAACTCCTGGCCGATGGAGCTGTGGCAGGGCAGGGCGCAGAACGGGCGAATCACATTCGGATACACATCATTGGCGAAGCTCGGAGAAACGCCGGGACAGGTCGGATTCACCGGCGGATCGCAGGCCACGCCCTCCCCCGAACTCTTGCATCCGGAAGAGTCAGCCAGCAGCGCCAAGGCGCCTGCCACCGATAGAGCTACGAACGACGTACGCCGGCACCGCATCGTCGGGCGCCTTCGAGGATCTCGACTAATCAAGGCACCTTGACGTAGAACGCGGCGTGGCCGTGCGGTGAGTCGTCTAGGTTGTCGCTGCACTCCTCGAAGAGGTGGAAGCGCACGGTCCAGATGCCGGGCTCGTCGAAGCGGATCGGACCGACCTTGTAAACGCCCGGCGCGATCTCGGGTGACGGGTTGGGGGGCGCGGGCAGGCCGTGGATCGAAAAGCCGCCGTTGGGGTTGTCGAGCGACACGTCGGGGATGACGCCGGCGCAGGTGGCGGGCGCCATGTCCTGCAGTCGGATGGCGGTCATCGTGAAGTAGGTGTCGGCCTTCTCGACGATGGGGGTTGCGATCCAGCTGACGTAGTACTTGCAGTCGTCGTCGTTGCCGGCCGACCCGTACATGGTCGGCCCGTAGTCGCTGATGGGCGCGCCGGCGTCGGCTGGGACCGCGGCGTCCACGTCGCCCGAAGCGGCGGCGCCGGCGTCCAGGCTGAACGTGACGGCGCAGGTGCTCGATGGTGCCGGCACGCGCGCGGGATCGACGACCTGGCAGACGCCGATGCTCTGGACGGTCAGGCCGCCGTCGCCATCGGCGCAGTGGTTGTCGGGCGGCCCGATGATCTCCCCGATGGGCGCGGTGGCGCCGGTGCCGCCACCGCTGCTGCCGCAGCCGAGGGTAACGAGCGCGGCGGCGGACAGAATCGACGCGAGAATGAGCCAGCGGGGCGACGGCTTCGTCATGAGCTCTCCTTGGGTCGCACGAAGCTACGCGCGTTCGGTGCGGCGGGAGCTGGATAATATTTTCGCAGCGGCCAAATGGCCGCCGGTCGGGATGTAACGATCGATTTATGAGCCGCTCAGTTGCGCGGCGGGTACTTCTTGAGCTTGAGCTGCAGCGTGCGGCGCGTGATGCCCAGGCGGCGCGCCGACTCCGAGATGTTTTGGTGGCAGTCGGCCAGGACGCGCTGGATGTGCTCCCACTCGGCGCGCGCCAGCGTGGGCGCGCCCTCGGGCGCCGGGCGGGCGGCGTCGCTGGCGAGGGCGGCGATGATCTGGTCGGTGTCGACCGGCTTGCTCAGGTAGTCGTGCGCGCCGGCGCGTAGGGCCTCGACCGCCGAGGTGATGCTGCCGTATCCGGTGAGGACCACGATACGCGCCGACGGCATCCGTTCGTGCAGCGGCGCAATGAGCGCCAAGCCGGAGAGCCCCGGCATCCGCAGATCGACGATCGCGAAGTCGAACCGGCGCCCCTCGGTGGCGGCCAGCGCCTGGTCGTATCCGGCGGACGTGACCACGTCGTAGCTGCGCTCGCGCAGCGATCGGGCCAGGCGCTCGCGAAAGACCTCGTCGTCGTCGACCAGCAGGATCGTTCCGGGCTCGCTCACGGCGCCTGCCCGATCGGCAGCCAGACCGTCGCGGTGGTGCCGGTGCCGGGCGTCGATCCAATCGACAGCTCGCCGCCCAGGCGCTCGACGATCGCGCGCGCCAGGAAGATCCCCAGCCCCATGCCTTTTCCAGTCGGCTTGGTGGTGAAGAATGGCTCACCCACCCGACCGAGGATCTCGGGCGCGATGCCGCCGCCTTGGTCGACCACCTGGAAGATCAACCGGCCCGGGACGCCGGGCGCGACGCGCAGTGAGACGCGCGCACCCGCCGGCGACGCTTGGCGGGCGTTGTCGAGGAGACCGCGCAGCGCTTGCACGAAGGCGTGGCGGGGTAGGGTGGCGCTCCCTTCGGCGGTCGCCTGATCGAGCGCGACGTCGATCGCCGGGCCGGTCGAGCCGGCGCATTCGGCCAGGCAGTCGGCGATGAGCTCGCGGACCGAGACGCGCACGAAATGCTCGCCCACCTGATCGCCGGCGTCGGTGCGCATGCGCGCCAAGATCTGTCGACAGCGCTCGACCTCCTGGCGCACCAGACGCACGTCCTCGACGGTCGAGGCCGAGCCGGCGGCGGCCACCTCGCGCTCCAGATCCTTGGCGACGACTGCGATGGTCGACAGCGGCGTGG
The DNA here is from genome assembly GCA_035648655.1 of Polyangia bacterium. Classification (GTDB taxonomy): domain Bacteria; phylum Myxococcota_A; class Polyangia; order Fen-1088; family Fen-1088; genus JADGRB01. The sequence continues at coordinate 12,300 of DASRLC010000272.1, forward strand.
CCAGCTCGTGGGCCGCGCCGGCCGCCAGCGTCGCCAACGACGCCAAACGCTCTTGGCGCGCCGCCAAGTTCCGCGAGGCGTCCAGCTCCTGATCACGCGCCGCCAAGGCGCGCCGCACGCGCAGAAGAAAGTAGACGATGAAGGCCGAAGCGACGCCGAACGCCACCCACATCCCGCGCAGGTGGAGCGCCATGTGCCCGGCGTGGCCGCCGGCCATCGGCAGCGGGCGATGCCGCACGAACAGCACCGCCGACGAGGCCAGCGACAGCAGCGCCAACATCCAGGTCCAGGCCGGGCGCAGCGTGATGGCCGCGATCGCGATGGGGACCAGATAGAGGAAGCTGAACGGGTTCTCGGGCCCGCCGGTCAGGTAGAGCAGGCCCGAGAAGGTCAGCACGTCGAAGGCCATCGCGACCAGGAGCCACCAATCCTGGGGGACCGCCGCGCGGGCGTAGGCGATGCCCGCTAGGTTGGAGGCCAACGCCACCGCCACCAGCGCGTAGAGCGGCCCCACGGGGATGTCCAGATCCATGCCCCAGCGGACGAAGGCGATGGTGAGGGCTTGACCGGCGACGGTGGCGAACCGCAGGCGGACGAGCCAACCGAAGTTGATTCGCGCCGGCGAGATCGGCTCGCGGTCGGGTCGAGCGGGCATGCCCGACAACTATATGACGGAGGTGGTCGCGGACGGAGATATGTGGGGGTCAAGATCGCATTGGGTCCGCCGATGGGTCTGACATGAGCGTCGCTCTGGCTCGACAAGCGCCCTATCCCGTACGGACCGCGCAACGGCGCTGCGGAAAGTGCGGCAAGCTGGTCTCGCGCAGCGCCTATGCCTGCCGGCGCTGCGGCAAGAGCCAGCGGGTCCGGCCGCGGATCATCTGGCTGGGGCTGGGCGGGTGTTTGATGGCCGGGATGTTCGCCGTGGCCAGCGCCGGCGCCATCCGCACGCCGGCTCGCCCGATGGAAACCGCGGCGTCGATGCCCGTCCCCGTCGGCGTCGCCGCTTCGGCCCGCGCGCCTGCGCCTGCGGCACAGGCGGGGCTCGCCCGCCGGATGTCGGCCACCGATCTATGGATGGCCTACTCGCGCGATGCCGCGGGGAGCGATCGGAGCTTTAGGGATCAGCCGGTGCTGGTGACCGGCACGATTCGGTCGATCGATCGCGATTTCGGGGGGCGCTTGCTGGTCCGATTCAACACGGGCGACGCCTTCGAAACCGTCAACGCGACCATGGCCAGCCGCGACAACCCGACGGTGATCGGTACCGCCAAGGGGCGGACCCTCTCGCTCTTGTGCGAGGGGCGCGGCATGCTGATGGGCGCGCCGTTGCTCGGCGGCTGCTCCGTCAAGTAAGTCGGGCGCCGCGGCGGGCGGCGTAACGGGGCGACGCGCCCAGCAGGCGCGTGTGCAGCGCGGCGACCGAGAGCTGGCCGGGCGCCGTCGAGGTTCCCAGGTAGCCGTAGGCCAGCAGCGATCCCGCGGCGGCCAGCGCGACGCGCAGGCCTTCGTCGGCGACGCCCATCCCGATGACGGCGGTCCGCTCGGGACGCTTGGCGATCAGATCGTGCAGCGCGCGGCGATCGCCGTCGTGGACGATGGTCGTGGCCAGCTTGGCCAGCGCGCCGGGCGCCGCGCGGTGACAGGCGTCCACCAGCGCCAGCAGCTCGCCCGGCGCAGGCGTTCGCGAGAAGTCGTGGTGCGACACCACGAGCTGTCCCCCGGCGCGCGCCCGCAGGAGGCCCGCGACGGCCTCGACGATCGGGGCGTCGTCCTCGACGTCGGCCCACGACGCCACCGCCAGCGCCGCTCGAAATTTCGGCAATCGCTCGGCGTCCGCGCCCGTCCAGCGTCCCCCTTGGGCGGCGGTCCGCAACGTGATCAGCACCGGTGTCCCGCTCGCCTCCAGGCGATGGCAAGCCGCCTCGCAGCCGTCGACCGATTGATTCGGGTAGAGATCGAGGCGCGCCTCGACCAGGTCGAAGGAACGTTGCGCGACCTCGAGCTCGGCGGCGCGCGCCAGCGTCTGGGGACCGTCGGCCACGGCGACCAGGAAGGGTCCCTGCGCGAGGTCCAGCATCGGCGGACATTCTAGCAGTATCCTTGGGTCCGCATGCGCACCGGCCTGGTCGTTTCGGGGGTCCTTGCGACCTGTCTCGCCGCCTGCGCCGCGCGGCCGCTGCTGCCGTCGCCGGCGATCGAGCTCGACGCCGGCCCAGGCACCGACGTGGGCACCGAGGCGGGGGTGGACGCCGGGCCGGCTGCGGGCGCCGTCGACTGGGGCATCGTCGTCGGTCCGGCGGCGCCCACCGGCGGCTCGACCACCGTTACGGCCGTCGCGCCGCTTGCCGACGGGAGCGTGATCGTGGCAGGCGGTTTCATCGGGACGGTGTCGTTCGCCCCCGACGTCAGCAAGACCGCCAGCGCGCCGCGGGGCGCGTACGTGGCCCGCTATCGGAGCGACCAGCGGCTGGTCTGGGTCACCACCTTCGCCGCGCCGGCGGGCGACGTCGAGATCGCCGATCTGGTGTCCCTCGACGCCGGCGAGGTGGCCGTCGCGGGTTGGTTCGCCGCGACCTTGACCATCACCGACACCGGTGGCGACGCGGCGGGCACCGTTCTCACCAGCGCCGGTGGGCTGGATGTCTTCGTGGCGCGGATCGCCACCGACGGCAGCGTGCGCTGGTCGAAACGGGCGGGTGGATCCGACGACGACATCGCGCGGGGAATCGCCAGCTGGGTCGGCCCCAGCGGTGCGGTGGCGATCGCGCTGACCGGCGCGATCGGTCCGGGCGCGGTCTTCGGGTCCGGCGAGAGCGGTCAAGTCCAAGCGCCGGCCGGAGATGGACCGATCTTCGTCGGTGAGGTCGACGGGGCCGATGGCTCGAACCTCTGGACGGCGTTTCCCGGCGGGCAGGTTCCGGGGCAGGGCTACGCGGTCGCCATCGACGGCAGCGGCCGGGTCGGCGTCACCGGCTACGTCAACGGACCGGCGCCGTTCGGCGACGGGCCGGCCGGGACGCCCATCGCGGTCGATCCCGCTGCCGGGCGGGCCTTCGCCGGCGCCTGGAGCGCCGGCGGCGGGCTGCTTTGGGCGCTGCCGCTGGCCGGTGCGATGGGGGAGGGGGACGCGCTGGTGGATGCGCCGGCCAGCGGCAGCGCCCAAAGCAGCCCGCCGCC
>DASRLC010000273.1:0-19702 GCA_035648655.1 Polyangia bacterium
CGACGGCGGCGAGACCGAGATGGCGGTTTTCGATTCGCGGGGCAGCGGGTTGGCGTCCGCCAGCGCCGGATACTTGAGGCTCGCCGCCCGCGGCACGAAGACGTTCGACGGCTCGAACGGCACGCCACCGGCCGAGCCGAGCGCCCGGTAGAAGGCGTCCATGTCGGGCCAACGCTTCTCGCGATCCTTCTCGAGCGCGCGCAGGCAGACCGCCTCGACATCCGTCGGGATCTCCAGATCGGGCCGGCGCTGGCGGGGGGGCACCGGCGCCTCGACCAGGTGTTTGGTCAGGATCCCCATGAAGCTGTCGGCCATGAACGGAACGCTGCCGGTCAGCATCTGGTACATGATGCAGCCCACCGCATAGACGTCGAGGCGGTGGTCGGGGGGATGCCCCTGGGCCTGCTCGGGCGACATGTACTCGGGTGTCCCGAAGATCATGCCGGTCTGGGTCAGGCGCGGACCGTCGGTGTCGTCGGCCGAGACCACCTTGGCAATGCCGAAGTCCAGCACCTTCACGAAGTCCGCGCGTCCCTCGCGCTGGATTAAGTAGATGTTTTCCGGCTTCATGTCGCGGTGGATGATCCCGTGGCCGTGTGCAGCCCGCAGCGCCTTGGCGATCTGCATCAAGATCGGGCGCGCCCGCATCCATGGTACCGATCGCTCGGTCTTGAGCAGGCGGCCCAGGTCCTGCCCGTCGAGAAACTCCATCGCGATGTAGACCAGGCCGCTTGGGGTCTGACCGAAGTCCGAAATGTCGATCACGTTCTCCTGGCCGATGCGCGACGCGCTTTTGGCCTCCTGGAGAAACCGCGCCACCAGATCCGGTCGGCGGGTGAGATCCTGGAACAGAATCTTGAGCGCGATCCGCTTCTCGATGAGCGCATGCTCGGCTTGGTAGACGGCGCCCATGCCCCCCTCCCCGATCTTGCGGATGATCCGGTAGCGGTCGGAGACCACCATTCCGATCAGTGGATCGTCGGCGGGCGGGCTGGCGTCTCCCACGGGCACGGCTGAAGAGCTTATCACCCGACGGTTGCGTTGCGCGAGCCTGGGCGGGTTGGCGTGTTGTCGTTGGGCCGCTATCCCGTCTATAGGAACTGCCGTCCAGCCGAACTGCCGTCTAGCCGAACTGCCTCTAGCCGAACTGCCGTCTAGCCGTCTAGCCGTCTTCGAGCGCGCGGGACAGATCGTCGTAGCTGTCGGAGAGCGCGAAACGGAGGAGCGCGAGCGCCTCCGGGTTGGCCAGGATCGCGGCCACCGTGAGGCCGGACTTGGCGGCCGCCGGCGAGGTGTTCGAACCGGAGAGCGCGAGCACCACCTGCAGCGCGGCGGGAAGGTCCGCCGCCGCCAAGAGCCCGGTCGCGTTGGCCCCGTCCCGCACCGCGCCGTAGAGCGCCGCCAAATCGAAGGTTCCGGCGCTCTCGACGGCGAACGGAAGCACCTGGGGCTTGAGCTTGCGGGGGATCAGCCGCTCGAGGCGAGCGGCCTCGATGTCGACCAGCGCGTCCCGCACCTCGGCGTGCCGGTAGTCGGGGACGGATTGCCGGATGATCCCCACCAGGAGCGCGCCGGCCTCCTCGACCGGGAGGGCCAACAGCGTGTCGAGATGGGTCGCGGTCAGCCGGAGAGCGCGCGCGGCGACGAAACGGAGGGCCGCCGGACCCAGCTCGCAGAGCGGCGCGCCCACGATGATCGCCGGCGGATTGCCCGGCTCGGCCCGCAGCGGAACCGGCCCCGAGACCGCCGCCGGGGTTCGGACGTAGAGATCGAAGTCGCTCACCCCCAGCTCACTGGCTACGGCCTCGAACGCCGGCCGAGGCGCCGCGCCCCGGGCTTTGCGATCGCCGCGGGTGACCCCCTGTCGTGCCAGCTTCTGCGCCAGCTCTTGTCCGCTCGGCCTGAGCAGCGGACCGAGCAGCCGGAAGATATTTCGGATTCCGGGCAGCAGCTCGGGGGGGAACGATCGTTCGTCCAGCTCCGGACGGCGGAGCGCCTCCAGGTTCCGTCCGGGGCGAGAGGTCGAGGCCCGCGTCGCCGCCTGGCCTTCGAGCGCGGCGAAGAGTTGCGCGGCCGCCAGCGCCGCGTGCGGTCGCTCGCGCAGCGTGAGCAGGCTGGCCAAGGCCCGCAGCGTTCCGAGCGCCGGTCCGTGCGGCTGGTTGCCCTCGAGATCGTGGCGCAGCAGACCGACCGCCCGATCGAGCACGCTGCGACGCCCGGCCGGGTCCCGGGCCCGCTCCAGAAAATGCGCCAGCGCGCTCACGGCGGCCAGATCGCGCGGGGCCTCTTCGACCGCGCGGCGCAGCTCGAGCCCGGCGCGCCGCTGATCCCCGGCGTGTACCAGGATTTCGCCGAGGCGCACCCGAAAGCCGGTGCGGCGCGCCAGGTCCGGCTCGCGCGCGATCAAGCGATCGGTGACCGGAAGGGCCAGCTTGGTCTCACCCTCCGCCACATACAGGTCCGACAGCGAGCGCAACGCCAGATAGTTGTCCGGGTCGATCGAGAGCACCCGCTCGTAGGCGGTGGCCGCGCGCTTGGAGTCCGGAACGTGCTCCGAATAGATCTGGCCGAGGCGCAGAAAGATCTCGCGGAGCGTGCTGGGATCCCGTTCGACCACCGCGCGGCGCAGATAGACCTCGCCGGTCTCGGCCCAGGCCTGGGCTCGCCACAGGAGCTCGGAAAGCTCGGCCAGCGCGCGCGGGTGCTCGGGCTGCTTGCGCAAGATGGTCTCCAGCTCGGCCCGCGCGCCGACGGGGTCGGCCAGCGGACCGGCCAGCAGCTCCGCGCGCGCCAGGCGCAGCGAGGTGACCTCGAACGGGTTTTGCGCCACCTCGATGCGCGCCGCGAGCGCGGCCGACAATGCCGGTACGTCGTGCAGGCGGGTCAGCACCTCGCGGAGCCGCTCGAAGGCGGCCTCATGGGTCGGATCGGTCGCCAGAGCCGCCCGCAGGATCTCGAGCGCGCGCCGATCCGTCGTGGCGCCGGTTGTCGCATCGCCCTGCCCCTTCTGCCCGGTTGGTCCGGCCGACGGGGCTGGTCCACCTTCCGAGATCAACGCCGCCGCCAGCAGCAGCGCGCGCACGCGGTGGGCGGGCACCGACAGACAGCCGGCCTCGACCTCGCTGGCCGCCGCGGCGGCCGGTGCGTCACCTCGGCGGGCGGCCCCGCGCCGGAGCGCCAGCGCCGCCGGCAGGTAGGTCGGGTCGGCCGCCAGCGCCGCCTGCCAGGCGTCCGCCGCAGGCCGGGCATCCGGCCCCGCTTCGAGGAGCTGCGCGCGCCCGGCCTGCGCCAAAGCCGCCGCGCGCCGCTCGGACTCGGCGACCCCCAGCTGCGCGACGGCCAATTCATAGGCGCGCAGCCGGGTCGAGTGGGCGCCCTCCGATTCGGCGATGCGTGCCAGCTCGGGGAGCCCCAAGCGTCCCGCGGCCCCATCGGACCGCGCGGCTTCGATCGCCGCCGCGGCCAGGCGCGAAGCCGTGTCGGACAGATCGTGCCCGTCGGCCACCGAAGATAGGAACGCCAAGGTGGCGGCGCCGGCCCGCGTTTCGTGGGGCGGCTTGGTCTCCATCGTCGCGATGAGCTCGCGCCAGGCCGACGAACGCGCCTGCTCGGCCAGCGTGGCGAGCGTGGCGCGGGTCGCGTCGGCGGTCTCGTCGGTCGGCCCGAACCGCAGTCGGGACGGCAGCCCTTCGCTCGACGTCCCCAGGTGAACCGCCGCGCGCCGTGCCTCGGCCCCGAAGCGCCCCTCGGTCAAGCCACCCATCGCGTCGGCGGCGCGCTCCGAATCCCCGACTTCTAGGCGCGCCTGCCCGACCAGGAGCGCCAAAGCGGCGTCTGATGCGCCTCCGGCGGCGAGTGGCAGCTCGGCCAGCGCCCGCCGGCGCGCCGAGGAGGGAAGGCGGTTGGCGGCGCGGACCAGCGCCATCTGCGCTTGACGATCGCCGGGCCAGGCGGCCACCAGCTCGGACGCACGCAGGAAGGCCGCCTCGCCGTCGTCGTCGAGGCCGAGCACGTCGCCGGCCGCCAGCGCGAAGAGCCGGTCCGTCGGCGACGGCGGGTCGGAGGCGGCGCCGGCGGCGGCCAACGCGGCGGCAGCCGCGCTCGAATCCACGCCGGTCTGAAGAACATAGAGCGGTAGCGCGACAGGGTGATCCGGCACCGCCGTCAGGGCTTCGGCCAGCGCGCGTACTTTCAGCTTGGCGTCCGCCGCCCCATAGGACGACGCCCGACGCACCGCCAGCTCGGCCCGTTGCGCCGGATCGGTGCCTGGGTTGGCCGCCAGCGCGGCCCGCAGAAGACCGCTCTCGCCGGCGCGCTCCGCGAGGCGGGCCACGGCGACCGCTCCAAGCGCGCGCCCCACGGCGGAGAGACCCTCCTCAGCCGATCCGAGCGGTCCCAGCGCGGAAGCCGGATCTTCAAGCCCGATTTTGGCCTCTGCGCACGCACGCAGGCCGGCCGGCAGAGCGCTGGCGCTCCACACCTCGGCGCCATAGTCGAGCACGGCCGCCGCGTCGGCGCGCCGGCCCGCGCGCGCGTCGGCAGCCGCCACGGTCCAGAACAGCGCCGACTCCGGCGCGGCCTCGACGGCGGTCTGCAGTGCCGCGCGCACGCCGAGCGAGTTGCCGGCGCCACCCCGCTCGCGGGCATCGGCCAACGCCAGCGCCGCTTCGGCCCGGCGGGCCGGATCGCTGCGCAACCAGCCCTCGAGCGCGCCGGCCAACGGCTCGGCGCCGCCGGTCGAATCGGGTTGGGCGGTCCAGACCCTCGCCAGTTCCTCGGCCAGCAGGCCCAGCGGCACGGCGTCGGGTTGGACCTCGATCGCGCGCGACAGCAGCGTGCCAGCGGCGCCGGTTTCCCCGCGCCGGATCAGATCGCCGGCCTCGATCCAGTCCAGGTTGGCGATCGCCACGCCGGTGGTCGCTCCAGCGCGCAACCGCTCCAGGCTCGCCCCGTCGAGCGGCATTCCGCTGGCCAGCGCGAAGTCGATCCCGTCGCGCGCCGCGGCGACCGTCGCGGCGCCGAGATTCATCAAGAGCGCGCCCGCCTCCGCCGGGTCGCCGCGCCGCCGTGCGAGTCCCGCAGCCCACCGCCCGAGCGCGTGCGCCAGCGCGGAGTCGCCTGGCAGCGACGACAATATCGGCGCCAGGGTCTTGGCCGCGCCACGAATGTCCATCCGGGCGGCGTCGCGGAGACGCCCGAGAATCCCGCCGTCCGACGACGGATCGAGTTGCCGCGCGGCCGCCTGATAGGCCGACGTCGCGCTGGCGTCGAGGGCCAGCGCGGCAAAGCGGGCCGCCTCCTCGAGCATCACCGCACCCGGCGTGCCGCCTACGGCTCGGCCCGCTACGGCCAGCGCGGCGGCGATCTTGCCGGCGTTCCCCCCGCGCAGCGACTCCTCGAAGAGCGCCAGCGTGCGCGACGGGCCGGGCGCCATCGCGTCGAGCGCCACCGCCGGCAGCGCGCCCCGCCGGGCCAGCGTCCACTCCGCCGAGAGGCCCGCATAAAACGCGCGCTCCTCGGCCGTCTCGGCCGCGACGGCCAGGCGCGCCCACAAGGCGTGCGCCTCGTCGAGATCACCGACGCTCTCGGCCAGCCGGGCCCGCCCCCGGAGCGCGTCCGGCGCCCGCGGCGCGCGCTCCAGCGCCTGGTCGTAGAGGTCGGCGGCCCCGGCCAGATCACCGGCGGTCTCGGCGGCGCGCGCCCCGGCCAGGAGACATAAAGCCGCCCGGGCCGGGGTCTCCGCGAGCGCCGCCTCGGTTTTGAAGAGCTGAGCCTCCGCCACCCATTCGGCTGCCGCCGTCACCGAGGGGGCAGCCGTGTCGGGAACGCTCACCAAGGCCTGGATGCCGGCTTGCCAGATCTCGGCATACATCTCGGGCAGGGGCGGCGCGAAGGCGGTCGGTGGCTCGGCGCTGTCGTCTGGGACGCTCTCGGGGGCGCTCTCGGCGCCGCGGCCCGCGGGCGCGACGCTTTCCAACGTCACCTCGTCGGCGAGCGCAGCTGCGGTCGGATCGGTCTTGGGACCGTCCTCGAAGAGATCGTCGAGAAGATCGTCGATCTCGATCGATGCTTCGTCGCTGCCGCCAGGAGGTTTTCCGCGGGTCGCCATCAGCCCCCCAACTCCCGCGCGGCTCGCTGCAGGGCCGGGTATCGATCGCCGAGCGCGAACGCCAACAGCTCCAGGGCGGCCGGGCTGCTCGCCACCGCCTGAGCCCCACCGGCGATCGCGATGGCGGCCAGCGCCGGGTCCCCGACCACCAGCAACCCGAACCGGTTGGCCGCGCCCAGAACCGCCGCCCGCCAGGCCGCCAGGTCGAAGATCTCGAACGGAAAACGCGAGGCCTGCAGCGCCAAGGCCTTGCGATCCTTGCGGCCGATGGCGCGGATGACATCGCGCTGCAGGGTCTCCGTCGGACGCGGTAACCCGGCCGGCGGCGCCACCCCGGCCAGGATCGCGGCGCAGGCGAAGAGCGGCGCCAGGTCGTCGCCGCCGGCCTGCTCGAGGACGGTGGCCCGTTGCACCAGCAGACCCAGCGCGCGTCCCACCTGGAAGCGGGTTGCCATGGACGTCGCCGCCTCGCCCGAGAAGACCAAGGCCGGATCGGGATCCTCGATCGGTATGACCAGTGGGCCACCCGCTTCGCGGTTGAGGTAGAGCGGCAGCTTGGGCAGGCCGATCGCCGCGGCGGTGGGCGCGATCCAGGCCAGGCTCGGCTCGCCGTCGATCGAGGTGCGGCGGGCGCGGACCGGTGGCGCCGCGATCGTTCCGGCGACGGCCGCCAGGTGCGGCCAAACCTCGGCCACGAAGCCGCCGGCGGCCGGATCGGCCAACTCGGCGACGAAGGCGCGGCCGGCCTTGGGCGCGATGCGCGGGGGCGCGGGCGACGGCGGCAAACGATCTTCGACCAGTTGGCGCACGCTTTCGACGGCCGCCGCGGCCTCCGAGATGGCGCCGGTGACCCCGCGTGCCCGCGCGATGTTGAGGAAGATCGCCAGACGTTCCAGCCGCGGTTGATCCAGTGGATGGGCGGCCAGGGCGCGCCGCAGATCGCCCACCTCGCGCTCGACGATCTCGAGCGCCGCGCGCGCGTCCCCGGTGGCGTCGGCCAGCGCCACCAGGCAGGCGACACCGGTGCCCAGCGGCTCGAGGTCGGCGGCCCGGCGGAAGGCGGCCGAGGCTCCCTGGGCGTCGCGTCCGACATCGCGGAGCAGCTCGCCCACCCGGAGCTGCAGCGCCGCCTTGGCGTGCGCCGTCGGCAACCGCGGCTCGGCGTCTTGCAACGTGGCCACCGCGCCGCGCAGGTCCGATCGGCGCAGATAGAGCTCGCTCAGCCTCTCGATGGGGTGCGGGTCGGTCGGGCGCAACGCGGCGGCCCGGCGCAACGTCTCGACGGCTCGGGTCGACTCGCCGCGCGCCTCGTGGCTGGCCGCCAGGTCGAGTCGCGCCGCCGCCGCCCGATCCCCGTCGTCGGCGCCAACCAATGCCAGGTAGCGCTGGAGCCAACGGGCCGCCGCCGCGTGGTCCTGATCGGCGATGGCGCGGTAGGCCAACTTGTAAATCGAAGCCATGTGTTGCGGGTCAATCTTTAGAATCCGCTTGAAGTCGTCGAAGGCCGCCGCGCGATCGCCGAGGTCGGACAGACGGTGCTCCGCCCGTTCGAACAGCAGCGCGATCCGTTCGCCGCGGGTCAGCTTGGCGGCCGCGAGGCGGTAAGAGAGCAAGCCGTCGAAGGCCACCGCGCGCCCCGGCGCGCCGAGATCCGCCCTCAGCAGCATATGGACGTGGCCATAGACAGCGACGTCGTCTGGCCTCAGCTCGACCGCGCGCGCCAAGGACGCGATCGCGTCGTCGATGCGGCCCGCCCGCTCGTAGGCCCCGCCGGCTTCGACGAACAGCGCCGCCGCCCGCTCGGGGGCCGCCACCAGCGCGCCCAGTCGAACCAGCGCGCGGGCTTCACCGAGCAGATCGCCACCGGCGCGCGCCACCCGCCGAATACCAGTCCAGGCCTCCAATCGATCGGGATCGACGGCGATGACGCCGCCGTAGGCGGCCAGCGCCGTGCCGAGGGCGCCGCGCCGCTCGGCGTCCAGCGCCACCTCGAGATCGAGGATGTTGCCGGTGGCGCCGCCGGTCCGGCGCGCACGCGTCCGCCGCGGATCCGGACGGGTCTCGGGCCAGGGCGCTCCACCCGGCACCGAGAGATCCGAGAGCGCCGGAGCCAGCGCGGGTCGGCGGCCGGTTTGCCAAGCGGTGATGGCCAGACGCTCCGCCACCTCCGGTCCCGCCAAACGCGCCCGCGCGGCGGAGCGTCCGAGCAACGCCACCGCTTCGGGTGGCGGGCCGTCGGGGCCGACCAATCCGAGCGCGATCTCCGCCAGCGCGCCCGCCACCGCCCCGGCGTCCCCTTGGCGCGCACCCGCCATGAAGCGCAAGAGCGAGACTTCGGCCCGGTCTTTGATTGTCGCGCTGTCGATGGTCGCGCTGTCGATGGTCGCGTTGTCGGCCGACTGCGCCGCCAGATCGGTGGGCGCGATCTCACCGGCTGTCGCGCGTGCCAGTGCCGCCTCCCGCGCGGCCCGCGCCGACAGCGCGGGATCGTCGGCCGCCGCCTGGGCCAAGGCCGCCAGCGCCTCGGGCATCGCGCGCGGTCCCCCGGTCGGATCGGCCGCTGCCAACCGGAAGAGGCCAAGCGCCGCGTCGGCGGCGGTCTCGCCGGCCGGCGCCAGCTCCAGCGCGCGACGAAACGAGGCCGCCGCCCCCTGCGGATCTCCGGCCCGGGCGCGCGCTTCGCCGTCGGCGAGCAGGATGCCTGCCCCGTCGCCGAGTATCCCGTCACGCGCGCGCGTCTCCTCGGACAGGACCGCCACCTCCAAGATGGCCTCTCCCGATCGGCGCGCCAGCTCGTAGCTCCAGGCCCGCGCCAGCGGATCGCCCTCCGAGCGCAGCGGCGTCAGCGCGGCCAGCGCCTCGGGATAGTGTCCCCCGGCGGCGTAGTGGTGGGCCAGGCGAAAGCGCAGGGCCCGCACGATCTCGGGCTCGGCGTCGGCCGCCGCGGAGAGCTCAGCCGCCACCACCTCCGCGCGCAGATCCTCCGTGGGTGAAGCCCGTTCGAGCGCCGAGGCGGCCAGGCCCGTGACGTCGAGACCCGTCAGCTCGCGCAGCAGCGCCAGGCCGCGATCCCGCTGATCCAGATCCGGCACCGCGCACAGCGCCCGTCCCGCCTCGACGCGCAACGCCAGCGCGACCGCCTGGTCCCCGGCGGCCGCCGCCATCGCGATCAGGTTCGCGGCGCGCTCCTCGGCGTGCAGGCGGGCGTCCCCCACGCAGAGCAGATCGAGGTCGCACAATCGGATCCGCCGATCGAGATCATCGGGCGCCAAGGCCACCAGGCGCCGTTGGTGGACGAGCGCGCGGCCGGGCGCATCCAGCTCGTCCGCATAAAACGAGACCAGCGATTGACAGGCCCATGTCTCGAAGGCGCGGGTGTCGCGGTCCGCGATCTCCGCGGCAGGTGGCGAGGTCAGGGCCGATTCGAGGATCTCCGCGGCCTCCCCCGATCGGCCGGCCGCGGCCAGGAGCGCGACCAGCGCACGCCGGGCCGGGCGCGCCGCCCGATCGGGACCGCCCGCCAGCGCGCGGCGAAGGAGCGCCTCTCCCGCCGCCGTCTCGCCGAGCGCCGAGCCGCGGATCGCGCCGGCTGCGGTGAGCGCCACGATCGCGCCGTCTCCCCCGGCGGCCACCGGCGTGTCGGCTTCGGCAATGAACGCATCGGCCAGCGCCGGGGCATCGCGTCCGCGCACCGCGATGGCCAGCTCGAAGGCCCGCAGGTCGGCCCGGGCGGGCCGAGCCCCGCGCAGGCGGGCGCGACGGAGCAGCTCGGCGGCCGACTCGGCGCGCCCGACGCGGATCGCCGTCTCCGCGTAGGCGAGCGCCAGATCGACGGCTTCGTCGTCGGAGACCGCGGCGGTAACGAAGGCGCGCGCGATCTCGTCCGCCTGATCGAGCCGGTCGAGAGCAAAAGCCAGCTCGAGCCGCTCGGCCGCCACCAGGGGATGCGCCGGATCGAGGCGGGCGGCCTGGTTCAGGGCCTCGAGGGCCGCCCCGCGCGCGGACTGTCGCAGGAGGATGCGGGCGCGCTCTCGCAGCAGCGCCACCGCCAGCGGTGGATCGGGCGGCGCCACCAGCGGCACCAGTCGCTCGAGGGCGCGGGCGGCGATCTCGGGCGGGAAATCCTCGCGCGTGAGCGCCTCCAGCTCGATGAGCAGGCTGCCGAGCGGAGAGTCCGGGTCGGCCTTGGCGATCTCGCCCTCGAGCGCGCCCAGTGCCCGCGCGAGCCCCCCCGAGCTGGGCGAGGTCCGCCAGGCGCGCGCTTCTTCGATGAGCAGCGCGCCCCGGCGGGATGCCACGTCGTCCAGGCGCGCCAGACCCTCGAACGCAGCGGCGGTGAGCGCCGAATCTTTTCGGCGCACGCCGATGAGCAGCAGAGAGAGCAGCGCCCCCCGGTGGTCGGGCGCCGCCGCGAGGGCTTCCCGATAGCAGGCGATCGCTTCGGGGGCGCGCAGCAGCCGATCCTCGAGCAGGCGGCCGCGCTCGACCAGCAGATCCGCCAGGCCCGCCGGGTCGGCCCCCGCGGGCCGCGCTTGGGCGGCCCGAGCGGTGCACTCGACCAGCTCCGCCCAATGGTCCCCGCGCGCCAGCAGCCGCCGCAATGGCCAGAGCGCCAGCGGCAGCGCCGGATCGGCGGCGAAGGCCGCCCGGGCCGCCTCGAGACCGCCGTCGGGCGCGTCGGCCCGTCGGCGCGCGACCTCGAGCAGCAGCGACGCACGCCGGCCACCTTCGGCGGCCGCCGCCTCGGCCTCGAAGAGCGCCAGGTCGTCCGCCGCGTTGCCCTCGGCCGCCTCGACGATCGGCGATCGGATATCGACGGCGGCGGCGCGATTCGGCTCGGTGTCCTCCGCCTCGATGAACTCGTCGGCCGCCAGCTCGAGCTCGGCCACCTCATCCGGCGGGACCGGCGGGGGTCCATCGGGGTCGAGATCTATCTCGACCAGCTCTTCGTCGTCGCCGTCGGGTCCTGGTGGCATGCCGCGGGGGGTGTCCGCCTGGAGCGCATTATCGCGAGCGGTTGATCGGCATGTCAAATGGACAGGGCCAAAAGGCGTTGGCATGATACAGGTTCCCCCGCGCCCACCGAGAGGCCACGTCTCTGCCGAACCTCCTCGTCCCCATCGATCTTCGCGCCGGAGAGCCCACTTGGCCTTCGCTGTTCGCGCTTTCCGAGGCACGCCGGATCGCACGCCAGGCGGGTGCCACGATCTATGCGATCGCCATGGCCGATCGCGAGCTGGCGCCGGCAACGGTGTTCGCGCTCGGACGGGCCGGTGCCGACAAGGTGATCTTGTGCGAGGGCCCGGGCCTGGGCGCGCCGCCGCTGGAGGCCACTCACGGTGCCGCCCTGTTGTCGGCGGTCGAGCGCGTGCCGCCGCTGATGGTCCTATTTCCGGCCGGCGGCGCGGGGGCCGATCTCGGGCCGAGCCTGGCGGCGCGCATCGGGGCAGCCTTCGCCGCGCGCGCCGATCTGGTGGTCTCGGAGAGCGGCGGCCCGCTGACGGGCGGTGTCGGGCGGGTCTTCCTGCGCCGTTGGCGGAGCGATCGCGCCTCCTACCGGCGACTCGATCCGGTCGAGATCGAACGGCCGGTGGTGGCCCTGCTGTCCGCGGGCCAGTTTACCGATCACCCCGGTGCCGCCGACATCGACGTCGAGGTGATCGCCTGTCCGTCGGTCCAGACGTCGATCGAAGAGATCGCCTCCGAGCCCGACGACCGCGCCCATCTGTCGCTGGCGCAGGTGCTGGTGGTGGTCGACGCGGCGATCGCCGGCGCGGCGCTTGGACGCTTGATCGCCGCCGCGCCGCCCGGCGTGGTGGTCGTCGAGCGCGCCGCGGCGCAGGCGCAGATGGCCGCGGGCGCGCCCGACATCTTGATCGGCGTCGGCCACGCCGACCTGCCGATGGTCGGGACCCCGCGGGCGCGGGTGGGCGTGATCCTGTTCGGCGACGCGCCCCTGCCGCCCCGGGCGCTGGCGGACTTCCTGTGGCGGGCCCTCGGCGATCCCAACGATCTGGTGTGGGAAGATCTGGTCGGCGCGCTGGCGGCGTTGGGCGCGCCCGTTCGCTCGCGCGCTGCGGTGCCGGGATCGCAGGTGCCGTCCTGAACGTGCGGGTGCCAGCGTGAAGGTGGTCGTCTGCTTGCACGCCCCGCCGGCTACGGCCGAGGGTCGCGCCATGGGTCGCGACGACACCCACGCGCTGGGCCACGCGCTGGCGCTCGTACGCGGCAGCCCTTCCGGCAACGGCTCGTCGGGCGTGACGGCCCTCCTGGCGGGAACCGAACGCGAGACCGGGCCGCTCCACCGCGCCCTGGCGGCCGGGGCCACCCGCGCGGTCCGCGTGGGCGGGGATGATTTTGGCGCCGCCGATTTTCACACCGTCGGACAAGTATTGGCGGTGGCCATCCGTCGGCTGGATGCCGATCTGGTGCTGACCGGCGCCCGCTCCGACGACGAAGGCCTGGGCGCGGTGCCCGCCGCGGCCGCCCGCTACCTCGGGATCGGCTACGTCGCCGGCGTCGAAGAGATCGCCTGGTCGGGCGCCGGCTGGGTCGAGGTCGTCGTGCGCGGCGGCGGCCGCAAGCGGCGCTTGCGGGTCAAGATCCCGGTCGTGCTGTCGGTGGTGGCGGGTCCGCCGGACGGCGTGATCCCGCCCGATCGAACCGGCAACCCGGCCGACATCGATCTGCTGTCGCTCGCCGATCCGGAGGCGACGGTGGTTCGCCGCCGCACCGAGTTGGTGGGACGTGAAGAGCCCGCCTCGCGCGGGACCGAAGAGGTCACCTCGGCCGCGGCGTTGGTCGCGGCGCTCACGCGCCGATAGCGGCGCTCGACGTCGACCTGCTGGGCAGACTTGCCGGTCGGGTCAACCCTATGGGTCGCGCACCGCCTGAAGCAGCGCCTCTAGCTTCACGCGCTCGTTGAGCGACGGATCGTCCAGCACCCGCTCGAGGAGACGCTCGAGCAAGACCCCGACGGTGCGGCCCGGGCCAATCCCCAGGATCCGCATGACGTCTTGTCCGTTGATGGCCAGATCGGTCACCCGCAGCGCGGCGTCGGCCGACGCGACCAGCGCGATTCGGCGCCGCAGCTCGCCCAGCTCGTCGGCGGGGTCTTCGCCGAATCCTCGGCCCGCCACGTCCCCCTCGCGCAGGGCGAACAGCGCGCCCAGCGCGTCCGGGCCCCCCACCCGGCGAACGAAGCGGCGGATGGTTCCGTCCGACCACTCGGGGGCATAGAAAAACATGTGGTTGCGCACCATGGAGGTCACCCGCTCGCGGTCGGCGTTGGCCAACTTGAGCCGGCGACAGATCGCGTCCGCCATCGCCTCGCCCACGTACTCGTGCTTGAAGAAGCTGAACTCGCCAGGCGCGTCTTCTTTCGGTTGGCGGGCGCGCGGTTTGCCGACGTCGTGCAGGAGCGCGCCGAGCCGGACCACCGCGTCGCCCACCGTGGCATCGACGACCGACAGCGTGTGCCCGAAGACGTCGTGCTTGTGGAAGCGGTTCTGCATGCAGCCCACCCCCTCGAGCAGCTCGGGGATCACCTCGCCGAGGAGACCGCTCGACCGCATCAGCTCCAGGCCGCGCGACGGCCGCGGCGATCCGAGTAACTTGAAGAGCTCGTCGCGAACGCGCTCGGCGGAGACCTTGCGGAACACCTCCAAGGTCTCCGAGATGGCCGCCAGCGTGGGTGGGTCGATCTCGAACCCGAGCTGGGCGGCTTGCCGAACGGCGCGCATCGGACGCAGGCCGTCCTCGCCAAAGCGAACCAGCGGATCGCCGACCGCGCGCACCAGCCGCCGCCCCAGATCGCCCTGGCCGTCGAAGGGATCGGTGAGACGGCCGGCGACCGGATCGAAGGCCACCGCGTTCATCGTGAAGTCGCGCCGGCTCAGATCCTCGGCCAGCGAATCGACATAGGTCACCGCCGAGGGACGCCGCCCGTCGAAATATTCGCCTTCACCCCGGAAGGTGGTGACCTCGACCGGCCGTTTTGGTCCGTCGGTCAGCACGGTCACCGTGCCGTGTTTGAGTCCGGTGGGAATCGCGAAGCTGCGGCCGAAAAGCTCGAGCACCGCCTCCGGGCGGGCGTCGGTGGCCAAATCGAAGTCGGCGGGCGCCCGGCCCAGAAGCAGATCGCGGACACCGCCGCCGACCAGGTGCGCTTGCCATCCGGCCGCGCGCAGGCGCCGGCAGACCGCCAGCACGTCGGCCGGGATCTGCGCGCGCGCCCGGTCGGCGAAGCCCTGGCCGTCGGCATCACCTGGGTTCACGCCGCCTCCGGTCGCGCCGGTTCGTTCACGCGCGCTCCCGCTGGAGCGCATCCAGCGCCACCGCCGCCGCGCTCTGCTCGGCCTCCTTCTTGGAGCGCCCGATCGCGCGCCCCCATTCCCGTCCGACCAGCAGCAGCGCCACCTCGAAGCGCTTGTCGTGATCGGGGCCGGTCTCCGCCACCACCTGGTAAACCGGCGCCGTCTGCAGCAGCGCCTGCGCCCGCTCCTGCAGGCGGGACTTGTAATCGAGGCGCGCGTGTTGCTCGACGTCGAGCACCTCCACGGCGAACAGGCGCGCCGCGACGGCCGCCGCCTGCTCGAACCCGCCGTCCAGATAGACGGCGCCCATCACGGCCTCGAGCGCGTTGGCCAAGATCGATGGGCGCGCGCGCCCCCCGGTGCGCTCCTCGCCCCGCCCGAGAAAGATCCAGCGCCCCAGGTCGAGGGCCACCGCGGTGCGGGCCAGCCCCCCTTCGCTGACCAGCGCGGCGCGGGCGCGGGTCAGATCGCCCTCGGCGCTGCCCGGCAGGCGACGCATCAGCAGATCGCTCACCACCAGCGCCAACACCGCATCGCCGAGAAATTCCAGCCGTTCGTTGTCGCTGCGGTCCGGGGCGCTGGATTCGTTGAGCCAGGAGGTGTGCGTCAGCGCGGTCTCGCCGAGCTTCTGGTCATGAAAAACGTAGCCGAGGCGCGCCTCGAGCTCGGCCAAGGGGGGATGTCCGGCCTGGTCCATATGCTGCTAGTATCTCGCCCATGTCGGACGCAACCAACATCTGCTGCGTGAAATGTAACTCGATCCTCGACAAGGCGACCTTCCAGGGCCTGGAGGTCGATCTGTGCCCCAAGTGCGGCGGCCTCTGGCTCGACCGCGGCGAGATCGCGCGCGCCGCCAAGCTCCCCGAGAAGGCGCTGGCGCACCTGCGCAGCCTGCTCACCGGGCAGCCCGGTCCCCCGCCGGTCCCGACCGAATCGATCGCCCCCTGTCCGGTTTGCCCCGGCAGCCTATCGGAGGTGATGCTCGGCGCGGTCCACGTGGACTACTGCGGCAAGTGCCAGGGAATCTTTCTCGATCGCGGCGAGCTGGAAGACGCGGTGGCGGCGGTGCGCGCGCGCGATCGCAACACCAAGCCCGAAGAGATCGTCATTGCGATCTCGACCGTCGGCTAGGACGTAATCCAGCCGCCGCCGAGGACGCGATCGTCGGGAGCGTAGAAGACCGCCGCCTGGCCCGGGGCGACGCCGAAGGCCGGCTCGTCGAGCCGCACCAGCGTCGAGCCGTCGTCGGCCGGCTCGATCCAGGCCGGCGTGGCCTTGGCGTGGTGGCGGATCTGGACAGCGCAGCGGCGCCCCCCGAGGGCGGCCCGCGCATCGAGCCAGCGGACGTCGGCCACGTGCAGCTCGACGCGGCCGAGTCGTTCGCGCCCGCCGACGCGCACCTCGCCCGAGCCCGGGTCGACCCGCAACACGAACCGGCGGCCCGAGGCGCCCGCAGGCACGCCGCGCCGCTGCCCCACCGTGAAGGCGTGCGTGCCGCCGTGCGTGCCGAGCTCGGCGCCGGTCGCGTCGTCCACGATTCGCCCGGCCGGTCCGGCGCCGCCGTGCGCGGCCACGAAGCCCACGTGATCGCCGTCGGGGATGAAGCAGATCTGCTGGGAGTCGGGCTTGTCGGCGTTGGGCAGGCCAAAACGCCGCGCCATGGCCCGCACCTGGTCCTTGGTCAGGTCGCCGAGCGGAAAACGGACCCGGGCCAGAATTTCGGGCCGCACGCCGAACAGAAAGTAGGACTGGTCCTTGTCGGGATCGCGCGCGCGCCCGAGCGCCTGTCCGGCGCCGTCGGGGACCAGGCGCGCGTAGTGACCGGTCGCCAGCGCGTCGGCGCCCACCGCGTCGGCGAAGGCCAACAACGGTCCGAACTTGAGACGCTCGTTGCAGCGCACGCAGGGATTGGGCGTCCGCCCGGCCTGGTGCTCGGCCACGAAGTCGTCGATGACCGCGGCCCGGAACGCGACGCTCTCGTCGATCACGTGGTGCGGAATGCCCAGGTGCGCGGCGGTCGCGCGCGCGTCCTCGATGTCGCGCGGACCGCAGCAGCGGCCGCCGATGCTGGCCGTCGTGCCGCTGGCGTCGTAGAGCCGCAGGGTGGCGCCCACCACGTCGTAGCCGGTGTCGACCAGCACGGCCGCGGCGGTCGACGAGTCGACGCCGCCGGACATGGCGATCACGATCCGCTCCCGCCTGCGCGCCGCCGCCGAAATAAAGGGCCGGTCCGTCGCGCCACGCCGCCGGATCCGCGCCACGATTTCTCCCACCAGCGCCGCCACCCGATCGATCTCGGCCTCGGTCGTGTCGCGCCCCAGGCCGAACCGCAGCGCGCTGCCGGCCGCCTCCGGCGCGAGGCCAAGCGCCAACAGCACGGGCGAGGGGGCGAGCGAGCCCGAGGTGCAGGCGGCGCCGGTCGAGACGCTCACCCCTTCGAGATCGAGCGCGGCGGTCACCATCTGGCCCGGCGCGCCCTCGAAGCCGACGTTGAGGGTGCCGGACAGCCGGCGCGTCTCCGAGCCATTCCGACGTGCGCCGGGGATGGCGAGCAGGCGCGCCTCCAGCCGATCGCGCAACCGTGTCACCCGCGCCGCGCACGCCTCGAGCTCGGCCAGGGCCAAGCGCGCCGCGACGCCGAGACCCACGATGCCGGCCACGTTCTCGGTTCCGGCCCGCCGCTCGCGTTCTTGATGGCCGCCGGTGGTGGTCGGCGCGAAGGGGACGCCTCGGCGCAGGAAGACCGCGCCGACGCCTTTGGGACCGTGGATCTTGTGGGCGGAGAGTGTGAGCGCATCGACGCCCAGCGACCCCACGTCGACCGCGATTTTTCCCACCGCCTGCACCGCATCGGCGTGGAACAGCGCTCCGCCGGCGTGCGCGATGGCCGCCAGCGGCGCCAGGTCGTAGATGTTGCCGAGCTCGTGGTTGGCGAGGGCCAAGGTCACCAAGGCCGTTTCCGGGCGGAGCGCTGTCGAGAGCGAGGCGGCCGTGAGCTCCCCGTCCGGGGCGATGGGCAACCAGGTGCGCTCGAGATCCTCGGCGGCCAGCGCCCCCAGCACCGAGGGATGCTCGAGCGCCGTCGAGATCGCGTGCCACCGGTCGCGGGCGCGCGAATCGCGTTCCCGCAGCCCGCGCAGGAGGCCGCGAATCGCCAGGTGGTTCCCTTCGGTTCCCCCCGACGTAAAGACGATCTCCTCGGCCTGCGCGCCGATCAGAGCGGCGACCTCGGTCCGGGCTCGTTCGACGGCGGCGCGCGCCGCGCGTCCCGGCGCATGCACGCTGGAGGGGTTACCGGGTAGCTCCCGCAGCGCGGCCGTCATCGCATCCAAGACCTCCGCGCGCAGCGGCGTGGTGGCGTTGTGATCGAGGTAGATGGCACCCATGGTCGGCTCAACGATCGCGTATGGGATCGCGAAACATGAGGGGGCGGACCGCGATCCCGCCGACCAGATGCCGATCGATCACCCGATCCAGGTCGGCCACCGTCATGCGGTTGTAGAGCACCGCGCGCTCGGGTCCGGCGTCGGCGCCCGCCGTGTCGTCGCAGACCAACACGTTGGGACCACGCAGGCAGTGTCCCAGACAGACTTCTTCGCAAAGCTGCACCCGATCCCCGAGGCCGCGCCTGGCGATGCTTTCGCGCAGGTGGGTCGTGAGCACCGCGGAGTCGCGCCGGCCGCCGCAGACGGGGCCCCGACAGACCACCACCGTCACCGCCATTACTCCCCGGCCGAGGCGGTCGGTGGCGTCGGGCCTCCCGCGCGCGGGGCCGTGTCTCCGAGCGCGCGCACCAGGTGCGTGCGCAACCCGGTCGCGGTGTGGGGCTCCTCGGCCAAGAAGAGCAACAGGACGCGATCGGCCGGTCCGCCCAGCTTCAACACCGCCTCGGCCGCGGCCACCAAGGCGGTCGGATCGCGCTCGTAGCTGGTGTCGGCCCGATAGACGGCCAGGAAATCCCGCAGCGCCGGCAACGACCCGCGCGCGCCGATCGCGACCAGCGCCCGCGCGATCTCCGCCGAGGCGGCCGGCGAGGTTTCCGGCAAGCGCAGGTGCGCCGCCAGATCGGGCGCCAGCGAGCGCGCCAGCGGTCCCAGTGCGCCGACCGCGCGCGCCAGGATTTCGACAGGCGGCGGTGATCGCTTGGCCGCGAAGTCGGCGTGCATTCGCAGCGCGGCCGCCAGCAGGTCGAGCGAGCCGGCGTCCCGTCGCGCCACCAACATCTCGCCGGCCTTCTGATATGCCAGCGGCGCCAGGCCTTCCTTGCCGATGATGTCGATCAGCTTGGCGGTGACCGCGCGGCCCGGCTGCCGACCGAGCTCCTCGATGGCGAACAGCTTGAGCGCCGGGAAGCGCTGATCGGGATCGGCGATGATCGCGGTCAGCGTGGCCAGCATGTCCGGCGGTTTGCTGGCCGCGGCCGCGCCCATCGGGGCAAACCCCTCCGCGTCGAAGGTCGCGCCGCGCACCACCTCGCCCGGCAGATGCGCCTCGTAAATCCGCGCGCCGGTGATCGGATCGAGCCCACCGATCTCGCCGTCGGCGGTCACGAACAGGATCGCCCGCCCGGTATCGGCCGAGGCCACCGCGTCCGAGTTGGGGGAGTCGTAGACCCATCGCAGGGCGCCCGAGCCGACGTCGAAGGCGAAGAAGAAGCGGTAGTCGTGCACGAAGGCGAGGCCGTCGCGAAACTGCGGCCGGTCGCCATCCACGGTGATCCGCCATAGAATCCGGTTGCGATCGATGGCCGAATATTCGGACTGCTCGGGGCGGTAGAGGTCGTACCAGTAGACCGGTCGCACGAAGTCGGGCAGGCGCGCGGAGAGGTATCCGGTAGAGTGCCGCGTGCCGCGGGCTGTCCCGCGCCCCAGTAAGAAGAGGCCGCGCGACCCGTAGAAAATGCCCTCGGGCAACGCGCGGACGAAGGTGGCCGCCTCCTCGGTGGAGAGAGCTTGCCCGAGCTCGGTGCCGCTGCCGGCATCGAAGAGCAACACGTACTGCGAGTCGAGCGGGACCGCCAGCAGGCCGCCGCGCGCCGCCGGCGCCGCGACGCGGCCGGAAGGGAGCTCGCGGTGCCAGCGCTCGATCCCGGTGCGCGCATCGAGCGCCAGGAGCGCGCCGGTCGGACGCCCGGGCCCCCCCCGGGTCTGCACCACCAGGAACACGGCGTCGCCGTCGACGGCGTACCCGAAGAGACGCTCTTTGGGCTGCATCGCCCGTTGCCACAGGACCGCCCCGGTGCCGATGTCACGGCCGACCACCGCGCCGTTCGACGGCG
>DASRLC010000274.1:0-4737 GCA_035648655.1 Polyangia bacterium
GTCCGAGGCGCCGTCGCCCAACCGGCCGCTTCGACCGAAGGCCGTCCTCTGTCAGTCGCGCCTTACGCCTTGGGCCGGCGAGCCCGCTGGAGGAACGTGCCAGGTTCGCGCAGCGGTCCGCCCGCGGCCGCGGCGGACACGCCCGACGTCTTCGTCGACGGGGATTTCAACTCGTGCCGCAAGCCGTCGGATCGAAAGCGGCTGGTGAAGCTGACACTCAAACCAGACACGAACATCGACGATCTCGTCGTCTGGATCTCGTCGGTTACCTGTCGGGAGTTCGTCTGGTCGGAAGCGATCGCCGCCCGCAACAAGAAGGTGACCATCGTGGCGCCGGTCCCGATGACGCCCAGGCAGGCCTTCGGGCTGTTCTTGGATGCGCTCGACTCGATCGGCCTCACCGTCGAACCGTCGGGCAAGTTCTGGCGGATCGTCGAGACCCACACAGTGAAGTCGACCTCGATCCCACTTTACGGTTTTGACGGTCGTCGCCTCGGCGGGTGACGGGCGCCCACGCGCCGACCCACGCGGAAAACAGGGTCGGGAACTCGCTCCCGCCCCATAGCTGGCCGGGAGCTCTTGGGGCGCCCCACCTTGGTCCCGACCTTTGGAGCTCGGAGGTCAGGCCTTCCCTCCGATCTTCGGGGCCGGCGT
Source organism: Polyangia bacterium (assembly GCA_035648655.1). Lineage (GTDB taxonomy): Bacteria > Myxococcota_A > Polyangia > Fen-1088 > Fen-1088 > JADGRB01. Next base: position 655 of record DASRLC010000274.1, read on the forward strand.
CGTCCAGACGGTCGATTTTCGAGCCACCTGCCCGGCGGGCCGCGACTTGGAGAAGGGCAGGCTGCCTGCGAGAGAGCGAACCATGAGCGAACCATGAGCGAACCAAAGGCCGACTGCCGTGCGTCGATCCCCCTCCTCGGTCCTGTTCTCCCTGGCTGCCTGCGAAGGATTTTGCCGATGAAAACTGTTCGTTTGCTGGCTTGCGGTTCGCTCTGGTCCTTGCTCCTGGCGTTACCGACTACCCAGGCCATGGCTGCGGACGGCTGGGGGGCCAGCTGGAGCTTCGGGCCGGTTCATCCGACCACCACCAACCACATCATTCATACCAAGACCACGATCGTGCCGGGCCGCATCCCACCGGTCACCACGACCGTGGGCCCGCTGTACCTGTGGCCTGGCCTCTCCAACCCCACGAGCGACCTCATCCAGACCACGATTGACGCTCAGAGCTACAACGCCTCGTATTGTGGCACCACCGCCACCCAGTGGTGCGTGGAAGCGTCGGTTTTCGGCAGCTTTGGCCAGCGCAATGGTACAGCGGTCGCCGTCGACCCCGACGACCACATCACCATCGAGTACGTGCTGGGCTCGGACAACAACACCTGGACCCAGACCGTGACCTCCCAGAAGCTGGGGAAGGTGGTGTCGACGCTGACGAGCACCAGCGGGTTGATGTACGGCGGTGGCTTCGGCTTCGCCACCGAGGCAGACGCCAATTCGTACACCATCGACACCCAGTACTACTTGTGCACCGAGATTCACCTCGACGCGGCCGATCCGACCTTCGGGGCAACTGGCGTGGGTGGCATCGGCGCCAAGATGGGCGCAACGGGCACCGGTTCCGGCATCGGCACCATCAAGAACCTCCACACGACAGACGGCGGTCTGACGTGGCTGGCTGATCTCATCACGCTGCCCGCGATGAACCCGCAAGGCACGCAGACGCCCCCGCCGACTTATGACTGCACCAGCAGCGGTGGCAGCACGGGAAGCGGCGGCAGCACCGGGAGCGGTGGCAGCACCGGCAGTGGCGGCAGCACCGGCAAGGGCGGTGGCACCGGCAGCGCTGGCACTGTCGGCAGCGGTGGCAGCACCGGCAAGGGCGGCAGCGGCGGCAGCGGCGGCAGCACTGGCAGCGGCGGCAGTACCGGCAAGGGCGGCAGCACCGGCAGCGCTGGCACTGTCGGTAGCGGTGGCAGCACCGGCAAGGGCGGCAGCACCGGCGGCGGCGGCAGCACTGGCAGCGGTGGCACCATCGGCAGCACGGGCACCGGCAGCGGCGGGGCTGCGATGGCGGGAACGACTGGGACCAGCGGGGGCGCTGGAACCGACGGCGCGACCGGCGCGGCCGGGGTCAAGGGCACCGGTGGTGACAACCCGGGATCTGGCGGCAGCGTGGTGGCCGGGACTGGAGGCGCGTCGACGGGCACCGGTAGCGGTGGCACAACCGGAGCAGGCGCCACCGGCGGATCGGCGGGCGCCACGGACGGCGCCTCGGGCTGCAGCTGCGTCGTTGGCGCGCAATCCCCGCGCGGGAGCATGTTTGCCTTCTCGCTATTGGGAGCGTTCGGTCTGCTCGCAAGGCGGCGCCGAAACCGCCGCTAGTGGAGCGAGCGAAGCGAAGCGGTAAGGGCTTTGCGATCTACGGCAGGAACTTGATGCCGGTGATCGCGACGTCGATGGGACAGGCGGCGGCCGCGGCGTCGGAGACAGCGCCGGCGTCGGCTCCCCCGTCGCCGGCCGGTTTCGTTCCGGTGAATTGCCACTGCATACCGACCACCTGGGCCGCGTTCGCCGGCGACCAATTCGAAATGCTGCCGAGCGGGGTCACCACGGTCACGGGCGTGGACGATGGAACCGCCACCCGCGTCACAGCGGGGAAGTTGTAGCAGCCGGCGTCGGCCGACGGGTCACAGCTCCCGGCGGGAGTCTGGTTGTCGGGCTGCTGATCGAACGTCTTGATTTGTAGCTGCATGTCGCATCCGGGCGCCGACCCCGACACCGTGAACTGGACCTGCGAGAACGAGGTCACCGTCGCGCAGACCGAGAAGCTGAGCCCGACCCCGCCGTAGTCGTTGGCGGCGACCGAGCCGGTCGCGTGGAGATCATCGCCCGTGGTGTCCACGTTGGCGGTCATCGTCGAGCCCAGTGGGCCGGCGTAGCCGTAAATAGCGCCATAGAGCCCCTGGGGGTTTCCCCACTTGCCGGTCGATCCCTTCCAGTCCGAAAAATCCGTCACGCCGCCGTTCACGAGATTGTCTGGGACCACCGCCGCGGAGCAGTCGAGCCCGCTGGAGGGCCTCCGAGCATCCGCTCCTCCGTCCTGTCCGCCCACCGTGATCGTCTGGTCGGGCGTTTCGGCGGTCGCGTTCCAGTTCACGAACGTGACCACGCTGTGAGCGGGCAAGTCGAAGCTGAAGTCGTCGGTCGCCGTGATCGGGCCCTTGGCGGCCAGAGAGTCGTCGGCGGACGTGACCCACGGCGTGAGGGTGCCGAAGGTGTTGCCGTCGAGGATGAACTTCTGCGTCACCGTGGTGGCGTTCGGGTTGATGGCGATGATCGCCAGGTGGGTGGTGTCGCGATAGGCCTCCGCGAGCACCCCTTCCGACGTGTTGGCGGTCGCGCCGATCCGCTGGAACCCGGGGCGCACGAACTTGGACCAGTTTCCGAAGGCGTACCCGCGCTTGAACATGTACGGATCGCCCATCGTCGCGTCGGGCTGGATGAAGGCCGGATTCAGCCTCGTGTTGTCGTCGAGGCCATCCTCGGTGATGTAGATGGCCCACCAGTTCCAGGCGTTCATCCCGGTCGTCACCAGATCGGCGTGCATCTGCCTCGCCATGACCAGCGCGCTGGTCATGGTCGGATCGGGTGTGTCACCCTTCGCGTTCTCCTGAGACCATTCGGTCTCCCAGAACGATTTTCCGGCCTTCTGCGGCTTGTCGTAGCCCCCGATGGCCGGTCCGTAGTCGTGCGTCGCCAGGACCGGCACGGAGCCGGCGGCCGTCGCGTTGGCGAGCAGCGTGGTGATGTATTTGTCGCAGCTCGGACAGTTGGCGGTCTCGGGCGCGATGATCTTCACCGACGGGTAACGCTGGGCGAACGTGGGCGCCACGTACTGGGCGATGAAGGTGGTCAATTCGTCCGCGGTCCACTGGGCGTTGTCCCAAGTGGCGACGTAGTCGGGCTCGTTGGCCGGGGAGACGCCCAGGAGAGGAACGGGAGGATCGGCCGTCGCCAGCAAGTCCACGTACTGTCCCAGGTAGCTCGCGAAGTCCTGGTAGTGAGAAGGGTCCAGCTTGTTCGAGGTGAAACCGGTACCGGATCCGTTCTTGTTGTTGGTGGTCTTCCAGATCGGCGGCGGTGTCCAGGCGGCCGCCCACACCTGACAGCCCCGAGCCGTAGCCTGCTGGGCGGTCGCGAGCTCCGGCGCGGTGGGAATCGGATTGGCGCCGATCATCGGTTCGGTCCCGTCGCTCTGGGTGTCGTCGGGCAACCCGATCATGGTGCGCAGCAGCGAGAGGCCGATCCCCTTCTTGGCGTCGAAGAGCTGGTCCGCCTGATCGTCGGTCAGGCTTTGGCCGAAGAAGGCCGACGAGGCCCCGAACCCATCGATGGTCTGCCTGAGGTCGGACCAACTCACGGTCACGTCGCGCGACTTGGCCGAACAAGCGACCACGCTCGTCGAAACGGCGACCACCAACAGCAAGCTCGACACGCCCGCAAGCGAGACCTCTGACCGTCTTCGATAAATCAATGTGTGACTCCGACGTCACGACCCTGACGAACCGGCTCACGGGGAAATGTCGCGTGCGAAAGGCGAGAGCATTTGCCCAAATCAGCGCCAATGGTTGGCCAGTCCGGCGCTTTCGTGATCAGTTGGAGTGAGCTTGGGAATAGTCGAGCGCTACATTTTTTTTCGAGGAGGTCCCTTCGTGCGTACGCCCGCTATTCGAACCACCTACCTGGCTTTCGGTTTGTGCTTGACGCTCGCGGCCTGCGCGCAGTCCGGATCGGACAACACCGGCGCGGGCGGTGACGGAGCGACCGCCGGCACCAGCGGCGCCGGCAATGCCGCCGGGG
>DASRLC010000275.1:0-9316 GCA_035648655.1 Polyangia bacterium
GGTGGCGCGGCCGGAACCACCTCCGGGGGTCACGGCGGCAGCGCCGGCGCCGGCGGCTCCGGGGGTCACGGCGGCAATGCCGGCGCCGGCCTGGCTGGGATTACCGGTGCCAGCACCTTCGCGGTCGCCACCAACCGCTACGACAACGCCCGATCGGGCACCGACCTTCAAGAAACAACCCTCACGACGTCCAACGTGAACGCCAATCAATTCGGCCTGCTGTTTGCGCGGACCGTCGACGGGCAGATTTACGCCCAGCCGTTGTATGTCGGCGGTCTGACCATGGCCGACAAGAAGGTCCACAACGTCGTCTACGTCGCGACGGAGCACAACACGGTCTACGCCTTCGACGCCGACGACGCGACGGCCACTGCGCCGCTCTGGTCTCTCAATGTCGGTCCTTCCGGCACGAACAGCTGTGACAACCTCGAGCCGGAGATCGGCATCACCTCGACACCGGTGATCGATCAAGCCGCCGGCACCATCTATTTCATTTCGAAAGGCCAGGAGGCCGGCGGTTGGGTCCAGCGCATTCACGCCGTCAACATCGTGACCGGCGCCGAGCGCACCGGTTCGCCGTTGGTGATCGCGGCTGCTGTCAAAGGGACCGGCGCCGGCACCAATGGCGGGAACGTGGCCTTCAATGCGGCGACCGAGCTCAATCGACCGGGACTTCTGCTGGTGAATGGCGTGGTCTATGCTGCCTTCGCCAGCCACTGTGATGCCGGCGCCTACCACGGCTGGCTACTGGGTTACGCTTACGACGGCACCACGTTTCAGCAGGCGCTGGCGTTCAACGTCTCGCCCAACGGCTCGCAGGGAGGTATCTGGCAAGGGGGCGTTGGCCTCTCGAGCGACGGGACCAGCATCTACGTCGTCGCCGGCAACGGCAGCACCAACCCAAGCGCCGCGGCGCTCGACCTCTCCGAGAGCGTCTTCCGCCTGCGCCTCTCCGACTACGCCGTTGCCGATTACTGGATCCCGACGGCCTACAGCAGCTTGAATGCCGCCGACGCCGACCTGAGCTCGGGCGCCGTCCTGTTGCCGCACAATCTGCTGCTGACCGGCAGCAAGGACGGCCGACTCTACGTACTGGACGCGACGAACCTCGGGAAATACAGCGCCAGCGCGGACAACATTCTCCAGACGCTGACGACCCCCGGCAAGGCCAATGGGGCGCTCGGCCACGTACACGGCGGCGCGATCTACTACGATGCGCCCGCCGGCGCAGGGGAGAAGGTCTTTCTGTGGCCCGAGGACTCGCCGCTCATGGAATACACGCTCAACCCGACCACGCGAACGTTGGGTGGTCTGGTGACCGACCCCATCCCGTCGGCCAGTTTCACCCCCGGCCATCCGGGGGCGGTCCTCACGTTGTCCGCCAACGGCGCGGTCGCCGGGACCGGAATTGTCTGGGCCTCGTTTCCCACGCAGAACGGCACCAACGGCGCCTGGCACACCACCTCGGCGGGCGCCTTGTACGCGGTTGATGCCTCCAACATCACGCACGTCTTGTGGAGCGACAACCTCGGGAGCTGGAACGTGGCCAAATTCGCGCCACCGGTGGTCGCGAACGGCCACGTGTACCTCGGAACGTTTTCGAATTCCCTGCGGGTGTACGGTCTGACGAACTGAGGCCTCGGTGCCAAGCATCCCCCGAGGTTTCTTGATCGTGTCGCTCGGCTTGGTGGGCCTGACGTCGCCCGTTCTAGCGAACGGGCGATACCCGTCCGCCGGGCAGCTGGTGGTCGACCCTGCCGACGCACGACACATCGTGGTCCGAACCACGTTCGGGTTACTGCAGAGCTTTGACGCAGGTTCGACCTGGTCGTTGGTCTGCGAACAGGCGGTCGGCCCGCAGGGTTTCGAAGACCCAGAGCTCGTCGTGACGGCCGGCGGACAAATCGCCTTGGGATTGCCGGACGGGCTGGCGGTCGGCGATCAAACCGGGTGTCAATGGGCCCGGGTGGCTGAATTTGCGAACGACAACGTGATCGATCTGGTCGTGAACGGCGCCGATTCGGCGACGGCCTATCTGGCGGCCGCGGTCACCGTCAACGGCGCCTTCAACGCGCTGATCGCGGGCACCACCGACGGCCTGACCTGGTCCGACGCGGGCTCTCTGCTCTCCGATACCTATCCGCTGACGATCGAGACCGCACCTTCGCGGCCCCAGCGGCTGTATCTGGGCGCGGAGGACGGCAACCTGGAAGTCGGTTTCATCGACGTCTCGGACGATGGTGGCGCCAGCTGGACCACCCACGCCGGCCCCGACGGCGTCGATTCCGTCTATGTCAGCGCCGTCGATCCCCAGGACGCCGACCGGGTGTATCTGCGGTCGTATTTCCCGCAGAGCAGCCTGTATGTCAGCGACGACGGCGCCGCGACTTGGACCTCGATCCTCGAATCGGAAGTCCCCCTGACGGGCTTCGCGCTGTCACCCGACGGTCAGCAGATCGCGGTGGGCGGCACCAATGGCGTGAGCATTGTCGGGCGTACGCTCGGCGACGCCGGCAGCGGCACCACCATCACGACCACCAACCCGCTGCCGGTCAGCTGTCTGACCTGGACCGCGGCCGGCCTGTACGCCTGCGCCGATGAAGCCACGGCCGGGTTTACGATCGGCGTCTCGACCGACGGGGGCCATACGTTCGCCTCTCTTCTGCATTTGAAGGATCTGACACCGGCGACCTGCGCACCAGCGTCGTCGGCGGGGTTGTGCGCCGCGCAGTGGTGTTCGACCGCGACGGCCATCGGAGCTTCTTGCGCGGGTACCGGGGATGCCGGATCGGACGCGAGGGGTGACGCGGAAGCGGACGTGAAAGGTGACGCCGGTGGAAAATCCGCGACGACCGCCGCAGGATGCGGCTGTCAGATGGGTGGCGGCTCTTCATGGCTCGGGATCGTGTTGGTCCTTGTCGCAGCGGCCCGTCTTTCACATCGCAAATGTGGCGCCAGGACCGAAAGCCGAGCCTCAGCGTCGTCGCCGTCGCGAGATGGCCAACGCGGCGAGACCCGTCGCGATCAGTGCCCACGAAGCTCCGCCCCGAGAAGCGAGGACGCATCCGCACCCCGAATCAGACTTCGCGGGGACCTTGGCGCCGCCGGCGCCATCGCCGCCCGCACCAGGTAACCCGCCGGTTTGCGCCCCGCCGGCCGTTCCCGTACCGCCAGCGGTTCCCGTACCGCCAGCGGTTCCCGTACCGCCACCGGTTCCCGCGCCACCACCGATTCCCGCGCCGCCGGCCGTTCCTGCGCCGCCGGCTGTTCCGGTGCTGCCCCCGGTATTGCTACCGCCGTCGGTTTCAGTGCCGAGCGAAATATCCGCGCAGTGGTGGTAGTAGCAGTCGCCGACCGGGTGATCGGTCATCACCATGATGACCTGAAGCGTGCAGGGCCGAGCGCTGGTGCAGGATGCGCTGGGGGGAATCGTCACTGAAAACGTTTGGTCGCCCGTTTGATTCGTCGAAGCGGTCGAACCGGCCGGCAGGCCGTCGGCGATGATCGGCTGGGTCGGCGACCAAATCGGAGACTTCATGATGGCCGGCGTGCAGTTGGTTCCCGTCTGGGCCAGCGGATCGGCGATCGTCGTCAGCGTCTGGGTCGAGCTGGCTCCCTCGGCCAGCGCGATGCGAAACCAGCCTGGGTGCGCGATGGTCACCGTGATGGAGACGGAGATCGTTTGACCCGATTGAAAGACGGTAACGATCTTGGTCGGTGTACCGGCCACGTCACCCAGCGAGGTATTCGGGACGGCCGCGCAAGGACCGGTCTTCTGCGGGCCTCCGGAGGCGTCCTGCGACATCCAACAGGCCGGCGCGTCGAGCTTGAAGTGCGCGGCCGCTGACGATGGCAGCAAGGCGGCGATGGCGCCGAAGGCCAGGCCCGGCGAGAGCAGACCAAAGATCCGATTGTCCCTGGCACCAAATGAGCGCATTAAGATCCTCCTCGTTTAGGCAGTACAGCTTACCCCCTAAATGCAATCCCCGGGGTGGAGGCTGCCAATGGGCTCAGCCCGGTCAACGGTCGGTTACGCAGATGTGCTTCCCCGGGCGAAGCCTTTACCGAGGCTAGATCGAGGCGCATGCTCTGCGGATGAGGTCAATTGACGGCAGGCTTCGACCGCGCTCGACGACGATGGCCGTGGCCGTCGTCATTTCGTTTGTCATTCCCTTCGCCGGCTGCAAGAGCTCGAATGGGACCCCGGCGGACAGCGCCGTCCCCGCGACCGAGAGCGCGTGCGACCCGCTTGCGCCGAAGGCCATTACGCTGGGGACCATCATCGGCGTAGGGCAGGACGCCGCCGGCACCCTCTACGTCGACTCCGCGAACGGTGTCTTCGTGTCGGCGGGCGGCCAGCTGATCCGCCAGCAGGTCACCGGCAGCGGACAGTCGGGGACGACCCAATCCATCTTCACCTTCGAGCCTCCCGGTGACGACGGCGCGTCGGCACGCGAGCTGCTGGTCGAAACCAGCGGGTCGAGCGCCATTGCCATGGCGCTCGGGCCAGCGGGCGCCAGATCCTTCCTCGGGCAGTCGGATGCCGGCGTGACGTCCTTGACGCTGGTTGCGGCCTCCACTGTCGCGGGAATGACGGTGGTCAACACACCCGCCGCGATCGAGTATGTCGGCGACCTCGCAGACGGCGACGTCGTTCTGGCCACGGTTCCGTTGAACGATGCTTCAACCTTGACCGATGGCGGGGTGCAGGACGGAGGCCTTTCTATTTTCTACGGCCCGCCCAGCGCCCTGGCCCAGCGGAGAATCACGGCGTTCGAAGAGAGTCTGAGTGGCAACGGCATGCTGACGTTCCTGGTCGGCGATGTGCCGTACGTGCTCGCGTTTGGCAGGGTGCAGGGACCCGACGCCGGTCCGCTGGGGACGTTCGCGCTGGAGGGCCTCACGCCGCAGGGCGGCGCCCAGGTCTCGGTCACCCTGCGTTCGCCCACGCCCACCGCCGATCCACCCGGGCTCTCGTTCACCTGTCTCTGATTCGACGATCATCTGCCTGAAGCTCTTTTTGAGGCGCCGGCGGCCGTGCGCTCGAGCCGCGGTGACGCTCTGAGGCATTGCGAGAGGGCCGGCAAAACTCCCGCCTTGAATCGCGAGGGCCACGATCCTACCCTCCGGCAGGTGCTCGAGGTGTACACGCGGAGCCCGGCCAGAAGACTTTCCCGCACCGGCGGCGCGCCCGGGGCGATCGCGACCACTCTGGCGCTTGCCGGCCTTTGGGCTGGCAGCGGACAAACGACGCAGGCAAAGTCGCGGGCGCCGGCCGCCCCGGCGGCTCCAGTGGCCGCGGCGGCGTCGCCGAGCGGCGGGATCATGATCGTCGAGGGGGGGCGCTCCGTGGGCCAGACGACGCCCGATAGCGCGCGGCGGGACGGCCTGACCGTGGTCGATCTCTCGGACGACTGGCTGCCGTACGTCTTTTCGGAGGAGCCCGGGAAGCCGCAGCCGATGCGCCCCTATCTGATCGATCTGGCCAACGGGCGCTTCCGTTCGGGGAGCCAGTACGCCCGCGCCCGCGAGGACCGTTTCTTCGAAGCGTTCGGGATTTTTCCGAGCCTGAACCTGATGCGGCGGCGGCTGGCAGATAAAAAGCGACACGCTTGCCACCAGCGGGTGAAGGACGGCGTGCTCGAGGAATTGTCGGCCAAGAACGTGATTCCGGCGGAAGAGGCCGAAAAGGTCCCGAACCCCGACCCCGCGACGGTCCAAGAAACGCCGATGATCACGACCGGACGGACCATCTCGCCGCGACCCTTGACCGCCCAAGAAAAGCGAGCCGTGATCGCGATGCAGGCCCACCTGCGCTGCGAGGATCTGCTGTCCGGCAAAGCGACCTCCGGCCGGATGGATCGGCGGACGGTCGAGGGGCTCAAGGTCTATCAGCATCTACAGATGCTGGCGGACAACGGGAACATCGATCTCGAGACGCGCACCGCGCTGCTCGGCGACAGCCGCGAGCAGGACTTTCGGGCGCTCCTGCGCGCGCTGCGCGCACGGGTCGTCGACGTGACCGGCCTCATCGAGGACGGCTCGGCGCTGGGCGTGCAAGGGGAGGTGCAGGGGCGCGTGATCGACACCGCCGAGTTCCGGCCACTGTCCCCGCCAGCAACCACCACCGCGAAAGCGAACCCGGCGCCGGCGACGGCGAGGTCGCAATCCAACCTGCCCCCCGCTGCCGCGCAGTCCAACCCGCCGCCGGTCCAGGCACGCCCCGAAGCCCCATCGGCGGGCGCCGCCGAGGCGTCGGTCAAGATCGTTCCCGCGCCGGATCTGATCGCAGCGGCCACCCAGGCGGCCAGCCAGGCGCTGGGTTGGACGTCACCGGAGGCGGTCCTCGCGAGCACGCTGGTCGCGCCGTCGCCCGCCTCGAAACGGCCCGCGCGAAAAGCGGCCAAGCTCAAGGGGCCTGCCCCGTTGCCCGCGGCCGTCGCCATCCGCTTGCCGCCGCCGCCGGCCTACCACAGCCCCAACATGGAGCTGCGCGCGGAAATAGACCGCGGCGAGGTTCTCTTGGCGCGGCCCAAGCTCGACAAAGATGGACACAAGATGTGGAAGCCGCCGGTGGCCGACCGCCCGACCATCACGCTTTTTGCCCGCGTGGGCGATCACGATGTGGCGCTGTGCCGCTGGCCGACCACCATCGGCGGCTGGAAGATGTTCGAGAAGTCCGACGGGACCATGGCGCTCAAGTACAAGGAGTCCGTCACGGGCGACGCCCTTTGGACCGAGGTCCTGGCCACGCCGACCTGGCACCCGGCGCCGGGCATGCCGACGCGCCACCTGCTCATCAAGGTGGGGGACGCGTTCGTGCCGAAGACCGATATCATCGGCCCGGGCTACCACGCGGCCTATGGCCTCGTGGCGATGGTGCACAAGCAGATCATGGGGGTGACCGCGAATGGCGAGCCGGACCTCATGGATCTCCGCATCCGCACGCATGGCACGCCCGGCTACCGAACGGTCAAGCGCGGCGAGAGCAACGGCTGCCACCGGCTGCACAACTACGAGGCGCTGCGGCTGGCGGCCTTCCTCATCAAGCACCACGCGAACACGCGCGACGGCCTGGTGCCCGAGGACTACGTGCGGCACCTCCAATACAAAGGACAGGACATCGCGCTGCAGAGCGACAGCAAAGGCTACCGATTCAAGCTGACGCCGCCCGTGCCGGTGAAGGTCCTCAGCGGCGACATCCGCGGCAACGCCAAGAACGTCCGGCACATGGTGCCGGTGGCGGCCGTCCCGTAGCGGCGCGCACTTCTGACGTTATTCGACGGTCACGCGCCCAACGGAAGGCGCGCTGTGCTCGGTGAACCAGAGGGGGGCGCGGCTCCGCGACGCGCCTTCAGCGAGGCGGACGCCGTGCTGTCCGGTCCGACGGCATCGAACCGGCGGGCACGTTCGCGCTGGCCACGCGTCGCGGGGCGGACGCGACCAGCTTCGGGCCGCCGCGGCCGCGTTCGAGGCGCGTGGCCACGTCCTTGTCGTAATTGGGCACCACCTTGAAGGTGAGCGGCGCGAAGCCCCGTTTGCTCATGACCAGCGTCACCGGGGTCTCGCCGCGCGGCAGGCGGAGCCCGAAAGGCGTCTCGCCCAGCGGCCGCGCGCGCTCGGTGGGCGTGGGGGCGGTCGTCACCAGCGCACCCTGCGGATGAGAGTCGATCGCCATCTCCACGGTCGACGGAAGGACGGGCGTCGTGCAGGCGGCGGCGGCAACCGGCGCCGGCGTTAGCGCCGGTGACGGCAGCGCCGCCGCCATCCGCCCGCCGGGCCCGCCGTGGCGGAGCACGATCACCATCAACACCAGCGTCGCGGCCGTGGGGAGCAGGGCGGGGAGCCAGCTCGCGCGCGATCTGCGCAGTGCCCCCACCAGCGCTCGCACCACGGCCGGCGCGGCGGCGCGTACCCCGGCTGGCGCGGCGGCGCGTACCCCGGCTGGCGCGGCTGGCGCGACGGCGCGCGGTGGCGGCGGCGGCTCGACGCGCGGCATCCCCTCGGCGATCACCGCCGATGAGTCGCTCTGCCCGAAATTGATCTCGACCGGCACGCCCGGCTCGACCACCGCCTCGGCCTCCGGCACCAGCGCGCGCATCTGCTTGGCGAACGAGCTGGCCGCATAGCGCTTGCGCAGCACCAGGCGCTCCAGATCTTGGCTCATCTCGTCGGCGCTCTGGTAGCGCTTGGCCGGGTCGCGCGCCAGTGCGCGCAGGATCACCTCGTCGAGCGGGGGCTTGACCTCCGGGTTGCGCGTCGACGGCCGCGGCACCGGCATCTCGCTCACCAGCTTCAGCGTCTCGAGATCGTTCTCGCCCACGAACAGCCGCCGCCCGGAGAGCAGCTCGTGCAGCACCACGCCCAGCGAGAACAGGTCTGAGCGCGCGTCGGCCGGCTGCCCCTGCAGCAGCTCCGGCGCGATGTACGACATTTTTCCCTTCACCGTGCCGGCGTCGGTCTGGTTGGTGCGCAGCTCCTGCACCGCGCGCGCGATGCCGAAGTCGAGGATCTTCACCTCCCCGTTCCAGGCCACCATGATGTTGGGCGGCGTGACGTCGCGGTGGACGATCCCATATGGTTTTCCGTCGGCGCTGGTTAGACCGTGCGCGAACCCGAGCCCGCGGCACGCCTGCCGTCCCACCTCCGCCACGAATGCCGCCGGCGCCATCGCCCCCCGCCGCTCCAGCTTCCGCAAGAGGAAGCCCATGTCCACGCCGTCGACCGGCTCCATGACGATGTAGTAACCGCCGTCCTGGTACGCGAACTCGAACACCTGGACGATGTTCGGGTGCAGGAGGCGCGCCGAGATCTTCGCCTCATCGACGAACATGCCGACGAACTCGGGCGCATCCGACAGACGCGGGAGGATCCGCTTGACGACGAAGGCCCGCTCGAATCCCTCCGGGCCCTCACCCGTGGCCCGGAAGACCTCGGCCATCCCCCCGCTGCCGATCTTCTGTGTGAGGCGGTACTTCATTCGTAGGTTCCGATGGGTCTGCCGATCAGGCGCGGGACGGCTCCGAAGAACGTCGGGATGACATGGCAAGAGCCGCTTCTCGATCCGACACTTGGATATACGTACAGCCTCCCGCGCGCAATGGCCGATGCGCGCCGCGGTGCCGTGACGGTCGTGCCCGTGCCGTGGGGCGCGCGAGGCGACCGAATGCTGAGCGCCAATCACGTCCGGCGTTCTAATTGCGCCTGGCAATCCGCAGTGCAAGGGGCTCGTCGCCAACGACGGCACCAAGAAGCAGGCGTTCGACGTCCTCCGCGACGCCTACCGCGCGCTGGCGGCGGGTCGCGGTAGCGGGAC
>DASRLC010000276.1:0-6861 GCA_035648655.1 Polyangia bacterium
TCTACGATCTCCTGGTCGGCGAGCCCGATCTCGACCAGTTGATCCGCAAGACCGACCTGCCCCACCTGGATCTCATCCCGGCCAACGGCGATCTGGCCGGCGCCGAGATCGAGCTGGTCTCGGTGGCCGAGCGCGAATGGCAGCTCCGGACCCCGCTGCGGTCCCTGGCCCCGCGCTACGACTACGTGCTGATCGATACCCCGCCGTCGCTGGGGCTGCTGACGCTCAACGCGCTGTGCGCCGCCGACGCGGTGTTGGTGCCGCTGCAGTGCGAGTATTACGCCCTCGAGGGGCTGACCGCGCTCCAGCGCACCATCCGGCTGGTCGGCGAGTCGCTCAACCCGGGCCTCGACATCGAAGGGATCGTGCTCTGCATGGTCGACCCGCGGCAGAACCTGACCGAGCAGGTGACCAGCGAGGTGCGGGCACACTTCGACGGCAAGGTTTATTCGACCACCGTGCCGCGCAACGTCCGGCTGTCGGAAGCGCCATCGTTCGGCAAGCCGATCATCCTCTACGACATCTCGTCGAAGGGGGCTAAGAGCTACCTCGATCTGGCGCGCGAGTTCCTGGTTCGGCAGGAGCAGCGCCCAGGCGCGCCGGCGGGGGCTGCGCGATGAGCGCACCCAAGCGCAAAGCGCTCGGCCGCGGGCTGGCGGCCCTCATCCCGAGTGCGCCGGTGCCCACGGCGGCCGCGCCCCCGGCCGCCGCGCGGCGCGCGCTGGACGGCACGCGCACCATCTCGGTGGAAGAGATCCATCCGTCGCCGGGTCAGCCGCGCACGGTCTTCGACGGCGCGCGCCTCGACGAGCTGGCCGCGTCGATCAAGACACAGGGGATCATTCAGCCGCTCATCGTCCGCCTGCGGGCGGCCGGCGGCTACGAGCTGATCGCGGGCGAGCGGCGCTGGCGGGCGGCGCAGCGCGCGGGACTGCACGAGGTGCCGGCGGTGGTGCGCGACGTCGCGCCGACCCAGGCCTTCGAGATGGCGCTGGTCGAAAATCTCCAGCGCGAGGATCTCAACCCGCTCGAGGAGGCCGCCGGTTACGAGCGCTTGGTCTCCGAGTTCGGGTACACGCAGGAGCAGCTCTCGGAGCGGGTCGGCAAGGACCGCAGCACGGTGGCGAACGCCCTACGCCTGCTGCGACTGCCGGCCAGCGTGCGCGATCTCCTGGCCGGGGGAAAGCTTTCGATGGGGCAGGCGCGCGCCCTCTTGGGCCTCGAAACGCCGGCGGCGATCGAGCGGCTGGCGCGGCAGGCCATCGCGCGCGAGCTGTCGGTGCGGCGGGTCGAGGAGCTGGTCCGGCGCGAACGGGCCGGCAAGCCCGAGCCGCCCTCGACCTCGGCGCCGGCACCGTCGGCCAGCGCGCGCGATCTGGGCCTGCGCCTCACGCGCACCTTCGGCACCCGCGTCGAGGTGCTCGAAAAAGGTGCCGGCCGCGGGCAGATCGCGATCCACTATCACTCGCTCGATCAGCTGGACGCGCTGCTCGAGAAGTTGCAGCCGTCGTGAGCGGGGCGGCGGTTTGAGCGAGACGCCCGCCTCTTTGGAGCTCACCTATCGCTCCGACGCCGCCCTGCTGGTCGCCTACGCCACCCACCTCACGCGCGGCCAGTTGCCGGTCCAGACCACTGCGCGCCTCCCCACCGGTACCCCGCTGCACCTGCGGCTGGTGGCGCCGGCGGCCTCCATCTCGCTGACCGGGATCGTGTCGGGCATCAGCGGCTCGACCGAGATCCCCGAGGTGGCGTTGAGCGTGACCTCGCGGGCGGAGGCGCTCCACGAGGCGGTCGACCGGCTGGCCTTCGGCTTCAAGGGTCTCAAGGCGCTGGTCGCCGCGTCGCAGGCTGCGCCGCGCGCGCTCCTCATCCGCTACCTGCGCTCGATCGTCACCTGCGAGATGATCGAAATCGACCAGACTAAGCTCGCCGAGCCGGGCGCCATCTGCAACGTCGATCTGGCGGTCATCGATCTCGATTCGACCGGCGCGGCCGGCTACGAGCTCTACGCGCGCTTGCGCGAGCACCCGGAGGCGGGCAACGCGCCGGTGCTGGCGTGCGCTCAGCTCGAGCGGGATCGGGCGCGCGCGGCGTCTCTGGGCTTCGACGAGGCGCTGGCCAACCCGCCGGCCTTCGGAGATCTGCAGACCGCCGCGCTGCGCAGCCTGGCCAAACCGATCGGGTTGACGCTGACTGAGGCGGCCGGCCGCTAACCGGCGGCGCGTTCTATCCGCGGCGCTTGGCGGCGGTGACGGTGTTGGCGAGCAACATCGCGATCGTCATCGGGCCCACGCCGCCCGGCACCGGCGTGATGGCGGAGGCGCGCGCCGCGGCCGGCGCGAACTCGACGTCGCCCAGCAACTTGCCGTCGGCGCGCCGGTTGATGCCGACGTCGATCACGACCGCGCCCGGTTTGATCCAATCGCCGCGCACCATCTCGGGACGGCCGACGGCCGCCACCACCAGATCCGCGCCCGACACGACGCCGGCCAGATCGCGGGTCTTCGAGTGGCAGATGGTGACCGTCGCGTCGGCGGCCAGCAGCAACGCCGCCATCGGCTTTCCAACCATGTTGGAGCGACCGACCACCACCGCGCTGGCGCCCACCAGCGGTAACGCAGTCTCGGCGATCAGCTTCATGATGCCGAACGGCGTGCAGGCCACGAAGCGCGGCTCGCCCATCAGCAAGCGGCCGACGTTCTCCGGGTGGATGCCATCGACGTCCTTGCGCGGATCGACCGCCGGTAGAACACGGCGGGCGTCGAGCACGGCCGGCAGCGGGAGCTGAATCAGGATCCCATCGACGGCGGGATCGGCGTTGAGCGTGGCCACCAGCGCCAGGAGGTCGGCTTCCGTTGTGGCGGCCGACAGCCGGTGGTCGAAGGTGCGGATGCCCACCTGCGCGCAGGCGGTCGTCTTGTTGCGCACGTAGATCTGCGAGGCGGGATCCTCGCCGACCAGGACCACGGCCAGCCCGGGCTCGATCCCGCGGGCGCGGAGGCGCCCGACCTCTTCGGTCAGCTCGCCGCGAATGCGGGCGGCGAGCGCCTTGCCATCGAGAATCGTGGCCGACATCGCGGACCGTATAACACGTCCCGCGGCCGGCAGCGGCGTCCGAGATTCGGCGCGCCGACCGGCGGCAGGACGTCGATTGCGCCGCGGGCGCCCCCGCGCTGGCCGGCCGGCCGGCACGTGGGTTGCTCTGTTCCGCGCGCATGCGATTCCCACGCCCGGCCCGTCTTTCCGCGAGCAAGCCGCTGCCGATGGGGGTGACGCTCTGGGCGGCGGCGGCGTTGCTCGGCTCGGGCGCCGCCGCGCGGGGTCCGGCGGGCAGTGCGGGCGATCCATCGGCGAGCCGGCGCATCGATCGGCTGGTGGCGGGCGACGGGCGCCTCTTCGCGTTGCGCGGCGGCGAGGTCGTGACCTTCGACGGGCTCGGGCAGCAGCTCGGCCGATGCAGCGGCTTCGAGGCACCGCCACCGCACGAGAATCGCGCACCGCTGGGGGCACCCGATGCCGAGGAAGCTCTGCAGGCCGCCGGGCTTCCAGACGACGACAGCACCCAAGACGCCGAAGACGCGCTGGCCGATGAAGGGCTGGGCCCAGCGCGAAGGCCGCATCCCCTGCCCTCGGCCGGCGTCGAGCCGCGCGATCTGTCGGCCGCGCCCGGGTCTGATGTCGTGTGGGTGGCGACGTCGTCGGGCGTCTTTCAGGGTGACGAGACGGGATGCGCGCCGGCCGGGTTGGCGGGCCGCGATCTGTTGGCCGTGGCGGCCGCCGGCGGCGTCGTGCTGGCCGCCTCGGAGGATCTGCTCTTCCGGCGAGAAGCACAGGGCGGCGTGCCAGCCGAAGACGGGCCTGGCTCCGAGAATGACAGCGGCGCCTTCGCCGTGGCCGCAGGCCTGACCAGCCGTCCGCGCGCCTTGGCCGTTGGCCCGGACGGTGAGGCCATCGTGGCGGACGACGACGGTGTCTCGATCATCGGGCGCGACGACACCGCGACCCGGATCCTCGATCACGCAGCGGATGCCATCGCCGTCTGCGGCGGCGTGGCGGCCGTGCTGTCGAGCGATGGCGTTTACGCCTGGAGACCGGGGGCGGCGGCGGCACGGCTGGGCGACCGCCCACCGGCGCGCGCGCTCGCCTGTGGACCCACCGCGGACGCGCGCTGGATCGCGACCGGCCTGGGGGTCTGGACCTCCGACGACGGCGCTACCTGGATCGAGCGCCCCGAGATGTTGGGGCGCTCGGTCGCTGGCGCCGCTTCGACCGGCGATCGGCTTTGGTTGGCCGTCGAGGGCGGCCTCGTCGCCCTCGATGCGGGCAACGACCCGCGGGCAGGCTGGTCCGCCGATGCGCCGCTGCCGACCGGTGAGCTCCCGGGCGGCGGCTGGTCGGCTCTATCCACCGAACGCCTGCGGGCACCGCTCATTCCATGGCCATGGATCACGGCGCTGCTCGGCAGCGAGCGGACGCCCGATCGGCACGCCTGGAGCGTCATGGTGCTGCTGACTTTCCCGCTCGACCGGGTGGGTGGCCATCGCATCGATTCCACCGCGCTGGCCAACGAGTTGGTGCGACGGGATGTGGCGCTGGCCGCGGAAGAGATCGATCTGTTGGCTGCTCCACCCGGCGACGAGGCGGACGCCCGGCTGGCAGCCGTTCGACGAGAAAGAGAGGCCCTCCGATGACCCCGTTGCTCAGCGCCGGCCTGATGAGTCTGCTATTCGCTCAGGCCTTACCGTCTTCCGAACATGGCGAACATGGCGAACATGGGGAACGCGGCGAGCGAACCGACCGCGCGGACCGGACCCAACGCAGCGAGCGCGAGGCCGGCGACGCCGACCGGGCGCCCACCTTGCCGCTGCCACTGCCGGACGATCGCTCGGACTCCGGGCCCCGCCGATCGCGACGTGCCCACCCGCTCGATCCGGCGACCTTGCGCGGGCTCTTTGCCGCCGATCCGCCGATCGAGGCACTGCGGACCGCGGCCACCGCGTTGGTGCTGGCGGAGCCCGATCGGGCGCGCGCGCTGGTCGGAAGAGCGCGGTACGCCGGCGTTCTGCCCGAGCTGCGCCTCATGGCCGAGCGCAGATTCGCCCGCACCGAGTCGGTCGATCTCGGCTCGCCGACCGACGCGACTGCGCTGGCGCCGGTCGGGATCGACAGCAACAACGACGTGCGGTACCAGGCCCGCGCCACCTGGGACCTCTCGAAGATTATCTTCAACCCCGACGAGATCGGGGCCCAGTTTCAGGCCCTGCGGACCGCGGACGCCCGCCGGGAGGTCGAGTCCCTGGTGATCCGGCTCTACTTCGAGCGGCGGCGGCTCAAGGCCGAGTCGGCGGCCGCCGATGACCAGGACATGCCTTCGGGCTTGAGGCGTGAACTGCGCATTGCGGAGGTCGAAGCGGAGCTCGACGCCCTGACCGGCGGCGCCTTCGTCCGCCTTGCGCGCCACCCTCCGATCGGAGGAGAGTCGTGGCCGCCCCCATGAGCGACGACGCGCACCCGACCCGCCGCCAACATCCGCGTTTCAACGTCGACGTCAAGGTGTCGGTCTCGATCGCCAACGAGAATCTGGCGGCCCGGACCCGCGACATCTCGCGCGCCGGGCTATGCCTCATTGCCACCCAACCCATCGCGCGCGAGACCGAGGTGGCGCTGGAAATGGTGCTCACCTTCGGCGACGACGGCGTGTCGGAGCCGCTGTCGATCCTGGGCCGTGTGGCCTGGTGCACGGCGCTGTTCGGGTCCTACCAGGTCGGCGTCAAGTTCGTGAAGGTCGACGACGAGCGCGGTAAATACCTGGACATGTTCGTCGGCTTCCTCGACGGCACGCTGGCCCCGGGCGGCCTCTTCTCCGACGAAGACACCGGGCATCCGACCGCCGATCCCGACGACCCCTTCGCGTTTTGAACCATGCCCGACCTCCGTCCATCTGACCGCGATCGACGCCGCCACCACCCACGTCTCGACCTGCGGATGTCGGCCGAGGTCCGCACCACGCGCACGGTCTTCACGGCCACTACGCGCGATCTGTCCGAGGGGGGCGCCGGCCTGACCGCCGATCGTCCCTTCGACGAAGGCGAAGAGTTGGTGCTCGGTCTGTTCCTGGTGGTCGACGACGTCGAGAGCGACAGCCCGCCGCTGTGGGTGAAGGCGCGGGTGGTCTGGGCCAGCGAGATCAAAGGGAGCCGATACACCGCCGGGGTTCGGTTCGAGGTCATCACCGACGATCAACGCAGCTGGCTGCGGCAGGTGTTGGTGGAGATCGCCAAGCCCACCGCCAAGAGCTGAACGGGCTTCAGCCTGTCGCGAGGACGCGTTCTGCGACCCGCGCGCCGTCGAGGGCCGCGCTCACGATGCCGCCGGCGTAACCGGCGCCCTCGCCGCACGGGTAGAGGCCAGCCAGCGAAGGTGAGACCAGCGTGAGGGGATCGCGCAGGAAGCGCACCGGCGCGCTGGTGCGGGTCTCGGCCGCGATGAGCAGCGCCTCCGGCAGCAGGAACGCCGGGAGGCGCGCGCCGATCTGTCGCAGCCCTTGGCGCAGCGCCTCGGCCACGAACGGCGGCAGCACCGACGACAGATCGCCCGGCGCGAGCCCCGGGCGATAGCTCGAGGCGTCCAGCGAATCACTCGGACGGCCCGCCAAGAAATCGCCCAGCCGCTGGGCCGGCGCGCGGAAGCGGCCGCCGCCGGCGCGAAACGCCGCGCGCTCGATCTGGCGCTGAAAGGCGACGCCCGCCAGAGGGCCGTCGCCGGCCGGGCCGAAGTCATCGACCCCCACCGAGACCACCAGCCCCGCGTTGGCGAAGGGCGAGTCCCGCCGCGAGAGGCTCATGCCGTTGACGACCACCC
>DASRLC010000277.1:0-2725 GCA_035648655.1 Polyangia bacterium
ACTCCCGGGCCGCTTAGGGATAGGCGGAGCCAAAGCGCAGTTTTCCCATTCCGAGCCGACCTCGCCATTTGGCCGATAAAGTCGTCGATCCGTCAACTGCGCGTCAGTCTAACCGAGCCTTACCCATCTACCTGAGGAAAACAAAGACCCTGCGGCGGACGCGCAGGGCCTTCCGGGCAGGGTTCTTCCTCCGGACCGGCGGCACCGGGAGGATCACACGGGGAAGTCTTCGGGGCCGGCGGGTCGACGAAAACGCCTGGCGGCTAGTCGATCGGATCCCGTTCAGGCGGCGTCCGTGGCGTGAGATTTGGAGCGCGTGGCTCGTGGCCGAGGTGGCACAAGATTCGCTAGACGGCGGCCGCCTCCATGCCCGGAGACTCCGGCCCGGTCACCCGCGCCGGTATGCGTCCCGTCACCGTCCGAGTTCGAAACGCGAGAAGGCCCGCGCGTTGGCAGCGTTCGCGCTCATCGCGGCCAAGCCCCTCGAGCTCACGAAATCGCTCGTGCTGCGGTCTGAGCTGCTCAGCCAGCCGCCACCTGCGCCAAGGGCGCAGCATGACAGCGACGCACCCGACCCGCCCCCAACGACTTCAGCGGGCTTTGGCGCGCAGTATCGAGTGCTTGCGCCCGTAGAGTCCGTACACGATTAGGCCGATCGCCATCCAGCCGAAGAGCCGCACCAACGTTCCGGTGGTCTCCTGCAACATGAGGTAGAGCGACGTGAGGACGCCGCAGATCGGGACCAGGAAGTCGCCGCCCGGCACGCGAAAGCCGCGCGGGATGTCGGCCCGCTTGCGGCGCAAGATGAGAACGCCCAGGCTCACCAGCACGAAGGCGAACAGCGTCCCCACCGACGTGAGCTGGCTGAGCACGCCGATCGGCAGCAGACCGCCCGCCAGCATGACCGCCACGCCCGTGATGATGGTCGTGATCCAGGGCGTGCCGAACCGCGGATGCACCCGGCCGGCCACCGGCGGTAACAACCCATCGACCGCCATCGAGAAGAAGATCCGCGGCTGGCCCATCAGCATCACCAGCATCACCGACGACAGACCGGCGATGGCGCCAATCTCGACCAGCGTCGCCAGCCAGCGCTGGCCGGTGGCCTCGACGCCGACCGCGATGGGGTGCGGCACACCGAGTTGCGTGTACGAGACCACGCCGGTCAGCACCAGCGAGACCGCCACGTAGAGCACCGTGCACACCGCCAGCGATCCCAGGATCCCGAAGGGGAGATCGCGCCGCGGTTGCTTGGTCTCTTGCGCCGCCGTCGAAACCGCGTCGAAGCCGATGTACGCGAAGAAGACCCGGGCCGCCCCCCGCATGATCCCCGAGAAGCCGAAGTGGCCGCGGCTCTGCTCGGGTGGAATGAAGGGGTGCCAGTTGGCGCGGTGAATGTAGGGCGCGCAGAAGACGATGAACATCAAGATCACCGC
The DNA here is from genome assembly GCA_035648655.1 of Polyangia bacterium. GTDB lineage: Bacteria > Myxococcota_A > Polyangia > Fen-1088 > Fen-1088 > JADGRB01. The sequence continues at coordinate 1,437 of DASRLC010000277.1, forward strand.
CAGCTTGATGACGACGATGACGGCGTTGAAGCGGGCCGACTCCTTGATCCCCCGCACCAAGATCACGGTGATCACCAGCGTGATCAGCATGGCGGGAATGTTCAGCACCGCGCCGGTGGCGTGAAACTGCCCGAGCGCCTCGTCGTAGACGAAGGGCGCGCTGGTCCAAGCAGTGGGCAAGGTTATGCCCAGCACGTCGTGGACGAAGGCGACCGCGTAGCCCGACCAGCCGACGCTGACTGCGGCCGACGCCACCAGATATTCGAGGATCAAATCCCAGCCGATGATCCAGGCCACCAGCTCGCCCATGGTGGCGTACGAATAGGTGTAGGCGCTGCCGGCGATGGGAATCATCGAGGCCATCTCGGCGTAGCAGAGCCCGGCGAATCCGGAGGCGATCCCGGCGGCCACGAACGACAGCACCACCGCCGGGCCGGCGTTGTCGGCAGCGGCTTGGCCGGTCAGCACGAAGATGCCGGTGCCGATGATGGCGCCGATGCCGAGCAACACCAGGTCCATCGAACCGAGCGCGCGCTTGAAGCCGTGTTGCCCCTCGGCATCGGCACGCAGATCGTCGACGGACTTGGTCGCGAAGAGCGCGTTAGCCATGGCCGTCCCGAACGGAAGGCGCGCCTTTTGGCTCGACCAGTGGCTCTGCCGAAGCCACGACCGGCCGGGTGAAACCGCCTGGGCGAGCTTCTCGCGCGGCCGATCGGAGCATCGCCGCCGCAGTGTAGACCACCACCACGACCGCCGGCCACTTAAGCGCGCGTGCGGCTGAGCGCGCGTCGGGAGCGGCCAGCCCGGTCTATAGGCCGCTCTGCTCGGCCTCGGACGTCGGGGTTTCGGGGCACACGATCTCTTCTTGATCGAGCGCGGTGATCGTTCCGCCGGTGCCCGTCGGGCAGATGGTCCGAGGCGTGCAAGTTTTCGTGGAAACGTCGCAAATCGAGGTCAGCGGGCAGGTGCAGGTGACCGTGTCGCCGCAGTTGTCCATGGCCGTGCCGCATCCGATGTCGGCCGCCGCGCAGGCCTCGGCCGGCGTCTGGCTGCAGACGCAGGCCCCGGCCGTGTTGCAGGTCTCGTTCGCCGGACAGATACATCCGGTGGTCCCGGCGGCGCCGGTGGCTGCACCGCCGGCGCCCGTCGTGCCGCCCTTGCCGATCGTGCCCGCGGCGCCCGTCGAACCGCCGGTCCCGACCGGCGAGACCCCGCCGCCGGCGCCACCGTTGCCGCCCGCGCCGGTCGTGCCGCCGCTCGGCGAACCGCCGGCGCCCGTCGTGCCCGCG
>DASRLC010000278.1:0-30452 GCA_035648655.1 Polyangia bacterium
CTTCCAGGGCGTCGGCCGCCCGGATGAGCAGGTGAATCGATTCCGCCCGATCGGGCGGTCGCCCGAGCAGATCGGCTGCATCGATGCGTTCATTCGCGAGGGACATCGCCCGCTCGAAACCCGCACGCGCGGCGGGGTCGAGGCGATCGCCCAGCACGCGAATCGGGAGCCACGCCAACGGCAATTTCACGAGCTTCGCGAGCCAGGCCGGGCGCATGGGCTCACCCGGCCGTCGAATCGACGCCGCCGATCGATGGGCTCAGCGATCGGCGCCTTTCGGACAGCGCCTGCCTGACGTCATCAATTAGCCATCCGACATGGCGGATCGAGCCCGCGTAACCGACGGAAGCGATCGCCCAGCTCAGCCACAACACGTTGTAGCGAAATCGATAGTTTTCGCCAAGCTCGCCAACTAGACCCACCGCAAAGACCCACGCCATGGTCAGGAAGGCCACGGCGAATACGACCCGCTCGGCGCGGGCGGTCCAGCGCGAATTGATGCCGATGGTAGCCGCCAACAGCAGGCCGATGGCCAGAATCCAGCGCGCCGCCGTCGATCCCTCAAGATCATCCGCCATCTGGGCTTGGGCGGGAATGAATTGACGGTTGGCTTGAAAGAAGCCGTTGCCGTCGACCGGCTGAAAGAAGATGGGGAGGCTCGTCTTGAAGAGTTGTTTCAGATAGGTCGCCGGGTAGGCGAGGATCAGGTGCTGCGCGTTGCGAGCGTAAAACTGAGCGGAGGCCGGATAGGTCCAGTGGTTGTAGCTCACGGAGTGGAACGAGTTGCTCTGTTTGTGGACGTTATCGAGCACGGGGATTCCCGTTGAGTGCGGTCTCAGTCCAAATACGACGACGTTGCTGTCGCCGTCCTCGAATGGATCTCGGCCGGCCGCCGGAGTCAACTGTCCGCGACGTTCTTCAACCTGCACGCGCCCGCGTCCGACCAGCGTCTCGACCGTGTGGGAGAGGTTGCGCGAGGCCCAGGAGGACGTCCCAAAGAAGCCAAAAAGGATCTCATTCTTCGCGCACCAAGCGACCAAGAGCAGACCGGGGATTAGAAAGCAGCCCACAATCGACCGGCGCGAACCGCGGGCGGCGACCGCTAGGATGACCAGCACGACCAGACCAAAAAACAGTGGATGAAACAGGCTCCTGGTGAGCGAAAGACCCGCGAAATGCGCCGCGGCGATAGCCATTTCTCGGCCGGGTCTTCCACGGCTCTGGGCCAGCCAGGCGATCGCGCCAAGCAACCAGGTGACGTTTAGGTGGGGATAGAAGTACCAGCTCTCATAGAGAATGAACGGAGGTGACGCCACGATAGCCGATGCGATCGCGGCCGCCATCGGCACCGGCAAGCGCAGGCGAATCATGATGACGTAAAGACAGATTGCCGAGTAAAGCCCACACGCGGCAAAGATCGGCGTCAGAACCAGATCGGGCCGGGAAGGGACTAGCTTGAGCGCAATGCCCGTGAGTAAATTGTAAAGTGGCGGCTGTCCATGCAGATAAAGGAGGCTTTGAGCCATCCGCGTACGCAACAGCATCGGATCGAGCAGCTGATCGAACCAAGGGATGGTTGACCAATCCAGTCGAATACCTTTCGAGTGATAGAAGGCCCGGCTGGCGGCGAAGGCCAGTGCCACGAGGATGGCGGCCGCATACTGGTCGGACCGCCGAGCGCGTGGGATGTCGGATCCGCGCCAGCCTTTCATCGGCGGAGAAGCTAACATGTGATGGTAGCCCTCGCAGATCCGATTTCAGCGGCCCAGCGACAAGGCGAACCGCGCGAAGTCCCGCAGGTCTTCCCCTAGAAAATGCGGCACGTGGCCGCGCGCGGCCAGCGCGGCCCGTTCGTCGGACCCGACGGGGGACAGCAGCGCCGTCCGAACGCCGAACGCCGCGCCCGCCAGCACGTCGACGGCCCGATCGCCGACCATCCACGAGGCGGCGACGTCATACCCGGCGTGGCGAACGAAGGCTTCCGCCAACAACCCCGGTGCCGGCTTGCGGCACAAACAGGCCTCCTCCGACCGGTGGTAACAGATGTGCGAGCTGAGAACGATTCCCCCGCGCGACTGCGCCTGCCGCAACACCGCCGCGTGCACGGCCTCGAGGTCGGCGCGGGTCGTCTTGCCTTTGGCCGCCGAGGGCTGGTTGCTGGCGATGACGATTCCGAAACCGGCCTGGGTCAAATCGCGGAGCGCGTGCGGCACCCAGGGGAAGACCGTCACCTGGCTGACCCGCATCGGGCTGTCGGGCCGCGGCTCGGCGGGATTGTCGACCAGCTGGTTGAGAACCCCGTCCCGGTCGAGGACGATCAACGAAAGACGCGTATCCATTCGGCAACGACTCTAGCAGCGGCGACCAGATTCGGCAGGGCGCCCCTGTCGCAACGCCCGGCCAGCGGGCCCGCAAACCCACCGAATCCGGACGGTCGGGCGCGTCGAAGTCGCTGTTTTTTGCGGCGGGATCCGGCTACGTTGCGCCGAGGTGAATCCGGTCGATCTAGTCAAGCGGCTGCAGATCCGTTCCACCGAGGTGCCCGTCCGGCGCCCCTGGGCCCGCCGGCTCTTGCTGGTTGCTCCGGTGTTGGGCTTGATGGCGCTGTTCAGCATCACCGGCATCCGGGGCGTCGACTTCGGTGATCATTGGGACGAGGTCGATTGGCAGATTCAGCCGGTCCGCGACATGGTCAATACCGGCCTCCTGCTCCCGCGCGCCTCGCTCTATCCGAGCTTCGGCAAGTGGCTGACGCTGTTGCCGGCGATTCCCCCCGCTCTGCGGGCCGCCCTCAAGCGGGGGAGCAGCGCGCGCGACATTCAGACCGCCATGATCGCCACGGTCAATCGGCCCAACTATCTTCTGACCGTCCGGTGCGTCTACATCTTGTTCAGCGCGCTGGCCATCGCCTGGGTCTACTGCGCCGCGCTGGCCCTGCGCCGGCCCTGGTGGGAAGCCTTCATCGCGGCCACCGGTCTGGGGCTCTCCTGGGAGTACGCCTACCACGCCCGCTGGGTGGCGACCGACTGCCTCCTGGTGCAGTTTTCGGCGCTGACGTTGTTCATGCTGGCGGTCTTCTTTCGCAAGGCGAAGGTCGGGTGGCTTCGGGCGGCCGCGGTGGCGGCCGGGCTCGCCACGGGGAGCAAGTTCCCGGGCGGATGCCTGCTCTTGCCGATTCTGCTCGCCAGCGTCGTGACGCTGCCGATCCGCACCGTCCGCGATGTCCGCGCCCAGATCCTGCGCGGGGTCTCCCTGTGCTCGATCGCCTTCGGCGCCTATCTGCTGAGCACACCCGCCACGATCTTCGATCCTTTCGCCTTTTTGGATCAGCTCACCTTCATCGCCAGGTATTACGAAAAGGGCCACTGGGGCTACACGGTCTCCGGTCCCGCGCAGCACTGGAAGCTGGTCCTGACCTACTTTGCGATCTCGTTCTTCTCGCCCCATCTGCCGATCGCCGTGGCGCTGTTCGCCTGCGCGGTGCTGGGGGCGGTGTTCTGGATCCGGAACGATCGCCCGATCGGCGCGGTGCTGGTCGCCTTCCCGGTGCTCTTCCTGGTCTACTTTTGCGACAAATATCGGGCCATGATCGTCCGGAACTATCTCTTCATCGTCCCCTTTCTCTGCCTGCTCATGGGGCGCGGCATCGCGGAGATCTTTTCGCGCCTGCGGTTCGCGTGGGCCCGCTGGTCGTTCGCGGCCGCGCTGACCATCGCGCTGACCGCCAACGCCGTCTGGCTGGTCCAGGCCGGCGAGAGCATTCGTCACTTCGATCCCGCTCGGCAGGTCGCCCAAGCGGTCGCCTACGTAACCGAACATCCCAAGACCCGCTTCCTGCTCTCCAACAAGGTTCGATCGATGGCTGCCTCCCAGCACCTTGGGCTTCCGGCCAACGTCACCGTCGGTCGAAACTTCGACCAGGTCGTGTTCTTTGCCGAGGCTGAGGGCCCCGACTCGTGGCACATGAAAACCAACGATCCTTTCATGACGACCGCCATTTTTGGTTCACGCGAAGTCGACTTTGGCTGGTATGCCACCTGGACCGGCCGCGACCGGGTCGTGGTCATGACCAGCGCCAAAGCTAAATTCATCGGAGCCCGACTTGCCCAGTGAGACGGTCTGGCTGATCTCACCGGTCTACTTCGACGTCGAGTCGTACAGCCGCCTGCGCGCCAACGCCCGCGCGGCGCTGCCCGAATCGTCCGATCTGAACCTTCGCTTCGTTGCTGTCGACGACACGGCCGGCGCCGATCCCGCCATCCGCGGCCTCGAGTCGCAGCCCGATCAAACGGTGATCACCCCGCCGTTTCCGCTCGGTCACCAGCGGGCGCTGGTGTTCGGGTTGCGGCGGCTGTCGGCCTTGGTGGGGGAGCGGGATCTGATCGTCACGCTCGACGCCGACGGTGAGGACAAGCCCGAAGATCTTCCGCGGCTGCTGGCGCCCCTCCGGGAGCCCGACGCCTCGGTCCGAACGGTAGTCGTCGCCGCTCGAACCCGTCGGCGCGAGAGCCTGCCATTCAAGATCTTCTATCTGCTCTTCAAGAGCTTCTTCCAACTGCTGACCGGCACCATCATTCGCTCCGGCAACTACGCCGCCTATCGCGGGTGGATCACCCACGACGTGCTCTTTCACCCCCACTTCGATCTCTCATATTCGTCGAGCCTCCTCAGCCTGGGCCTCCACGTGCACCGCGTGCCCTGCGAACGGGGGGTCCGTTATGCGGGCGCCTCCAAGATGACGTATGTCAAGCTCATCCAACACGGCCTTCGCATGCTGATGCCGTTCGCCGATCGGATTGCGACCCGCGGGTTGGTGATCTTCTCGAGCCTGCTCGGCCTCGGCCTGGTCACCGGCGGCGTCGCGCTGGGATGCGCCGTCTCGGGCGCGTTCCTCGTTCCCGGATGGCTCATCTACACGATCTGCACCGGGCTCCTTCTCTGCGCGTTGGCCGCGGCCTGCATGGTGATCGTGTTCGCGCTCTTCGTTCAGTCCCAGAGCCTCTCGCTGGCGCGTCTGGATGTCGGCCTTCGCGGGACCGAGCCGGATACGGCGCGCGCGGCCAACCGCGGTGTCTCCCGGGCGTGAGGGCCGCGGCGCTGCCGGTTCAGCGCCGGGCGCAGACGCTCAGCGATCTCTCGAGCTTGTGAATCAGCATCGGGTTGTGGCGTTTGAACTGCTCGAAGTATCCGGTGAACCCGAGGAGCCCGCTGGCCGCCACCGTGCCCACGGCGAGCAGCACGTAGAGCGCCCCGACGGCCGCCCGCGCCCGCCGCGAAGCCGGGGCCGCCATCAGTCGCCAGCCGGCCAAGATCGCGAGCAACAGAACACCGGAGGCAAAATCCGCCTCGTAGCGCATGGTCGTGGCCGACAGAAAGAGCAGGGGCGCCGCGCTTCCGAGCACGTAGAGGACCAGTGCGCCCCAGATCCAACGGCGGATCCAGACCCCCGCCACGGCGTCCGGAGTTCGCCCGCATCGGGATGCCGCCTCCGAGCCGCGGCGGGCGCGCAACCGCAGCTGAAGGATCGCCCAGATGAGCCCGACCACCGCCAGCCACGCGAAGACCGCGACCGTCAGCAGACCGGTGGTCGGCTCCTTGGTCACGTGATCGGCGGGCCAGGTCAGCCAGCTCGGCGATAGGGCCCGCGTCGTGTTCCAGTTGCCGAACAGGAACGGAAACGTGCAGGAGCGCGTGGGCGGGCAAAAGAAATACGCGAAGAGATCGGGGACCAGAAACCGCCCCCCGAAGCTCATTGGCGTCCCAAGTTGGTAGCGGGCGCCGAACTCGGTCCAGGCGCCGAACCGGAGGTGGTTCACCAGCAGATGGGCCAGCGTCAGGGCGGCGGCCGGCGCGCAAGCGGCCAGACCGACGCGCAGCAGGCGGCGCCGATCGCCACCGTCGATCCGCCAGCGCGCCCAGGCGGTGAAGCAGACCAGGGCCACCACGGTCGGGTAAAGGCTGATTCGGCTCCCGGCCGCCAACCCGAAGGCGGCGCTGCCGGCTACCAACCAGCGGTCGGCGCCGCCCGTCGAGTCGGCGGTGATCCCGCGCAGCGCGAGAAAGAGGCCAGCCACCATGAAGCAGACGCCGCCGATGATGGCGCCCTCGTAGACGCCGCCCCGCGCGAGAAGGTAAGGGGTCGGGTGAGCGAGCGCGAAGACGGCCAGCGCCAGCCAGACGGCCCACCCAGCCGGCCGGGGCGTCACCCGCGCCGCCAAAGCTCGGATGAGCAGCGTGCCGGCCAAGAGACGCCCCACGAAGAACACGAAGACGACCACGTCGTCCGCGATTAGCGCCTTCACGTGAAAAATCGACTTGAAGATCGCCAGCAAGGCGGGCGGCACCAGCCCCCAGTACACGTAGAAGTGCCCGCGGTAATAGACGTGGTCCCAACGCCAGAGCTGCATCTTGGCGGGATCGTATGGGTTGGGCAGAGCCTGCAGCGCGGCGGACGGCACCTCCGGCAGGTAGAGGTGACCGCGCCGGAAGCCCTCCGCCTGGGCGTCGTAGAACACGGTCCAGGTCCGCCAGTGGGTCCAGGTGCCGGCCGACAGCACGAAGACGTAGAAGGCCACCACCAGCGCGAGGAAACACAAGATGGGGGCGGCGCGCAGGGCGGCGCGGCCGAGACGACGAAGGGGCTCTGCCCCGCGGGAGCCCGCGTCGGTCTGCATGATCGCGGCCGGACTCTATCAGCGCGGGCGCAATTCGGCTTTCTTTCGCCCCATTGATTTGGGAGACTCGCCGCTCGTTTTCCCTGGAGAACTTATGCCATCCTCGCCTTTGCTCGACCGAATCAAGATCTTCGCCGACGGCGCATCGCTCCCTTCGATGTTGGAGTCGGCGCGGGATCCGCGGATCTCCGGGTTCACCACCAACCCGACGCTGATGCGTAAGGCCGGCGTGACCGATTACCGGGTCTTCGCCAAGGAGGTGCTGGCCGCCATCCGAGATCGGCCGATCTCGTTCGAGGTCTTCGCCGACGAGCTGCCCGACATGCGTCGCCAGGCCCGGGAGCTCGCGACCTGGGGCGACAACGTCTACGTCAAGATTCCCATCACCAATACCCGCAGCGAGCCGACGACGTCGCTGATTCGAGAGCTGGCCGGCGGCGGCGTGAAGCTGAACGTGACCGCCATCTGCACGCTGGAACAGGTGCGCGAGACGGCCCAGGCCCTCCAAGGCGGCGCGCCGTCGGTGATCTCGGTCTTCGCGGGCCGCATCGCCGACACCGGCCGGGATCCGATCCCGCTCATGAAGGAAGCGCTCGAAGTGACCCGGGCCGCCGGGAAATCGGTCGAGCTGCTGTGGGCCAGCCCGCGCGAGCTGCTCAATCTGATCCAGGCCGCCGAGATCGGCTGCGACATCATCACGGTGACGCCCGATCTCCTCAAGAAGCTCGAGCTGGTGGGCAAGGATCTGAGCGCCTTCAGCCTGGAGACGGTCCAGATGTTCTTCCGCGACGCGCAGGCGGCGGGATACCAGCTGTGAGCGACAGCGGGCGCGGGTTCGTCGATCTCTATCTTCAAGAGACACTGCGCGCGGTGCGCGAGCTCGACGCCGCCGCCATCGACGCGACCGCCATGGGATTGGCCCGCGTGCGCGAAGGGGGCGGGCGGCTCTTCATCCTGGGGGTCGGCGGCTCGGCCGGGCACGCCAGCCACGCCGTCAACGACTTCCGCAAGATCTGCGGCTTCGAGGCCTACACCCCGACCGACAACGTCTCTGAGCTGACCGCGCGCGTGAACGACGAAGGGTGGGAGACCAGCTTCTCCGAATGGTTGAAGGTGTCGCGTCTCGCCGCGCGCGACGCCGTGCTCGTCTTCTCGGTCGGCGGGGGCAACCGCGAGAAGAACGTCTCGCCGAACCTGGTCCGGGCGCTCGAGATCGCGGCCCAGGTGGGCGCGCCGGTGTTCGGGATCGTCGGCAAGGACGGTGGCGCGACCAAGGTGGCGGCGGAAGCCTGCGTGGTCATCCCGACCGTGTCGCCCGATCGGATCACGCCGCACACGGAAGGTCTGTGCGCCGTCGTCTGGCACCTGCTGGTCAGCCATCCCGTCCTCAAGCGGTCGGCGACCAAGTGGGAATCGACCGAATCGGCGCGCTAGTCGGGGCGGTCGCCTCGACAGCCCAGGCAGACTTAGGATAGGACGCGAGGATAGGGGACGCGCCGTGTCCGAGTCATCGCCCCCGGATCGGGCCCGTCTCCTGCAGCTGGCGGCCGTCGTTCCGATCCTCTTGCTCGCGATTTGGATCTTCGCGCCGTTCTTCGACGACCCACGCGCCATGGGGTTCCAGGACTGGGACTCGCAGGCCGCGTACCGCTACGTGACGGTCTTGTCGCTGCGAAAGTATGGCCAGCCTCCGTGGTGGAATCCTTGGCTCTGCGGGGGCTTTCCGGCCTGGGGCTATGCGGAGGGCGCGACCAATTTCGTGTCGCCATTCGCGCCGCTCTATTTCCTGTTTTCGTTCCCCCTGGCCCTGCGCCTCGAGGCGGTTGCCGCCAGCCTGGTCGGGATCCTGGGCGCCTATCTGCTGGCGGGACGGTTCACCCGCAGCCCCGCTTGGCGCGCCTTCGTCGCCTGCATATGGATGCTCGACAGCCGCTGGGCGCTGCAGATCGCGTCCGGTCACATGTGGCACCTGGCTTACGCCTGGGCTCCCTTCGCGCTCTATTTCTTCGATCGCGCGGTGCAGGAGCGACGCTGGGAGCTCTCGGCCGCCGCCGGCGCGATGCTGGCGCTCGTCATCTACGTCGGCGGAATCTACCCGTATCCACACACCTTACTGGTGCTCGGAGTCTACGCGACCGGACTGGCGATCGCCGCCCGCTCGCGGCGTCCGCTGTCGATGCTCGCGATCACGGTGCTGACCTCGCTCGGTCTCTCCGCACCCAAGCTGGGCCCCGTCGTCGCGACGATGTGGCGCTTTCCGCGCCTCATCGGCTCCAACGAGCCGGTGTCGCTTCATTCCGTCTGGGTGATGCTCACGGCGCACCATCAGGCGTTTGACGTCTATCCCCACCTGCCGCTGCAGGTCTTCTGGGTCTGGTGGGAGTGGGGCGCCTACGTCGGCGTGGTGGGCGCCCTCGCACTCATCGCGGCCCTCTTCTTGGGCTCGAGCCCACGCCTGGTCGCGCTCAAGGTCGCGGCGCTGGTCTGCGTGATCTTGTCGCTCGGGCAGGGGATCTGGTCGGTGGTTCATTTGCTGCCGATGTTCAGCTCGCAGCACCTTCCGGCCCGGATCCTGTTCTTGGCCATTCTGCTCCTGGCGTTGGTCCTGGTGGCCGGCATCGAGGCGCCGTGGCTTCGTTTCGCGCGTCGCCACCGGTGGGCCGAGGGGACCGCGCTGGCTCTGGTCTGCCTCTACGGCCTCGATCTCGCTTCGGTCTCGCGACAAGCGACGGTGGCGCCCTTCAGGCTCACCGTCCCGCCGGTCGCGCCAAGCGGCGACTTTCGGCAAGAGAAGCTCCAGCACGCCCGCTACGGCAAACCAAGCGTTGCGCCGGCCTTGCGCGATCGGTACGAATGGCCGAGCAAGATCATCTACCCGTACATGCTGGCCAACACCGGAATGGTCACCTGCTATGGCATTCCGCCCGAGGCCAAGAGCTCCGTGGTGGGAAGTGACCAGCCGGGCTATCGGGGGCTGGTCTTCTTGGCCGGCGGCATCGGGCGGGCCGAGGTGACGCGCTGGACCCCGAATGACGTGACGGTGCGAATCACCGGCGCCCGGCCGGGCGACGTCGTCGTCTATGACATGAACTTCGACCCGGGCTGGCACGTCGATCGCGCGCCGGCCCAAGATTGGCGCGGCCTAGTGGGCGCCCCGGTCGTCGGCGGCGATCAGATCGTCGAGATCACCTACCGCCCCCAAGGGTTGATCGCGGGTCTGGCCCTTTTTGTGCTCACCGGCCTGGCGATCGCTCTGGCGATCGCCGGCTCGAGGCGTAGGCGCGATCGATCAGGAATCGGCCCGACTCAGGCCGGAGCCATCAAGTCGACCACCACCAGGTGACCGTCGTCGTATAGCCGTCGGTGCTGAAGCGCGATCTGGTCGACGGCATCGAAGGTCGACAAATAGAGCGGGGCCACGATCCGCCAGATCCGCGTCGATCCGTTGAGCTGCCCCTTCCAATGGGGCCGGCTATAAAGAGGCTGATTGGCTCGGTCCGGTCGGCTGAATGCCAGGTACCGGATGCCTTGCCCGACCAGATAGTCGGCGACCTTTTCGCCACCGGCCCGCAGAGGAATCCCGGGGCTTGGGCTGACGGCGCCCGGCTGATCGAGCAGCCAGACCTGGTTTCTCGCAAAATTAAGCAGGTAGGGGCGTTCAATCATGACCATCAGGCGCGCGCCCGGGGGAACGGCCTCCTGCATCTTTCGCTCGCCCTCAGGCATCGATTCGAGCGGAGAGGGAGCGGCCCCCGCCATCGCGCCGATTCTCTCGATCGGAATATTGAGCGTCCGTAATCCAGAGGCATAGTTTCCGTAGATCTGAAGAGCCAGACTGGCGATCACCAATCCGAAAGTCGTCAGGTCACGTGACGACACGGTCTTGGGCGCGTTCTCGGAGGCCGCCAAGCCGATGGCGATCGCGAAGGCCACGACATAGGCAAAGTCGTAACGGGCGATGGTGTAGGCGTCCGAGTCCGGCAGGCTCAGCGCGAGAATCGCGAAGGCGACCATGGTTCCCGCCCAGAGCCCGAGGCAGGCCCGCCGGTTCGCGCCGGCCGCGATCGCCGGGCCGGCCAGAAGCAAGAGCGGCATCGTGCGGATTGGATCGGTGTGAAACAGGGCCCCGAAGTAGAACCTCAGTCGCACAACCCACGACGAGGGGGCCGTAATCCCGGCGTAGGCCGGATCGTAATTCCCGTGGAAGAACGGGAACAAGAAGGTGTGATTCGATCGAAAGGCCAGCGCGGCCCAGGGCAGAAGGCACGCCCCCACCAGCAGCGCCACCTGGCCAAAGTGACGTCCCCGCGCGCGCCAACGCTCGTCTTCACGTGCGCCCCGCAGGAGCAGGGCCCCCAACATCGCGGCGACCACCGGGAGATAGCTCTGGCGCAAAGTCGCGACGGCGGCGATCGGCAGGGCGCTCAGCAACGACGCGCGGAAACCGCGCAGCCCGTTGCGTTCCACCAAGACCATGGTGCGCCAGGCCGCCACGAATCCGACCACGCCCGACATCTCGCTGGCGCTGTTGACCCGGTTGTCGGGCAGCAGGAGCACCACCACGCAGACCAGCACCAGGACCATCCAGGAGACGTTGCGGGCCTCGCGCGCAAAACCCAGGACCAGGCCCAGCACCAGCAGGAGGCAGATCCCCCCGTCGAAGGTCTGAATCTGGGCGTTGCCGACCACGATGAGCGTCATGGCCTGGAGGTACGACTGCCCGCCGTAGGCCGCCATGCGCCGCACGCTGAACGGATCAACGAAGGTTCCCGCCTGCAGGAGTCTCCGGATGAACGGCAGATAGGCCGGCCAGTCGTCGCTGGGGTTCGGGATCGCGCGCGCCGTCGATCCGACATAAACATAAAGCGCGACCACCACGATCCCAGCGACCAGAAACGCCTCCCAGCCGAAAGGCAGCTCGGCCCAGGGTCGGCGCCCCTGCCGCCAGGGCCAATCGACCACCAACATCTCGCGAAGGGCCAGGGCGATCCCGCCGAAGATCCAGACCAGCAGGACCGAACACCGGGCCACGCCGCAGAAACAGAGCAGGCCGCCGACCGCGACCGTCAATGCCAACCCCCACGCGGTCCGGAGCCCCCAATCGACCGCCAGCTCGGGGACCAGGCGGCGCGCGACGAAGGCACCCCATCCCGCAAAGCACAGGACGACGGCCAGACCCCAGATCGAGGCGGCCCCCACCTCGCCGAATCGACCCGGTGCGATCAACACCCCGACCGACAGGAAAACCGCGGCCGCCGAAACACCGAGCGCCGGCCAACGGCTGGGGCCCAGGGCAGGGGGTCGCATCGGCGCCAGTCGCACATACCCCATCCGAGAATGCAAGATCCTTGCGGCGAACCGGCCGGCGCGCGCGCGCTTCTCTCCGCCTCGGCGCCGGGGTTAGTATGCTCGCCCCGTGGGTCCCAACAGCAAGCAGCGGTTCTTCATCGTGGGCGGCGCCGGCTTCATCGGCAGCCATTTCTGCGACCACCTGCTCGGCCCGGGCGGCGCCGCCGGCGTGACCCTCTACGACAACTTCTCGTCGGGCCGGCCGTGGCACTACGCGCAGCATGAGTCCGATCCCCGCCTGCGCGTCGTGCGGGGCGAGGTCGAGGACACGGCCGCTTTGGCAGCGGCCATGGATGGCCACGACGTCGTGATCCACCTGGCGTCGAACCCGGATATCGCGCGCGCCGCCCGCGAGCCCACCATCGACTTCACGCAGGGAACCGCGCTCACCAGCAGCGTGGTCGAGGCCATGCGGACCACCACCGCCAAGCGGATCCTCTACGCCTCGGGCAGCGGCGTGTATGGCGATCTCGGCACCCGGGAGGCAACCGAGGACCAAGGCCCGCTGGTGCCGGTCTCGACCTACGGCGCCAGCAAGCTGGCCGGCGAAGCGCTCATCGCCAGCTACGCGTACATGTTCGGTCTGAGCGGCTGCGCCTTTCGGTTCGGCAACGTCGTGGGGCCGCGCCAGACCCACGGCGTCGGGTTCGACTTCGCCCGCCGGCTGCTGGCCTCGGCGGCGGCCGCGCCCGACGGTCCCCTCACGCTGAGCATCCTGGGCGACGGCAGCCAATCCAAGTCCTACGTCCACGTCGGCGACATCGTGCGCGCCGTGCTGACCGCCCACGCCAAGACCCGCGCGCCGTTCGCCACCTACAACGTCGCCACCGGCGACTACATCACCGTCAGCGAGATCGCGGCGCTGGCGGTCGAATGCGTGGGGCTGCCGCCGGCGCGCGTGACCTTCGCCTACAGCGGCGGCGATCGCGGCTGGAAGGGCGACGTCCCGATCGTCCGCCTCGATACCGCCCGGATCCGTTCGCTCGGCTGGCGCTGCGAGCTGTCGACGCGCGAGGCGCTGCGCCGATCGATGCTCGCGATGATCCCGGACATGCAAGCGGGGCGGATGTGAGCGCGCCGGCTCTGGTGTCTCAGCCGACCGGCGCCGCCGCCGATCCGGATATCCAACTCCTGCTGCCGGCCGAGGACGTGGCCGAGCCCGAGCTGTCGATCGTCATCCCGGCGCTCAACGAGCAGCTCACCATCGGCGACTTCGTGGCCTGGTGCCGCGAAGGCATGCGCAAGGCCGGCATCGTCGGCGAGATCCTGATCATCGACAGCGGAACCGATCGCACGACCGAGATCGCGCTCGCCTCGGGCGCCCGCGTGCTGCGAACGCCCAAGCGCGGCCTCGGACGCGCCTACATCGACGCGCTGCCGTTCATCCGCGGCCGCTACGTGCTGATGGGCGACTGCGACTGCACCTACGACTTCCGCGAGCTGGCGCCGTTCGTCGAGAAGTTCCGCGGCGGCGCCGAGTTCATCATGGGCTCGCGGTTCAAGGGCTTCATCGAACCGGGATCGATGCCGCCGCTCCACCGTTACCTGGGCACGCCGGTCACGACGGCGATCCTGAACGTCATCTTCGGCAGCCGGTTCTCCGACATCCACTGCGGGATGCGCGGCCTGACCAAGGACGCGCTGGCGCGGATGGACCTGCGCTCCCAGTCCTGGGAGTACGCCTCCGAGATGGTGCTCAAGTCGGTCCACATGAACCTGCGAACCGAAGAGGTGCCGATCCGCTTCCTCAAGGATCGCGACGGGCGCCTCAGCCACCACAAACGCTCGGGCTGGTTCTCGCCCTGGGCGGCGGCCTGGATCAACCTGCGCGCCATGTTCGTCTACGGCGCCGACTTCTTCCTCTTCAAACCCGGGCTGGTGCTGCTGGCGCTGGGGTTGTTGCTCACGCTGCCGCTGTCGTTTGGCTCGATCACGCTCGGGCGGTTGACCTTCGACTTGCACTGGATGCTCCTGGGCCTGTCGCTGGCGATCTTGGGTCTGCAGTGCGTCTACATGGGGATCCTGTCCAAGATCTTCTTCGACTACGACGGGGACGAAACGGCGCGCTGGTTCCGGCGGTTTCCGTACACGCGGACCGTCGGGATCGCGGCCGGTCTGTTCGGCGCCGGACTGGTCTGCGGAGGGCTTTTGACCCGAAACTACCTCCACAACGGGTTCCATCTGCTCACCGGATCGCCGGTCAACAACCTGGGGGCCACCGGGCTCCTGTTGGCGATCCTGGGCTTCATGACCTTCACCTTCACGCTGCTCCTGCATTCGACGGCGGTCGCGGTGAGGCGCAAGCGATGACCGAGCGCGCGGAGGCCTTCCTGCAGCACAGCCGCGGCACCCTGGTCGATCGCTTTGGCGTCTGGCTGTCGTCGCGGCAGATCCGCCGCTTCGTCCCCAAGTTCGCCGGCAAGCGGATCGGCGACTTCGGTTGCGGGTTCAAGGCCTCCTTCGTGCGGACCGTGCTCCACGAGGTCGAAAGCGCGATCTTGATCGACGTGGCGCTGGCCGACGACCTCAAGGGCGCGTCGCGCGTGCAGACCATCGAAGGTCCGCTGCCGGACGCGCTCGAGGCGCTGCCGCCGGCCAGCCTCGACGTGGTCATGATCGTCTCGGTTCTCGAGCACGTCACGCGACCGCAGCTCTTGCTGAGCGAGGCCCGACGTCTGCTGGCGCCGGGGGGGATCGCCCTCATCAATGTCCCGTCGTGGCGGGGGAAGAAGTATCTCGAGCTGGCCGCCTTCCGCCTGGGTCTGAGCCCAGCCTGCGAGATGGACGACCACAAGATGTACTACGACCTGCCAGACCTGTGGCCCTTGCTGGTGGCGGCCGGATTCCGCCCCAGCAAGATCAAATGTTTCTCGCACAAGTTCGGCCTCAACACCTTCGCCGCCTGCCGCGCGGAGTGAACGCCGTCGGCGGCTCGACCGATCGCCGAAGCTAGAGCCGCAGAATTTCGACCGGGACGGCGGCATCTTCCCGCCGTGGACCCGGCGTCCAGGCGCCGCTCCAGACCTCGCTGCCGGGGCGCTTTCGGATGACCACCCGCACGTCGTAGATCTGCCCAGGTCGCCACAGGCTGGTCGGAACCGCGGGTGCGCCGGCGGTCTCCAAGCTCAGCGGATCGACGGGCAACGTGGAACAATGGGGTGGGGCGATCACCTTGGCGTGCACCGCGAAGCGATCGTCGCCCGGCAGCGCGCCCGCCACGAAGAACAGGCGCACGCTTCGCGCCCCATTGGGCGTCCACGCGCCGCCGATGAGCGCGGTCCCCCCGTCGTAGCGGGCGCCGAGGGGCAGGTTCAGCCGGCCCGCCAGCGCCGCGCGCCAGCCGGCTGTGCCGGCCGCGTCCCCCCGATCGACGGCGACGTTGTGCGCGATTCTCAGCTCCTCGATCGTCAGCGGGGTCGCCGCCGGTGCAACGGCGGGTTGACCGAGCAATGTCCGCCACTCCCAGGTGACGAAGGCGCTCGGACGAATCGCTCGGCTCGGCTCCGTGAACCCCTGCGACCAGCGCTGCCACAGCGACGGCGCGCGTTCGTCGAAGACATATCCGTCGAGAGGGGCCGGCGGTTGCTGGCGATCGCAGAGCCAGACGTACTCGACGGCGTGGACATGGAACCTCGAGGCGACCTGGCGCAGATCGGCGATCGACGCCGCCCGGGTGTCCATGATGTAGATCCGAGTGCCCGGCGCGACCGCCCCAGCTACGGCCTGGTTGCCGGCCGCCGATCGCGTCCGGTTCTCCCATTGCATCGACCAGGAGTAGGGGACACCGGGGTGAAAGGCGATGCCGGCGGTTACCGCGCTGGGGATGCGCGCGAGAAACCAACCCAGCGCCGCCTGAACATCCAGGCCGGAATCCAAGTTCGCCTCCGCGAAACGTCCGCCCGTTTCGCGCGACAATCGCACCAACGAGAGGCCGTCTTTGAGCACGGACGCCAGGGGCAACCCGACCGCGATGAGAGCCACCCAGGGCGCCCAGCGGGCGATCCTGGCGCGCGAGGACCTGGCCCGATCGCCCCCTGTCCCGATGCGCGCACCGATCCAGACAGTGGCCTCTCCGACCGAGGCGGCGAGCGCGCCCGCGGCCAGCGCGAAATAGCTGGCGAAGTAGTGCGGCCAGAAGATGTGTACGTCGGCGCCTTGCTTGAAGACCAGGTATTGAGTGGCGGCGCAAAGCAGCAGGGGGATCGCGAGGAGCTCCAGGTGATCGCGGCGGATGAACGCGCGGGCCAGGATCACCGGGACCGCCAGCTTACCGAGTACGATCGCCAGGGCCGTGAACATCAGATTGATGCGGTAATGCCGCGCGGCCAGCACCACCGACAGCGGCATCCCAGCGCCAGACGAGCGGTTGGCGTAAGAACCGAGGACGTCCGAAATCCGCCCGCTCGACACCAGGAGCGCGATCTCGATGGCCAAGCTGACAGCCAGCGCAATCGCCATCAGCGCCCAATAGCGGCCGAAGGCGGCGCCACTGGGCGCGGGAGAACGGGCCCGCAGACGCTCCGGAATCACGAAGGCATAAAGGAAGATCCCCGCCAGGAACGGCGCGGCCCAGATGTACCCTGGCCAATCGTGGTTCACGGCGAACAGCAGCCCCGCCACGCTGGTGAGGGCATATCGATCGCGCCCGGTCCGCGCGAAGCGCAGATAACCCCAGCTCGCGAGCACGCAGCCGAACATCACCGGCTGCTCGAGATCGTGGTAGTTCGCGTACCCCAGCGTGATCGGCAGCGCGACGTAGGCCAGCGCGGTGAGCCCGGCCGGGATGGGCCGCCAGAGGGCGCGGCCGATCTTGAACAACAAGATCGGGGTCACCGTCACATAGAACAGCGGCGGCAGCCGGAGCACCCAATCGGAAAAGCCCAGCAGCTTTCCGAGGAGCGCGATGGTCCAGAAGACGCCCAGCGGATGGTGCATGTAGTAGCTCGACGGCGCCGGGACACGGTCGAGCGCCGAGACCACCGGGAAGGCCGTCTTCCAGCGCCACATGTTGAACCCGGCGTTCCCAATGGCAGCGCTGGAGGCAAAGTGGCCCTCTGGGAACGGCCCGTTGATCCCGCAGGTCGAGACCGCAAAGGCGATCAGCACCGCCGCGGCGCCGATCGCATACCCGACCCGGGCCTCCCAGCTCGCGGCGCCGAAGCGTTCTCGCCAGGTACTCAGTGCGGCGGCAGCCCTAGAGAATCTTGGTGCCTTCATAGTCGAAGCCAAGGTTCACCTCGACCAGGCCTTGGCCCCGCAGCGCCTGCCGCAGGCGGACTTTCTCTTCGGTGTAAAACAGCAGGAAGCCGCCGCCGCCGGCGCCGATCAGCTTGCCGCCGAGCGCGCCGTTCTCCATCGCCAGGCCGTACCAGCGGTCGATGTCGGGGTTCGACATCTGCCGCGAGCGCTGCTTCTTGTGCAGCCAGTGCTCGTCCATCAGACGGCCCAGCTTGGTGAGGTTGCCCGACTCGATGGCCTCCAGGCTCCGGTGCCCGAGGTCCTTGATGTAGTCCAGGTTCTTCACCATCGCCGCGTCGTGGGCCCGCGTGCGATCGTCCTGCTCCTTGAGCACCTGGCCGGCCGCCCGATAAAACCCGGTCGAGACCATGATGAGGCTGTCCTCCAGCAGATCGAGCGTGTCGGCGCTGGCGCGCACCGGCCGCGCGGTCACGGTGTCGTCCGGGTTGAACTCGAAGACCGTCACGCCGCCGAAGGCCGCGATGTACTGGTCCTGCTTGCCGATCGGCTCCTTCAGGAGATCGATCTCGATGTGGCAGGCCATCTCGGCCAGCTCGCGCGGGTGGATGTTCTGGCGCTTGAAGTTGTGCAGCACCTTGAGCAGGCAGGTCGCGAAGCTGCCCGACGAGCCGAGGCCGGTGCCCGACGGGATGTCGGCCATGCTCGTGATCTCGAGGTTCGGGCCCTTGACCCCACACAGGCGCAGCGCTTCGCGGATGATCGGATGGCGGATTTCGTCGACCGTCTTGACCCGCTCGATCTGCGAGTAGCGCAGCAACATCTCCTGCAGCGGCGTCTCGTGCATCGAGACGTAGACGTACTTGCGGATCGCGGCGGCGATCAGAAAGCCCCCGTTCTCTCGGTAGTACGAGGGGAGATCGGTGCCACCACCACCGAGGGAGACCCGCAGGGGGCTACGACCGATGATCAAAGTGGCGCGAGTCTGCCAGCGCGCCGCAGACGGAGCAAGCGCGGGGTTGGCCCCTCGGCGCCGTCCAAGCTAGGCTGCCGCCGCCCAATGCCTGCAGAGCCGCCCCCCACCGCCGCCAACCCATCTTCAGCGGCGGCACGCGTTCCAACCTGGACGATCGTCGGACACCGTCTCGATGGCGCAGTGGCCCGGACAGCCGCTCTTTACCGGAGGACCTTCCCCGACGAACGCGTGCGCGCGGCACTCGCCATCGGCGCCCACCTGTTGACGTTAGCCCTCACGGCCTATGTCTTCCTGATCCTGAACAAGCGCTTTTATTACGCTTCCCAAAACGCCTATGACGAGCCGTTCTTCGTCTGGGGAGGCTGGTCGATCACCAAAGGGTTGGCGCCGTACCGCGACTTTTTGGAGTTCAAGCCCCCGATGGTCTTCATCACCCACGCCTGGGCCCAGGATCTCTTCGGGTTCAAGGACCTCGGGTATCGCAAGTTCTTCACGTTGTTCCCGCTGGCGTCGCTGCTGCTGCTGCAAGGCGTCCTAATCGCGCGCGGCATCGGACGCTGGCTCGCGCTGGCGGTGGTCGTGGGCGTCGTCGTGCTGTTCGTGAGCCCGACCTGGCACGACACCGCGCTCACGGACTGCGAGTCGATCGGCCTCACGTACTACATCCTCGGCTTGGCCTTCCTGCTGTGGGAGGGCCGGGGCCTCAAGATGACCACCGTCACGGGCGGCGCGTTGCTGGCCTGCTGCGTGTTCTCGAAGGAGCCGTTTGCGCCGGTGGTGGGCTTCACATGGCTGGGCCTCTTCTGGCTGCGCGGCAAGCCGACGCCGTCGCGCCGGAGCGTGCAGACCTACGCCGTCTACAGCCTGCTCGGCGTGGCGGCCTTCGTTGCGGCGCTCTGCGTCTACATGGTGCCGACCGGCGCCTTGAAGGCCTACGTGGCGCTGGTCCGAAGCTATTCGGTCATCTACCGAGATCCGAAGCGATCGTATTGCGTCGCCGTCGGCGCGGCCCATCCCACCACGGCGCTCGTGGGGCTGCAGATCGCCTGGGAGAAGATCCGCCTGCGCTTCTTGAATCTGGGCGTGCTCGGCTACTTGGCGCCGATCGCGCTCCCCGGGGCGATCTTCGTGTTTCGCCGCTCGAAGGTGTTGCTGGCGGTGGTGATCCTGGCATTTGCAGGCGCGCTTTGGGCGTTTACGGCGACCGCGTGCCACTGGATGCACTATTTCAACATGTCGATGGCGGGCGTCGTCTTCGTCTTGGTTGTCGGCGCCGACTCGATGCGCGGCGACTGTGCCGCGGCCCGACTGACCCGCTGGCTGGCCTGCCTCGCCACCCTGGCTCTGATCGTCGGATTCAACCATCGGGATTTCACGTTGCAACAAACCGCGCACTACACCCGCAAGCCTTGGGTCGAGCCCGTGCCGGGGGTCCTCGATTTCATCAAACAGAACACTACGCCCGCCGAGCGCATCTTCACGACCGGTCCGCCGATGCTCTATCCGGAGGCCGATCGGCTGAGCGCCGTCCGCGAGAGCAACATCATCGACGAGATTCTCGGCTCGTACGACGGCGACACCGACGAGGAGAAGCTGCGGCCCATCCGTCAGCAACTCGACCGAAACAAGCCCAAGGTGGTGGTGCTAGATCCCGAGCACGTCTCGCGCAAAGGGCGGACCTATCGGGTATTGATGATGCCGTTCCTCGCCGCGCACAAGTACCAGAAGGTCCGCGAGAATCTGTACCTGCTCCCCTGATCGCCCGGAGGCTACGCTACGAGACTTGGCGGGCCGTCAGCGGCTGCGCCGCGCGAGCCGCCTCGCGCACCTTCTCGCAGACGAAGAGCTGGATGTCGCCGAAGCGGAACGGGATCGTGAGCGCCCGCAGCGGCGTCTTGTCGATCTGCACGCGCAGGGTCTCGGCGCCCGGGATCCCCAGCGCAGCCAGCTTCCGAAGAAAATATTCGAAGGTGATGATGTGGCAGTAGCTGCGCGCCTCGATCAGGCGGAAGCCGGCCTGCTCCAGCATCCGTTTCATGACCTTCTGGTCGAAGTAGTAGAGGTGCATGTCCATCATCCAGGGCCAGCGCTCGCCGAGGAGGCGGGGATACCAGTTGCCATAGTCGAGCGTGGAGAACGCGAAGATCCCCCCCGGCCGAAGCTGCCCGTTGATGAGCGCCAGCTCGCCCGAGGGATCGGCGACGTGCTCGAGGACGTCCCACGAGCAGATCACATCGAAGGGCTTGATGCCGTCGGGGAGGTCTTGGATGTCGCCGGTGATGGTCGGGATCTGCAGGGTCTGCCGCGCGTAGGCAGACGCCCAGACCGACGGCTCGACGCCGAGGACGTCGAGGCCGCGGGCCCGCGCGATCTGCAGGAAGATTCCGCAGTACGAGCCTAGCTCCAACAGGCGGCCGGTCTTAGGGAGATGATCGGAGATCGCGTCGACGTTGTACTTGAACGTCTGGATCCGCGCGTCGGCGTTCTCGAGATACGTCTGGTCCTCGACCTCCGCGTACAAAGATAGGACCTGCTGCGGGGACAGTTGGGGGTTGGTGTAGACCAGCCCGCACCCGAGGCACTGCACGATGCGCCCGTGCGAGGCATGACCGGTGCCGGTGCAGCTATACGACGCCGCGGTCACCCGCCCCTGATTGGAGGCCGGGTACTCCTCGACGTGATAGGGGGACCCGCAGGCATTGCAAGGCGCCAGATTCTCCTGCGGCGGGCGGAGCGGAGACGCCGGGGCTATCGCCGCGCGCCCGGTCACGGGAACGCGGCGCGAAACCGCCAAACGGGCCAAGGTGGTGAATCCCTTCCAGATCTCGCGCTTGGAGATCTTGGTGCTGCCCGCTCGGCGATCGACGAATCGAATCGGAAACTCTGCCATCGCGACGCCACCCGCCGAACGAGCACGCTGGCTAACCTGATAGATCGATTCGACGAAGTAGGAGTAGCCGTCGGCCCGAATGGCGTCGACGTCGAGGCGCTCGAGCAGCGAGCGCCGGAACCCGCGGTAGGAAGTGGTCGTCTCGTGGACCGGAATGCCCAGCAACGCGCGCGTCAGGCCGTTCGCCACCCGGCTCAGGACCACCCGCGAGAGCGGGTACTCGCAGCTACCGCCCGCAACGTAGCGCGAGCCGATCACGAACTCGGCCCGCTCGAGCTCGCGCACCATTTCAGGCAGGTACTTGGGATCGTGCGAAAAGTCGGCGTCCATCGTAATGAGCGCCTGATAGGCGTGCGCCAGCGCGTACTTGATGGCTAGCTTGTGGGCCGTGCCGAGGCCGTTCTTGTAGGGGCGGTGAACGACGTGCAAGCGGGGGTACTGTGACCGAAATGTCTCCAGCAGCCGCCCCGTGCCATCGGGCGAGTTGTCGTCAACCACCAGCATCTGACACTGGGGAAGCGCCAAGAAGACCGCCTCGACGAGCGCACCAATATTGTCGGCCTCGTTGTAAGTCGCCGTGAACACCAGAACATCCTTCACGGCGGGGGTCACTTCGTCGTTTCTCTGGTCACGGCGATCTGCAGTCGAGCATTCGCCGATCGCGAGCGCCTCGTCAACCCAGCCCACCGCGCCAAGGACGACCAGGAGCAGCTTGTCGGACGTGGGCACCGCGCTCTATGGTTCCGCGCAGCAAGGCTTTCCCGACATCGACCAGGGGTGCCGCCAGGAAGGGACCAGCGTCCGCAGGCGACGCGTCGAGGGGGGGCAGTCGGCCCCCCCCCATTTGCTGTTTCGCTTGACACTGACGGCTGGAACCGTAACGTACGCGCATTCGACTCAGCGGTACAGGCACGTAGCTCAGTGGAAGAGCACTACCTTGACACGGTAGGGGTCGGCGGTTCAATCCCGCCCGTGCCTACCACCTTGGCCCCCGCGCTTCTCGCGGCCCAGCTGACAGCGTGAGCGGCGCGAAGATCGTCCGCCCCCGCGACAAGGGGGACGTTCCGACCGACCCGCTGTCGCGCCTGCGGCACTCGGCGTCGCACGTGATGGCGGATGCGGTCAAACGACTGCGTCCGAATGCCAAGGTGGCCATCGGCCCATCGATCGAAACCGGGTTTTATTACGACTTCGACACCGAGCCGTTCGCGCCCGAGGACGCCGAGCGCATCGAGGCCGAGATGCGCAAGATCGTGGCCGAGAACCTGGCCTTCGAACGCCACGTGGTCTCACGCGCCGAGGCCATCGAGCGGTTCGGCTCGCGCGGCGAGAAGTACAAGGTCGAGATCATCGCGTCGATCCCGGAAGGCGAGGAGGTCTCGTACTTCCAGCACGGCGACTTCATCGACCTCTGCCGCGGACCGCACGTCGAGCGGACCGGTGACATCAAGGCCTTCAAGGTGATGTCTTTCGCGGGCGCCTACTGGCGCGGCGACGAGCGCAACCCGCAGCTCCAGCGCGTATACGGCACCGCCTTTCCGTCACAGGCCGAGCTCAAGGAGTTCCTCGATCGCATCGAGGAGGCCAAGAAGCGCGACCACCGCGTGCTCGGCAAGCAGCTCGATCTCTTCTCGTTCGACGATCTGGTCGGGCCGGGGTTCGTCCTTTGGCACCCGAAGGGCGCGCTCTTGCGCTACCAGATCGAGGACATCATCCGAAAGGAGAACGTCCGGCGGGGGTACGAGCTGGTCTACACGCCGCATCTCGCGCGCGAGCAACTCCTCGAGACCTCTGGACACCTCGCGCACTACAAGGAGAATCTCTTCGGCGGGATGGAGCTGGACGGGCAGCGCTACCTCGTCAAACCGATGAATTGCCCCTTTCACGCGGCGATCTATCGGTCCGGTTTGCGCTCTTACCGGGAGCTGCCGATTCGGTACTCGGAGCTCGGCACGGTCTATCGATATGAGCGATCGGGCGTGCTCCACGGACTTCTGCGGGTGCGTGGCCTCACGATGGACGACGGGCACCTGTTCGTCCGTGAGGAAGACATCGCCCACGAGATCTCGGAATGCCTGCGGTTCTCGCTGGAGATGCTCAAGCTCTTCGGCTTCGACAACTTCAACCTCTACCTCGCGACCAGGCCCGCAAGCTTCCTCGGCGAGCCGGCCGCCTGGGACAAGGCGGAGGCGGCGCTGCGCGGGGTGCTCGAATCGCTCGGCCGCCCGTTCGAGGTCGACGAAGGGGGCGGGGCATTCTACGGACCGAAGATCGATCTCAAGATCAAAGACGCGCTCGGGCGCGAGTGGCAATGCTCGACGTTTCAGCTCGATTACCAGATCCCCAAGCAGTTCGACCTCGAGTACGTCGCCCAGGACGGGACGCGCAAGCAGCCCATCATGATCCATCGGGCGCTTCTCGGTTCCATGGAGCGTTTCATCGCGGTGCTGATCGAGCACTTCGCGGGCGCTTTTCCCCTCTGGCTGGCCCCGGTGCAGGCGCGCGTCCTGTCGGTCAGCGAGCGGGCCGAGGGCTACGCCCAGGAGGTGGTCGCCAAGCTGCGCGCCGAGGGGCTACGCGCCGAGGCAGACCTGGCGGCCGACAAGCTGGGGGCCAAGATCCGCCGCGCCCAGATGGAGAAGATTCCCTACATGGTGGTGGTGGGCGAAAAGGACCTGGCCGCCCGCGTTGTTTCGCCGCGCACCCGCGAAGGCGTCCAGCAGCCGGCCACCCCCCTGGACGAATTCGCCCTCCGCCTGGCCGAAGAAGCGAAAATCCCGATAGTCGGTGCTCCCCCCGAGCCGCCGACGCATTACAATGAAGTGACTTAGCCTAGCAACCCTGGAAAAGGAGAAAGATCATCCCAAGGCCATTCAACCAAGCCCCCCCCAGCGCGACGGACAACTACCGAGTGGGTCGCCGTATCCGCGTGCCCGAGGTACGCGTCATCGGTGGCGACGGAGCGCAGATCGGCGTCATCCCCACCCACGAAGCGCTCAAGCTGGCCGAAGAAGCCGGGCTCGAGCTGGTGGAGGTGAACCCGCGTGCGGCGCCGCCGGTCTGCAAGATCATGGACTTCGGGAAGTTCAAGTACGAGACGTCCAAGAAGGAAAAGGCGTCCCGGAAGCATCAGTCCACCATCGTCCTCAAAGAGATCAAGCTGCGTCCCAAGACGGACGAGCATGACTTCGACTTCAAGGTGAAGCACATCCGCCGGTTCCTCGCCGAGGGGAACAAGTGCAAGCTGGTCATCGTCTTTCGCGGCCGCGAGATCGTTCACCCGGAGACGGGGCACGCCATGCTCGATCAGGTGGTCAAGGCCGTGAACGACGTCGCGATGGTCGAGCAGCGACCCATGATGGAAGGCCGGCGCATGGTCATGACCATCGGCCCCCGCGGCGGCGTCATTCGTCCGCCGATTGTCGTCGGGCCGGGCTCGCCTGGACCCGGCGCTGTCACGATCCCGCGTCCGCCCGAGGCGGTCGCCGCCGGCGGATCGGCTCCACAGCCGCAGGGCGCGCCTGCCGCCGCGATCGCCAAGGTCCCGGCGCCGGCCGCCCCCGCCGTAGCACCCGAAGCCGCACCCGTGCCCGCGCCCGTTGCGGCAGCCGCCCCGAAGCAGAGCGCGGCCGGCAAGGCCTGACCCGCCGGCCCACGGCGTTTTTATGATCGGGGCGCGCGGGCACCCCGACGGCTCGGGCTAAGATGGCGCCCGCATGAGGCCCCACGCCCGCGCCGCCAAATTCGCAGCGACCGCGGCGATCGCCGTGGCGGGGCTGGCCGGCACCACCTTCGGTTGCCACCGCGAAGGGTGCGTGGGCGGCGACGATGGGCAGTGCCTGCCACCCGCCGCCTGCCCGGCGATCGCCTACGCCTGCACGGCCGCTCCGGCGTTGCGCGCCGAGGTGATCGGCAGCGACCCCGAGCGCGTCACGGGCCCCAAGTCGCTGGCCGCGACCGGCGACTACCTGCTGGAGAACGATCGCATCCGCGTCGTGCTGGACGCCCCGGACCACCCGCACTACCTCGGCCCGAGCGGCGGTTCGATCCTGGATCTCGAGCCGCTCGGCTCGAACCTGGGCGACCAGACCAACGCCATCTCCCACGCGGCGGGCGTGCTGCCCCGCGACGCCGTTCATTACGAGACCGCGCAGCTCCTCGACCCGCAGCTCGATCCCACCGCGCCCGGCGCTTACGTCGCGGTGGTCTTTCGCGGTCACCTGGAAGGGGACGCACGGGTCACCGTCGTCACCCGCTACGAGGTCCGCCCGTGCGAGCCCGGCGTCCGGGTCCGTAGCGACCTCTACAACGGCGCGCCCGATCCCAACACCTTGTTCCTCACCGACGGCTTCTTCTGGGGCGACAACGGCCTGGCGCCGTTCGTCCCGGGCGAGGGGCTCGGTTTCCTCGAGCCCAACCTCGACCTGCTGCATCTTTCGGACGCCTGGAGGACTTGGCCGCTGATGGCGGCCCGATCGCAATCGCCGCCCGACACAGCCTACGCGGTGGTTTCCTGCGATCGCAGCCAAGGGGCGGGCTTCAACAGCACGACGCTGTCGGCCAGCGGCGTCCCGCTGGTCACCACGCTGCCCGACGACGGTTTTTATTTCGAGCGCTTCATCCTGGCCATGCCGGGTCCCGGCCTGGCGCCGGCCGTCACCGAGGCGCTGCGGGTGCGCAGCCAGGTGCACGGCGATCCATCGGCGGTCACCGTGACCGGGCGGGTGGTGGCGGGCGGCACGCCGGTCGACGGACAGTCCGGGCGCGCGGCGTCGCTGCTCTTCTACGAGCCGGCCTTCGGCCCCAATCCCGACGACCCGACCCGCAGCACACCGTGGAGCGAGGCGGTCCCCGGTAGCGACGGCACCTTCACGGTCACGCTGCCACCCAACCGCAGCTACCGCGTGCAGCCCTACGCCTTTGGGGTTCCCGCGGCGCCAGCCAGCTCATTCGTGGTGACCGGCGCCGGCGCCGGACCGCTGTCGATCGGCGACCTGACGCTGACCGCCTCGGCGAAGCTGACCGTGAACGTCGCCTCCGCACCGGGCGTACCCGCCACCTACGCCGAGGTGGTCCTGATCCCGGTCGAGGATCCGGCCACCTCGGGCGCGCCCACCCCCAGCCTCTACAGTCTGTTCCCCGGTTGCAATCCAATGCTGGGTCCCCCCGACGGCGGCTCGCCGGCCTGCAACCGGGCGCTCACCGTCAACGGGCGCGTCGATATGGCCGTCCCGCCCGGTCAATACTTCGTCTACGCCACGCGCGGTCCGTTCGCGAGCCTCGACCGCGCCCAGGTCACGCTGGCGCCGGGGGCTTCGGCGCAGGTCACACTGGTCGTCGAGTCTCTGGCCGCCACGCTGCTGCCGAGCGGCGTCCTCTCGGGCGACTTCCACGTCCACGGCGGCGCCAGCTTCGACTCCGCGATCCCAGACCTCGATCGGGTGGTGAGCTTTCTCGCCACCGGCGTCGATGTCGTGATCGCCACCGACCACAACGTGGTGGTGAACTACGCGACGACCCTGGCCGCGCTGGGGGCCGAGAGCGCCATCGCCGTCATCCCCGGCCTCGAGCAGACGCCCAACATCCTTTGGTACGACGTCCCCGGCAGCCAATTTCCGAAGACGCTCGGGCATTTCAATTTCTGGCCGCTGGTGCCCGATCTGACCGCCACCCGCAACGGCGCCCCCTGGCCCGAGCTGCGCGAGCCCGGACAGGTGATGGACGACATGGATCAGGTCTTCGCCGATCCCAGCACCGGCGTGCGCCAACTGAATCACCCGTACCTGCTGGCCAAACTGGGGCGCGATCAGGGCTATCCGCGCGCCATCGGATACGATCCGACGCAGCCGATCGCGCCCGGCGCCAGCTTCGCGGCCGACGCGCTCCTGCGGCGGCCGAACGGCGACGGCCACCACGCCAACATCGACTGGGACGTGCAGGAGGTGATGACCGGCGCCTCACGGGCCGATTGGCTGCGCTACCGCGCGCTGTGGTTCTCGATGCTCTCGCAGGGGTACCTGCGCGCCGGCGCCGCCAACAGCGACACCCACACGCTGTCGGTCGAGCGGATCGGCTACCCGCGCAATCTCGTGTGGGGCAATCACCAAAAGGGCAACCTGGACGTCGATGGCTTCGACGCCGACGTGCGCGCCGGCCACATGGAAGGGACCAATGGGCCGATCATCGACGTCACCATCGACGACGGCCTGGGGAACACGCAGCGGCCGGGGCTGACACCGTTCGCGATCTCGGCGAACGCGACGATGACCATCTCGGTCACGGCCGCCCCTTGGATCCCGGTCACCGAGGTGCGGGTGTTTGTCAACGGCAATCTGGTGCGCACCTCGGATCTGTCGAGCTTCTTCGCCGACGCCAGCGCGGATCGCTTCGGCACCCAGCCCGGGCGGGGGAGCGTGACGCTGGTGCTGGCGCCGCTGCTGCCGAGCAAAGGCGACGCCTGGCTGGTCGTCGAGGCGGGCCTACACCAAGAGACGCCGCCCGACACCGACGGTGACGGGTTGCCGGATTTGCCCGACGCAGACGTCGTCGGGCGACCGGCCACCGTCGACGACCCGCGCTTCGATCTGCAGGCGGTCGCGCCCGGCGTCTGGCCGACTGCGTTTTCCAACCCGTTCCTGCTCAACCTCGACGGCGGCAACTGGACACCGCCTGGTCTGCCGTCGCCATGAGGATGAAAGAGCTCGCTGCGGTGTGGGGCGCGCTGGGACTCGTGGTGAGCGTCGCGCGCGCCGGCAACGCCGCGGAGCGGCCGCCGACCGCGGGGGCATCGGCGTCCGACGGAGCGTCCGACGGAAGTTGCCCGGCGCGCTGGGAGGCGGCGGCCGGACCGCTGCCGGGCGGCACCGCGCCGCTGCAACCGGCAGACTTTGGCACCATCCCCGAGGCGTGTGCCGCCTCGGACGTCTGGCTGCGACTGCGGGGATCATTGTTGGACGACAGCGGCGGACCGGGCTACTTCGGCGACGTGCTGGCCGACGTGACGGTGCGCGCGCGCCGCCGACTCGGTCCCCACGGATGGCTGTCGGTGGCGATCGATCTCTTCAACGATCGCTACGTGAACAACGGCGGCCTCGCTTCGACGGGGCCGTCGTTCGGTCCGGCCACCGTCGGCTACTACCAAGGGATCTTCGCCACCGCGCGGACGGCGACCGCCATCTACGCCCGCGTGCTGCTGCCGCTCGACACCGCCCGCCAAAGCGGGATCGAGACCGGGCTCGAGCTGGGGGGCAGCGGACGGGCGCACCTCGGCCAGCGCTGGGTCTTAGACGGCGGCCTCTCACTCGCCGGGCCGCTCTACCTGGTAGGCGGTCAAGCCCACGGCAACCTCGAACCGGCCGCGCTGGCCGAAGCCTGGTTCTCGCCGCGCCCGGCGCTGGGTATCTTCGCCGGCGGCGCGCTGCGGTTGGAGGCCGCCCCCAGCCCGACGCTATTGACCGTGGTGCCGCGCGCGGGGCTGCGGGCCGCGCTGCGGCACAACCTCTGGCTGGCCTTTTTGGGAGAGGCGCCGGTGGCCGGGAGCGACCGAACCAACCTCGTCGCCAACCTGTTTTTCGGGTGGTCACCCTGACACTTGCTTGCCGGAGCGAGATCGATATACTTCCGCGCTCCGAACATGCCGAAGATCAAGATGAAGTCCAACAGCAGCGCGAAGAAGCGCTTCAAGCTGACCGCCAACGGGCGCGTCAAGCGGAAGAAAGCCTACTTGCGCCACAACCTGACCTCCAAGACCACCAGCGCCAAGCGCAGGCTGCGCCGCGGCGGTTACATCAGCAAGACCCAAGAGCATCAGATCAAAGCGATGCTCCCTTACGCCTAGGAACACGTCATGCCGCGCGCAAAAGGTGGTTATAAGTCCCGTCAACGCCGCAACCGGATCCGAAAGCACGCCAAGGGCTTTCGCGGCGGACGGTCGAAGCTTTGGAAAGCCGCGATAGAGGCGGTTCATCGCAAGTGGCGCTTCGCGTTCTTTCATCGCCGCAAGCGGAAACCCGACTTCCGCGGGCTCTGGATCGTGCGCATCAACGCCGCCGCCCGCGAGCTGGGCGTCTCGTACTCGAAGCTCATCGCCGGGCTCGACAAGGCCAACGTGGCCATCGATCGGAAGATCCTTTCCGATCTGGCGATCAGCGACCCGAACGCCTTCAAGAAGGTCGTCGAGACGGCGCGGGCGGCGGCCTAGCCGCGCCGCCGCCGTAGACGCGGGACGGGCGCAAACGCCATGTCCAGCGGGGAAACCGGGCCCAGTGTCGCCGACCTGATCGGCGACCTGGATCGGCTGTCGGGCGCCTTCGCGGCCGAGATCGCCGCGCTCACGACCGAGCAAGAGATCCGCCTGGCCCAGGCCCGCTACCTGGGCAAAAAGGGGCGTGTCTCCGAGCTGATGAAGGCGCTCGGGTGTCTGCCCGCCGCGGATCGTCCGGCGGTCGGCGAGGCGGCCAACCGCGCCAAGGCCACCATCGAAGGCGCCGTTGGCGCACGCCTGGGTGCGCTCGACGAGGCCGACCTGCACGCCGATCTGGCCCGGGTGGTCGACGTGACCTTGCCGGCGCGCGGCGCGGCGCTGGGGACGCTGCACCCGCTCACCCTGGTGCGCCGAGAGATCGAGGGGATCTTCTTGGGCCTCGGCTTCGAGGTGCGAACCGGCCCCTGGATCGAGACCGAGTGGCACAACTTCGACGCGCTCAACACGCCACCCGACCACCCCGCGCGCGACATGCAGGACACCTTCTTCGTCGAGGGGGGGCGCGTGCTGCGCTCACATACCTCGCCGGTGCAGATCCGGACCATGCTGGCCGGCCCACCGCCGATCCGGATCGTGGCGCCTGGCAACGTGTTCCGCCGCGACGACGACGCCACCCACACCCCGATGTTCCCCCAGATGGAAGGCTTGCTGGTCGACCAAGGCGTCTCGTTCGCCGATCTAAAAGGAACGCTGCTGCACTTCGTGCACCGCTTTTTCGGGCCCAACCTGGGCGTGCGGCTGCGCCCCAGTTATTTCCCGTTCACCGAGCCTTCCGCCGAGGTCGACGCCGCCTGTTACCTGTGCAGCGGCAGCGGGCAGGCCAGCGGCCGTTCCTGCCGCCTCTGCAAAGGGAGCGGCTGGATCGAGATCGGCGGCGCCGGCATGGTCCACCCCAACGTCTTCCGCGCGGTCGGCTACGACCCGCACGCGGTGTCGGGCTTCGCGTTCGGCATGGGCCTGTCGCGGATGGCGATGCTCAAGTTCGAGGTCGACGACCTGCGCTCGTTCTACGAGCACGACGTCCGTTTTTTGGCGCAGTTCCGATGAGCCCACGGTGATTTCTTGAAGATCTCCTTCAACTGGATCCGCGAGCTCGTCGAGCTC
>DASRLC010000279.1:0-5957 GCA_035648655.1 Polyangia bacterium
CGAGCCCCCGCGACAGCGCCTCCATGCCGACCACGCTGCGGCGGCGCACCGAGAAGATCGGCTGGAAGTGGGTCATCACACGGCGGGCCTCGACCAGCTGGTGAAGCGGCGTTCTCGTCTCCGGCTCGGCGTGCATCAACATGCGTTATCCAGCGCAGATGTAGGAGGGATATCGGCGCGCCTCCGAAATTCCTGAGCGCCGGGCTCGGAATTTGTCCGTTTCGAAACACGGCGACGCGAAGTCGTCGCGCCGCGCGTTATTGGCGCATCCAGTCGACGACGAAGAGACCGTGTCCCCCGCCCTTTTCGCCGCCGTCGATCGGCGTGCCGCCGGTATCCGACGTCAGGAAGTTGTCGGTCCAGGGGCCGTCGACCGGCGCGTCGGCGGTCAGGATGCAGCTCGAATCGGTGCACTGGTCCAGCTTCCAGGACGCGCCGCTGATGTTGTTCTGCGCCATCCAGGCAAACCAGGTGTCGGCCTCCCCCTCGCAGACGTCGTTGTCGCCGCTCCTGGTGACGCCGCCGTCGGCGGGCGTGGCCCCGAACTCGGTGATGAAGATCGGCAGCCCGAGGCCGATGGCGGTGTTGGCCTTGTCGCGGAGCGCCTGTTTGTGCGTGCAGGCATAGAAATGCAACGTGTACAGGATGTTGGTGGCGTCCGTGATCTGGTCCATGGCCGCCAGATCGACGTCCTGCGAGTAGGTTGGCGTGCCGAGCACGATCAGGTTGTCGGGATCGACCGCGCGAATCGCCGCGATCACCGCCTCATGGTACGGCTTGATCTTCGCCCACAAGACGCCGCTCACGGCCGGCTCGTTGTAATCCTCGTAGATCACGTTGGGCGAGGCGCCGTACTGGGTTGCGATCATGGTGAAGAAGGCCGACGCCTGCGTGGCCTGGGTGGTGGTGGCGGTGACCGCGTCGCTGGTGTGCCAGTCGACGATCACGTAGATGCCGAGGTCGATGGCGTTCTGGATGATCGTGTTGACCTTGGAGAGCATGGTGGCCTGCGCGGCGTTGGCGCCGGTGCCGGTCCCCAGGTAACCGCCGGCGGTGTCGACGCCCATCGCGGCGCGGATCACCGAGAGCTTCCAATTGTCGCGCGCGTATTGAATGGCGGGCTTGCTCTCCGGGAAGGTCTTGCTCTCGAGGTTCAGCCACTGGCTGCTCACCCCTTTGAGCTGCACCGGGCGGCCGGACTGATCCTGGAGCTGCGTCCCGACGACCTTGAGCTGCCCGTAGGCCTGTACCGGCGTGACGCCCGGTGGCAACGAGTTGCCGTCGGTGGTCAGCGCGGCGTCGTGCGGGGATGCGGTGGTCCCGGCGGCGCCCGAGTTGCCGGCGGTGCCGGTACCACCCGTGACGCCAGCGCTGCCCGTCGTACCAGCGGTACCCTTCGATCCACCGGACGCAGCGGACCCACCGGACGCAGCGGCTCCGTCCGTGCCTGCACTACCGGAGCTCGCACCGCTCTTGGAGCTGCAGGCCGCCAATCCAAAGGCCAGGCCCAGGCACACCACGCCGATCGAAGAGCGTACACCGATCATAAGCAAATCCTCCGTCTAAGGTCTCGGGATCGCTCTGAAAAGCTGTCCAGAGCGGGCGACGTCATTTGTACCACGCTCGGCGGCACGATCGCCGGAAGCCGAAATCCGGAAATCGCTCAATTTTGAGCGGAATCTCAGTCCCTGGCGGTTCGTCCCCGCCGCGCCGCCCGCGCCGCGATCTGCGTTGGCCTCCGCGCCACGAGCTTGACGACGAGATCCCTGCCGAGAACTTGCGAAGCGCGCTCCAAAACGTCCAGCGTCACGCCTTCGTCAGCCTTGAGCAGCCGATAGACGACGGTACGGCTGGTCCCCATGCTCTTGGCCATCATCGAGGGTGTGATGTCCCGCCGCTTCATCTCCCGCGCGATCTGATCCGCGATCACCTTCTTACGCGCGAGGTGGACCGCGTCATCGAGAAGCCCCTCCGCCGCCAGAAAAGAGTGAAGAGTCGAGCCGAGGTGTTTCTTGTTCATGGGTCGATCTCCTTCTTGCGCCGCAACGCCAAATCGCGGTCAGCTTTCGGTGTCTTCCTGGTCTTCTTTTTGAAGCCGTGCAGCACGACCAACTGCCTATGGACAACGCAGAAGATCAGTCTGTACTCGACCGGGCCGACGTTGCTCCGGACCTCCTAAAGGCCATCGCCCAGCGACCCAACCAGCGGCTTCGAGATCGGCCACTGCCATTGAACCCGGTCCAGATCCGCACCGATGACGGTAACCGCCGCGGCAAAGTCGTCTCGTTTTAGCTTTTTGAGCCATCGCCTGACCGGCTCTTCCCCCGACTCTGTCCTGTAGAAAATGCATCCGAGCTTCTCTGGGTTCATCTCTCCTCCGCGGGCGCGTGACCGCGGGGTTATCGGCAGCGATGCAGAACGGTTACGCGGCGTGGGAAGAGATGCGGCGGCCTCCGGAGCCACCACTTGCCTTTAAGCCTAGCACCGATCGAAGGCTGCTGTACCTAATAAAGTACGCCTACGCCGCCTGTCCAAAGTGGGTTGACATCTGACTCGCATGTTTCACGATACTCAGATGCCCAAGACGGTGCAGATTCGCTCCATGCCGGACGACGTCTACAAGTCGCTTCAGATGAGGGCGATTCAGGCAGGAACGTCGTTGTCAGCGTTTCTTCTGAAAGAGAT
The DNA here is from genome assembly GCA_035648655.1 of Polyangia bacterium. Classification (GTDB taxonomy): domain Bacteria; phylum Myxococcota_A; class Polyangia; order Fen-1088; family Fen-1088; genus JADGRB01. Next base: position 2,686 of record DASRLC010000279.1, read on the forward strand.
CACCCACATCGCGAATCGACCGTCCATCGATGAGGTGGCAGCACGCCTCTCTCGATCTCGCCGCCGATCAACGAAGATCGACTTTGTCCGCCTTACGGGCCAGACGCGTTCCAAGCGGCAAGCGCTCTTAGTCTCACCGAGCGGAAGCACCTCGCGCTGCTCCAGGACGCGCAGCAGCTTGGGCTGGATCGCGGATGGTAGATCCAGCACCTCGTCGAGGAAGAGCGTCCCGCCGTTCGCCGCGCGGAACAACCCGGGGCTCGCGCCGTCCGCGCCCGTAAAGGCCCCTTTTCGATAGCCGAACAGCTCCGCCTCAGCGAGCTGCGCGGGCAGCGCGGCGCAGTTGACCGCCACGAACGGACCGGTGCGATCGCTCCAAGCGTGAAAAGCCCGCGCAGCTCCTTCTTTGCCCGTCCCGGTTTCTCCCTGAACGATGATGGGCAGGTCGACGGCGACTCGGCGTGCCGGTTCCACGGCCGCACGGAACGCCGACCCGCCAAACCATCCGGGGGCGATCTCCCCGAACAGATCGGCCCCCTGGTCGGCGACGACGACACCAACCCATTCTCCGCATCGAACGACATCACCCGGCAAGAGCGGCGCATCCGCGCGCCTGACGCCGTTGACGAAGACGCCGTTCAAGCTTTCCAAGTCGCGAACCGCCAACACGGGGCCATCCACCCAAAACTCCGCATGGCCGCGCGAGATCTCGGTCCCCAAGAGAACCGTGTCACAGGACTCGTCGCGACCCACCACCTGCCGGTCCGCAGGACGCGGCATCACGATCGTCGACGGGAACACCCACCGGACGTGCGTCGTCCGTTCGGAGGAACGATCTTGCCCCGTGCCCCCCGACGGACGAGTTGTCGAAGCCGCCGCGCCTGTGCCCAGGATAACCTCCAAACCGCATTCTATCGACGATGCCAAGGTGAACGCCAGCGAGGTCCCATTCGAAGGAATGCCGCTGCTCCCCAATTGTGGTGGCCGAGATGGCGAGGGCTCGCGTTGACTGCACCAACACGCAGTCATAGAATGCACACATGAATGCAACACCCCGCCACCTCACGCTTCGAAGAGTCCCGCCCGCCGTCATGCGGGCGCTCGAGCGTCTTACGAAAAGGACCGGCGCTTCCCTGAACCAGGCCGCTATCGACTCGCTCGGACGAGGGCTCGGCGTAGGCGACGGAGAGCCGGTGGACAATGGGCTCTCCGCGCTGGCGGGCACCTGGACGGAACACGATCTGCGTGCGTTCGAGCAGGCGACGGCCATCTTCGCGAGGGTGGACGATGAGCCCTGGAAATGAGCCGATTTTGTCTGGACACCTCGGCCTATAGCCACTTCAAGCGGGGTGAAGCCTCCGTCGTAGAGGCTCTGTCACACGCCCTCTGGATAGGCGTACCGGCGGTCGTGCTGGGCGAGCTTCGCGCGGGATTTCTGCTGGGGACACGGCCCGATCGAAACGAGTCCGAGCTGAGGAAGTTCCTCGGGCACCCGGCGGTCGAGATCTTGGTCGTGGACGACGAGGCGGCCCAGATCTATGCGGAGATCGTCGTCGCGCTACGGCGCGCCGGCACGCCGATCCCAACCAACGATCTCTGGATCGCAGCGATTGCTGCCCGTGGGGGCGCGCCGGTGCTCACCTATGATGCGCACTTCGCCCAAATCGCGCGCGTCTCTGCGCGGATCCTTTCATGACGGCCGACCGGCTGGTCGCGCCGCCCTGTCGCGCTACAGATCCAGGTCGGCCTGCGCGGCGCGTTCCATGATGAACTTGAAGCGGGCTTCCACGTCTTTGCCCATCAGCTCGGCCAGCACCCGGTCGGTCTCGACCAGGTCGACGACGGTGACGCGCAGCAGGCGGCGGGTGGCGGTGTCGAGCGTGGTGCGGCGCAACTCTTCGGGCTGCATCTCGCCCAGGCCCTTGAACCGCATGATGTCCGGGTGGGCATTCTTGGGGAACCCGCCCACGATGCGCGTGCGGTCCTCCTCGTCGAGCGCCCAGAAGGTCTCCTTGCCGTAGTCGATCCGGAACAGCGGCGGCTGCGCCAGATAGACGAAGCCCCCCGCGATGAGCGGCTGCAGGTGCCGATAGAAGAACGTCAGCAACAGCGTTGCGATGTGGTGGCCGTCGGAGTCGGCGTCCATCAACAAGATGATCTTGTGGTAGCGGAGCCGCTCGATCTTGAAGTCGGCGCCCACGCCGCAGCCCAGCGCCGACACCACATCCTGGAGCTCTTTGTTCTCCAGCACCTTCTGCAGCGAGGCCTGCTCGGTGTTGAGCACCTTGCCGCGCAGAGGGAGGATCGCCTGCGTCTTGCGCTCGCGCCCCTGCTTGGCCGAGCCGCCGGCCGAATCCCCCTCGACGATGAACAGCTCGCTCTTGGCCGGATCGGTCGAGGCGCAGTCGGCCAGCTTGCCCGGCAGGTTGAGCCGATGCGAGACCGCCGTCTTGCGCGAGACCGCTTGGGCCGCCGCGCGCGACGCCTCGCGCGCCTTGGCGGCCAGCGAGATCCGCTCGACGATTTGCGCGCCCACCGTCTTGTTCTCGAGCAGAAAGCGCTCGAGCGCCGGGCGCACCGCGCTGTCGACCAGCGCCTGCGCCTCGGGGCTGCCCAGCCGCTCCTTGGTCTGCCCCTGGAACTGCGGCTCCTGCATGTAGACCGACAGCACGCCGACCACGCCTTCGCGCACATCCTCGGCGGTCAGCGTGACCCCCTTGGGCGCCAGGTTGGAGGTCTCGATGAAAGCGCGCACCGCCTTCACGATGGCGGCCCGGAAGCCCTGCTCGTGGGTCCCCCCCTGCGTCGTCGGGATGGCGTTCACGTACGAGCGGATGGTCTCTTCGTGCGACTCGGTCCACTGCAGCGCCGCCTCGATGCGGAACCCGCCGTCGCCCGGACGGTCGTCCGCGCCCTCCCGCGATGGACTCCGCGTGGCCGAGCCACGCTCCGCCGACGCGTAGTAGAACGGCAGCGGCGCCGTCGGAGGCTTGCCGCGCTCGGTGATGAGCTGGGTCAGGAAGTCGGCGATCCCGCCGGCGTGCTGGAGGGTCTCCTTGGTCTTGACACGCTCGTCGGCGAAGACGATCTCCAGGCCCTTGTGCAGGAAGGCCTTGGCGTCCAAGCGAAAGCGGATGGTCTCGGGCGAGAACTCCTGCTTGCCGAAGATCTGCGGATCGGGCCGGAAGGTGATCGAGGTGCCGGTGCCGCGCGCTGGGCCCACCTTGCGCAGCTTGGTGACCGGCTTGCCCCGCTCGTACTTCTGCTCCCAC
>DASRLC010000280.1:0-15816 GCA_035648655.1 Polyangia bacterium
GGAAGGGCACCGGCAGAAGAGCGAAGAAGAAGGGCAGACCTTCGCCAAGAAGGTCGGGCAGCCGATCATGCCGGCCTTCATCTCGGTGTTCGACGACCCGACGCTGTTGCGGCTGGACGGCGTGGACCTGAATGGGTTTTACCGCTTCGACGACGAAGGGGTGCAGGCGCGCCGCGCGCCGTTGGTCGACGCCGGCATCCTGCGCGGCTTCTTGCTCAGCCGCTCGCCCACGCGCGGCTTCTTCGAGTCCAACGGTCACGGGCGGCGGCAAGAGGGGCGGTCGGTGGTCTCGCGACAGGGGAACCTGGTGGTGGAGCCGAGCCTGGCCGTGCCGCCCGACGAGCTGCGGCGTCTGCTGCGGGAAGAGGCGCGCCGCCAGGGCAAGCTCTACGGTCTGTCGTTCCGCGACATCTCGGGCGGCTTCACCAATACCGCCCGCGGGGGCCCCCAAGCCTTCAAGGTGCTGCCGATCTTGGTCTACCGCGTGTGGGTCGATGGCCGCCCCGACGAGCTGGTGCGCGGGGTCGACCTGGTCGGCACGCCGCTGTCCGCGCTGTCTAAGATCATCGCCGCCTCGAACGACTACCAGACCTTCAACGGTTACTGCGGCGCCGAGTCGGGGTTCGTGCCGGTATCGGCCACCAGCCCCAGCCTGCTGGTGCAGCAGATCGAGGTCGAGCGCCGCGACAAGGGGAACGACAAGCCGCCGGTGCTGTCGGCGCCGGCCCTGGCGCCCGCGCCGCCCAAGGGAGCCACACCATGACCGCGCGCGCGCGCGCCATGGCGGCGATCGCGCTGGCCGGGGCGCTCCCGCCGGCATTCGCATCGGCCGCGCCGGTTGTCACCCCACCGATCGTCGCGGCGCCCCCGACGGCGCCCCAATCCGCGACGTCGTCCACCTTGCCGGCGCCGGCCGGACCGACCTCCACGCCGGCGCCCGGCGATCCGGCGGCGGTCAAGAAGGCCATGCAGGACGAGCTGGGGCGATCGATGTCCGACCTGCGTCTGGGCGACGAATCGCGGCCGTACTATCTGGCATACACGATCTACGATCTCGATCAGTCGACGGTGGGCGCGACGCTGGGCGCGGTGACCGCCGCGCATGCCTACCGCGGGCGGGTGCTGCGCACCGATCTGCGGGTCGGCGACCCGAGCTTCGACAATTCCAATTTCGAGGGCGGGGCGCGGGTCGAGACCGTGCCGCTCGAGGACGACTACGCGGCGCTCCGCCGCGAGCTCTGGCTGCGCACCGACGAGGCCTACAAATCGGCGCTGGAGACGCTGGCCCGCAAGCGCGCGGCGGCCGCCGGTCAGGCCGCCGCCGCGGACGACGAGTCGGTGGGCGATTTCTCGAAGGAGGCCGCGGCCCACCTGGAGGTTCCGTTCGGCGGCGGGCCGACCAATCCCGAGGCGCTGCGGGAGACGGTGCGGCGACTCTCGGCGCTGTTCGTCGAGTTTCCCGATCTCATCTCGTCGCACGTGACCGCCACCGCCGCGATCGTTCGCCGCCGCCTGCTGTCGAGCGAAGGGACCTTCGTCGACGACAACCAGCACACGGTGCGGATCGACGTGGTAGCCGACACGCAGGCCCCGGACGGCATGAAGCTGCGTAGCTTCGTTCCGTTCACGGCCCTCACGCCGGCGGGGCTGCCGCCGCTGGCGGAGATGGAGAAGGCGGTGCGGGCGATGGCCAAGGAGCTGTCGGCGATGCGCACCGCGCCGGTGGCGTCGTCGGGGGCGGGCGCGGTGCTGTTCGAAGGCCGCGCCGCCGCGCAGCTCGTCAAGCTGCTGCTGGGCGACCAGGTGGCCGGCACGCCGCCGCCCAAGACCAGCTCGGCCAGCAGCGACGACGGCGACGATCAGAGCGCCTTCGCCAGCAAGCTGGGACAAAAGGTGGCGGCGCCGATCCTGTCGGCGGTCGACGATCCTCTGCTCGAGACCGGCCCCGGCAAAATGTCCCTCTTTGGCGCCTACCGGATCGACGACGAAGGGGTGCCGGCCCAGAAGGTCGCGCTGGTCGAGCACGGTGTGCTCGAGTCGCTGCTGATGTCGCGCACGCCGCGCAAGGAGATCACGCACTCGAACGGGCATGCGCGGGCGCCGCGCTTCGCCGCCGCCCGCGCGCGCGTCGGCACGCTGGTGGTCAGCGGGGCGCACGGCCTGTCCCACGCCGCGCTGCTGGCGGAGCTGGGCAAGATCGCCAAGGGGGGCGGCGTGACGACTTATGTCGTCCGCCTGCTCGACGACGATTCGCTGCCGGGCGCCGACGCCGATGATCTGGCGGCGCTGTTTTCGTTCAGCACCGGGGCCCACGGGCCGCCGCCGCTGCATCCGCTGGTGGTCTACCGGGTCGATCACGGCAAGGAGACCCTAGTGCGGGGCGCGCTGCTGGAAGGTCTGTTGCCGCGGTCGCTCAAGGACATCACCGCCATCGGCGGCGACGCGACGGTCTACAACTACTTGGACGCGGGCAGCGGCTTCTCCGGCATCCCGTCGACCATCATCGCGCCGGCTCTGCTGGTGTCGGACGTCGACATCCGGCGGCAGAGCGGCAAGAACCGCAAGCCGCCCCTTTATCCTTCGCCTCTGACCTTGCCGTCGCCCCTGACCCAGCATTGAGGTAAGGTAGCTTCCATGTCGCGGGCTCACTTCACGGTTGGGGACGTGGACGCCCTGGTGCCGACGTTGGAGCGGATCTTCCGGGACGTGCTGCAGCTGCGCGCGGCTTTGCGCGGGCTCGAGTCTCAGCTCGAACGCGCCAACGTGCGCATGAGCCGCGAGGAGCTGCTGGAGAGCGACGACGGGCCGCCGGAGGTTCGGCGCGCCAAGGCGCTGTTCCGGGGATATTACGAGGCGCTGTCGGACCAGCTCGATATGGTGCGCGATCTGGGGGGCGACGTGAAGGACGTCGAAACCGGCTTGGTCGACTTTCCTTCTCGCCGTCTGGGGGAAGACATCCTGCTTTGCTGGCGCCTCGGCGAGAAGAAGGTCGGCTTCTGGCACCCGCTGGAAGGTGGGTTCGCCGCGCGGCAGCCCGTCGACCACGAGGTCCGGCGCACCGCGCAGCCGTCGGACTGACCCGGCGTGGGCCAGTATCGACAGCGGCGACAGCAACCACAGCGGCAGCGGCAATCACAGCGCCATCCCAGCGCAGGGTCGGAAGGCCGGTCGACCGCTGAGCCCGCGCTGCGCGCCGCGGTGGAAGCCTTGCTGCGCGCCGCGGGCCGCGATCCGGTGGCCGAGCCCGACTTGGCCGAGACGCCCCGCCGCGTCGCCGAGCTGTGGCAGCGGGAGTTTCTGGCCGGCTACGCCATGGACCCGGCCGCGATCCTGGGAGACCCGGTGCTGGGCGAGGTCGATCCCGACGTGGTGGTCGTGGGCGGCCTGCGGTTTCACTCGATGTGTCCGCACCACCTGCTGCCCTACCGCGGGGTGGCGCACGTGGCTTACCTGCCGCGCGGCAAGCTGGTCGGCTTCGGGCGGTTGGCCGCGCTGGTCGATTGCTTCACCAAGCGGCTCACGTTGCAGGAGCGCGCCACCCACCAGATCGCCGACGCGCTCTGCCGCCATCTGGGGGCCGGCGGCGCCGGCTGCGTGATCGAAGCGGAGCAGCTCTGCCTGGCGCTGCCCGACGAGAAGCACGATCAATCCGGGGTGGTCACCAGTGCCTTCGTGGGCGAGATGCGCGAGCGCCCGGACCTCAAGGCGCGCCTGCTCGATGGCGCCAACCTGGGGGGACGCGCGCGGTGAGCGGGCCGGCGGCGCCGCAGGTTCTCGCCGGAAAGCTGGCGGTCGTGACCGGGACGTCGCGCGGGATCGGGCGGGCCATCGCCGCGCTGTTGTCCGCGGCCGGCGCGCGGGTGGTGGGCTGTGCCCGACGTCCCTCGGACGGGATCCTGGCCTGCGACGTCGGGCGCGCCGACCAGGTCGCGCGCTTCGCGGAACAGGTGTTGCGCGAATTCGGGACGCCCGATCTGCTGGTCAACAACGCCGGCGTGGTGGCGCGCGCGCGTCTCGATGAGACGTCGATCGAAAGTTGGGACGCCGTTGTCGACAGCAACCTCAAGGGGACTTTCCTGGTGACGCGGGCCTTTCTACCGGCCATGCGCGTCCGGCGTGGCGGCCGCATCGTCAACCTGGCCTCGATCTCAGGGCGGCAGGGGACCGCCGGCCTCAGCGCGTACTGCGCGGCCAAGCACGGCGTGGTGGGGCTGACCCGCGCGCTGGCCGAAGAGGTCCGCGCCGACGGGATCCTGGTCAACGCCGTCTGTCCTGGCTCGGTCGACACCGACATGCTGCGCACGGGCATGCCGGGCGCCAAGCCCAGCATGTCGCCCGAGGACGTCGCCAATGTCGTGATCTATCTGGCCGCCTATGCGCCGTCGGCGCTCACCGGCTCCTGCGTGGACGTCTTTGGCTGACAGTCGCGCCGTCGGTCCCCCGGTCGATGCGGCCGTGCTGGAGCTGGCGCTCCGGCGGATGCCGCTCTTCCCGCTGCCGAACGTGGTGCTCCTGCCGCACGCGCTGCTCGGTCTCCACGTCTTCGAGGAGCGGTATCGCGCCCTCGTCCGCGACATCCTGACCGACGCGCGCCTGTTGGCGGTGGGGCTGTTCGCGGCCGGCGCGCGCGAGAGCGACAATCCACCGTCGGTGCGGCCGATCGTGGGCGTCGGCGAGGTCGTGATGGCGCACGAGCTGCCCGACGGCCGCTTCAACCTGGTGCTGCGCGGGCGGGCGCGGGTCCACATCGACGAGGAGCTGGCCTCGGATCGCCCGTATCGGCTGATCGCGGCGACCGCGCTCCCCGATTTCGAGATCGCCGACGCGGCGGAGATCGCCGACGCCGATCAGGTGCTGCGCGCGCTCATCGGTCGGTTGGCCGACTCGATCCCCGACGGCGGAGAGCTGCTGCAGGTGGTGGCGGCCCAAGAGACCCCCGCCGAGCTGGTCGACGGCGTGGCCGCCGCGCTCATCGCCGACGCCGATCTTCGCCAGCGTCTGCTCGAGACCCGCGATCTCGGCCAGCGCCTGGAACGGGTCTCGGCGGAGGTCGTCGCGATGACCGCCCGCCTCGGCACCCCGCGCGCCGCCAATTAGCTAGACGTCGGTTCGACGACGGGCGATTTGTTTGCGCTCGGCGTCTGGACGGACGACGACGCGCCGATATACTCGGCGCATGTCGCACCGAATTTCCTCACGCTTTCGAATCTTCGTCGCATTGGCCGCGCTCGGTGTGGCCTCGTTCGGGGTCTCGTTCCTGGCCCAGGCCAAGCACGCCCGCAAGGCGCCCGCCTCGACCGACGACTGCAAGACCGACAAGGATTGCGTCCTCGTCGCCGACGACTGCTGTCCCTGCGCCGAAGGCGGCAAGCAACACGCGATCCCCAAGAAAGGGAAAGACAGCTACGAGAAGGACCGCAAGAAGCGCTGCGCGAACACCGTCTGCGCCGAGATGATCTCGACGGATCCGAGCTGTTCGCAGCGTCCGTTCTGCGGCGCCGGGATTTGCGAGCTGGGCGACGCGCCCGCGTCCGACGCGCCCTCCGTTCCCTGACCGCTCGTCGTCGCCGCCGCGCGGTGGTGGCGACGCCGACCGATGCACGACGCGCGATCGCCCGCGGTCGCTCGATCACGGCCGCGTCGCTATGGCGAGTTGTTGGTGACGCCGACCGAGGTGCAGGAGCCGCCGGGGCTGGCACCCGCGCTCGGTCCCCCCGGGGTGCCGCTGGTGGCCGCGCAGGTCGCCGGTCCGGGGACGACGCAGGCGATGGCGGGGCAGGCGGTGTGAAACGTTGCCGCGCAATTCTGGTCCGTCCACATGTTGGAAAGCGCGTCCAGCTCGGTCACGTCGTTGACGTAGCGCTTGCATCCTGGGCAAGACAGCGACGTGTCGACCAGATGCTGGCACTGGCCGGTGGCGCCGGGGCTGCAGACGGCGGCCGCCGTCAGCGCGGTGCCGTAGTCGATCTCGATCTGCGCGCAGCTCTCCCCGGCATCGGCCGAATGCCCGCCCGAGCCACCACCGCCGCGACCGGCCGAGCCGCCGCGACCGCCCGAGCCGCCGCCGGTTCCCCCGGTCGCTACCGATGTGCCGGCTTGCCCGCCGCTGCCGGTGACGGTCGTCCCGGCTTGCCCGCCGCTGCCGGTGACGGTCGTCCCGGCTTGTCCGCCACCACCCGTGACGGTCGTCCCGGCTTGTCCGCCGCTGCCGGTCGGCGCCGCTCCGGCTTGGCCGCCGCTACCCGCACCCGAACCGTCCGGATTCTGAACCGGATTGACCGAGCAGGAGATGACTAGGAGCAGACCCGAGAGCCAACCGAGGTGTCGCATGACCGTTAGAGTGCAGCAATCGCCGTGCCCGTCAAAAGACCTGGCGGTGGCCCAGAAGGTCCCGGGACTCTCGGCGTTTCGATGGCGCGCGGCGGCATCGCCCTCGGATTTCCGAGACCTCCCGGATCAGCGTGGCGTATCGAGCGCCGCACCGACGCCGGCGATTTCCGTGTAGGCCAGAGCCAACGCCAGACCTTCTTCCAGCAACGGTTCGGCCTGGATGAACCGGCGCGCGACCGTGCCGGTGGCCTCGAGCCGCGGGTAGAGCGTCAGGGCGGCGAAGGTCGACCCGGGGCGGGGCGGCGACCCGCCCAGCGCGAAGACGTTCCATCCGAGGCGGGCGCCTCGGGTGGCGCCCGCGGTGACCGTCCAGCGCGGCGCGGATCCCGGATCGGCGGTCCAGGTGGCGTCGAAGTCCACCAGCGGCAGGTTGTCCTCCACCTGGGCGCCGGGACCGTTCGAGCCGGAGCGCACGCGGACGGTGCGCCAACCCGGGAAGGCGGTCCAGGTGGTGGGATCTTGCAGCTTTTGCAGAAGCGGCGCCGCCGCCCCGTGAAGGCCGATCCCGATGGCGACGCCGCCCAGCCGTTCGGTCCGCCCGCGCGTGACCAGCGCGAGCGCGCCCCGGGCGCGCAACGGGGCCAGGCTCTCACCCACAAGGAGGGCCGGATCGGGAAGTCGGGAGGTGCCGGGCGGCCCGGTGGGGCGCCAGGCGGATGTGCCGGCGGGATGTTCGGCGCGCAGCGCGGTCGCGCGCAACGCCACGTACGCGGCGGCGGCCAGCACCGCCGGCTCGCCGGCGGGGCTGCGGGCCATGATGTGCCGGAGCAGCCAGCTCGATCGTTTGAAGTCGAGCTGCGCGTCGATGATCAGCGTCGAGCCGCCGCCGGGCTGAGCGGCGATCGAGAAGATGATTCTTCCTGGCGCCAGATCGCCATCGACCAGCTCCAGCGTGACGCCGTCGGGCCGCTCATGGGGCGCAATCCGACCCGAGAGATCGAAGAGCGGCACGTCGAGGTCCCAGTCGATGCGCGGCGCGCGTTGGCCAGGCTCGACGACCGCCGTCCCATCGAGCGCTGGAATCAGCGCGCGGTAGTTCGCGGGATCGAGCAGGGCCGCTTTGATCGCCCCGGGTGCCGCCGTGGTGCGCGTCGCGCCGAAAACCCGTGGCGCGGTCTGGCCGGACATCCGTTCGATGAGCAGCAAGTCGGAGTGCCCGTCGGCCGGCAGCGCGGCGGAAAGCGCCAGCCCGATCGATGCGTCGTCGGTCGCCCGAGCGGCGGGGGGCACCGCGATGGCCAGGGCCACGGCGTAAGGCCCGCACCACCGCATCGGATCAGCTTTTTTTCTTGATGAGGACGCCGGGCGGAATGCTCTTGGTCCGCGGCCTGGCTTCGGGCGTCGTGCCGGCGGCCAGTTGATCGAGATAGCCTTGAATCTGCTGGTGCGTGCTGGCCGGCAGGTCGTCGAAGCGCACGCCGACGTCGCCGTGGCCGCTCGGACCCAGGTGAGCCACCTTGGCCGGCAGGTGCAGCCGCTCGCCGTTGGGCAAGGTCAGGATGATGTCGACGGGTGTGCCCAGCACGGCGCGCGCGCCCAGCGACAGGCGCATGCCGCCGAGCGACAGGTTCACTGTGTGGACGGTGCGCAGCGAGGCCCAATCGGGGATTCGGACTTCCACCAGCGAGCGGGTGGTGATGCGCGCCGTGATTCGCCGCTCGCCTGGGTTGCCTTCTTCTTCCATGGATCTTTGCGCCCGGCGTGATTATCTCACAGCCGAACACTTTCCAAAGGAGACGCGATGAGAGCCATTTCCTGCGCCGCTGTGCTGCTGCTGATCCCGATCTTGGGCAGCTCCGCGTATGCCGCCAAGTCGGTCAAGGTCACCATGAACGCCATCACGCCCGAGGGGGTGGGCAAGTCGATCGGGACCATCACGCTCAAGGAGACCAAGGACGGCGTGACCATCGAGCCCAAGCTCAAAGGCCTGCTGGCCGGCGAGCACGGCTTCCACGTGCACGAGAATCCGAGCTGCGAGCCGGCCGACAAGGACGGCAAGAAGGTGGCCGGACAGGCCGCCGGCGGCCACTTCGATCCGGCCGCCACCAAGGCGCACAAGGGCCCCGAGGGCGGAGGCCACAAGGGCGACTTGCCGAGGCTGGTGGTCTCCGACAAGGGTGAGGCCAAGGACAAGATGGAAGTCAAAGGGCTCACCCTGGCCGACTTCCATGGCCACTCGCTCATGATCCACGCAGGCGGCGACAACTACAGCGACACCCCCAAGCCCCTCGGCGGTGGCGGCGCGCGGGTGGCCTGCGGCGTCGTCAAGTAGCGGTTCGCGGCGTGAGAGGGGCTTTGCCCCTCACGGGCTCCCCACGACGAGAGCCGATTCCGGATCTGCTCGACGGGCAAGTCTCCGGCGGGCAGAGCCCGCCGCCGATCCACCTGGAGAGGTCAGAGGCGGCGGACCATCTTGAGGACCAGGTTTCTCTGGGTGCCGAGATCTTGGATGCGCCGGTCAATTTCTTCGAAGTGGTGGCGTCTCCAGAACGCAATGGCGCGCGGGTTGTTCTCGCGAACGATGAGGTGGAGCGCCGCGCCGTCGGCTGCGCGTACTCGTTGAACGATTTCGTCGACGAGCGAGGAGCCCAAGCCGGCGCCGCGCGATTGGGGGACGAGGAGCAGCAACCCGATATACCAGTCGCGGAGCTGGGGGTGATCTCGGAGCAGCTCGACGACCCCAATCATCTCCTCGTCTGCCATCACACCCAAGACCTGCTTGTCGGCGGGAGACTTGCCCGGCGGTAGGTGCTTCAGCAGGGCGACAGCTTCGTCGTCGCGGGGCGGAACGCCGGTGGTTTGTTCGATGAATTCGTGACAGCGGAGATGGAGCGCTTGCAGCGCTGCGACCTTGGCGGTTCCCAGAACGATCGCCTCGAGAGTCGGTGCCTCCATTGGCCGATTGTAGGCTAGGTGCGGGGTGACTTTCGGTTCGTGCGGACCACACTGGATGCAGGGCCGTGACGTAGAATCGGTCGGTGGGGACGTTGCTCGCCTTTATCAAGCTCGGGCGTCCCAAGTTTCTCGTGGGGGGCTTCGTGCTCTTCGGCTTGGGGACGGCGCTGGCGGTCAAGGGCGGCGCGGGGTTCGATCTGGGGCGGTTCCTCTGGGGACAGCTGCTGGTGACCGCGACTCAGCTCATGACCCACTACGCGAACGACTACTTCGACCTCGCGGCGGATCGCGCCAATCGGACGCCAACCGCTTTTTCGGGCGGCAGCCGGGTGTTGGTGGGACAGGCGCTGTCGCCGCCGGTGGCGTTGCGCGCGGCGCGGGGGCTGGCGGTCGTCGCGGTTGGCGCGGCGATCGCGCTCGGGCGTCGCGCCGGCGCGGGGGCGTTGTTCCTGGCGGTGGCGACGATTGCCCTGGCTTGGAGCTACAGCGCGCCGCCGCTGCGGCTGTGCGCGCGCGGGTTGGGTGAGCTGACGACCGCGCTGGTGGTGACGCTGTTGGTTCCGCTCCTCGGCTACCTGCTGCAAGCCCGCGGGCTGGGGGCGCCGATCTTCCTGGCGGCCGCGCTGCCGTGCGCGCTGCAGTTCGCGATGTTGCTGGCGATCGGGTTCCCAGATGCGGCCGGGGACGCAGCGACGGGGAAGCGGACGCTGGTCGTTCGACTCGGCGCACCGGCGGCGGCGCGGCTCTATGCGCTCGTCACGATCGGGGCTTTCGGGGCACTCCCGCTCTTCGTCCGCGTCGGCCTTCCGGGGCGCGTCGCGGAGGCTCCGGCGCTGCTGGCACCCGTCGCGATCTGGCAGGCGTTGCGGGTCGCGCGCGGCGCCTACTCTGAACCGGCGCGCTGGGAGAGCGTCGCGTTCTGGTCGGTGGCGCTGCTCATCGCCAGCTCCAGTCTCGAGCTGGTGGCGACCGTCGTCGGTGGCTGAATCGCGACGCCGCCGGCGATCGCGACCAGACGCTTCATCACGAAGGGCGCGGCCCGCATTCCCAGCAACGTCGCCCGTGCCAGCGCCGGGGTGCGTACCACGAACACCAGCGCGCGCGTGAGCCAGTCGTGCGCGCGCAGCATCTGCCGCCGTTCGCGGTCGAACGCCACCAGGCGCGCGTCGCCGTGGGTCAGATAGCCCGGCACCGCGGCGGCCAGGTGCTCCGCCGTGACCAGGGCGTGCGCGATCCCGCCGGCGGTCAACGGATCGGTCGCGCTGGCCGCATCGCCGAGGAGCACGGCCCCGGGCGCGAAGCCGGCCCGCGCCTGACGGGTCACCGGTGCGCGTCCGGCCGGCGCGGTGATGGGCGTTGCGCCGTCGAGCGCCCCGCGCAGCAGTGGATGTTGGGCGATCCAACCATCGAGCGTGGCGCGGGCACCGCCCGCCAGGGCGCCGTGCCCGCCGAGCCCCGCCAGCAGCAGCCCGCCGTCGGGCAACGGCGCCGCGTAGAGCTCGTGGCCGCGGCCGAGGAAGATCTCCAGGTGATCGCCGCTCCCGATGGTTCGCCCCGTCGGCAGCTGAAAGTGCATGCGCACGCCGACGCGACCGCGCGCGCGCGCCGGCCGTTCGAGCCCCAGCCAGCGCCGCACCGGCGAGTCCAGACCGTCGGCACCCACCACCAGCGCGGCGTGGCGCAGCTCGCCGCCGACACGCAGGCCGACCGCGCGTCCGTTTTCCACCGCCACCCCTTCGACCGGCGCCTCCTCGAAGATGCGGACGCCCGCCGTGGCGCGGGCGGCGGCGAGCAGCGTGTCGTCGAGGCGCAGGCGCCGCTGGGCCAGCGCGCGGGCTCGGCCGTCGAGCGAGAACGGGCTCGCGGCCGTCAGGCCGAACCCGTGGTAGCGCACGCCCGACAGCGGATGCCCACCGACCGCGGCGCGCAGGCCGAGCCGCTCCAGCACGGCCACGCCGGCCGGCATCATTCCTTCGCCGCAAGGCTTCTCGCGCGGGAAGCGCCGCGCCTCGAAGAGATCAACGCGCAGCCCGGCGCGCCCGAGCAGGATGGCCAGCGTGGCCCCCGCCGGCCCGCCGCCCGCGATGACGACGTCTACCGCGTCGGCCATGGCACGAACCGCGGTTTGTCGACGAAGGCCTGGCGGTAGGCGGCGTCGGTCATGAGCACGGATTCTTCCAGCGCCACGCGACGCCGCAAGACCAGCGCGTGCAGCGCGGCGCCGACGCCCGCCGTTATCACGGCGCCATGCACCAGCGGCAGCGCCAACAGCTCGACGAAGACCGCCAGGTAATTGGGGTGGCGCACGTAACGGTACGGGCCGCCCGTCACCACGCCGAGCGGCATCGAGCGCACCACGCGGACGTTCCAGTGGACGCCCAGGGTGGCGATCACCCAGAAGCGGAGCAGGTTCGCGGCTATGAAGAGCGCCAGCGCGGGCACGCCGACCGCCGGCACGAACCGCCGGTGGAGCGCCAGCACCTCGACGATCGCGCCGGCCAGGATGGCGGTGTGGAGCGCGACCATGGCGCCGAAGACCGGCTCGGGGAGCGGCGCCGCACCGCCCACGGCCAGCGCCCGCTGATGCCGCCGTGAGAGTGACATCTCCACCAGCCGGCAGACGCCGACCGCGGCCACCAACGCACAGAAGAGGCGCGTCGAGGTCAGGGCGTCAGCTCCACTGCAAGAGCAGCATCTCGGTGGAGAGCCCAGGGCCGAAGGCGGCCAGGATCCCGTAGGCGTCGGGCGGTAGTCGGCGCTTGGTCAGCCATTCGTGCAGGACGAAGAGGATCGAGGCGCTGGACTGGTTGCCGTAGTCGCGCAGGACGTCCCACGACGGCTGCGTGTCCTCGCGCGTGAGCCCCAGCTCTTCTTCGGCGTAAGCCAGGATCTTCCGCCCCCCCGGGTGGAGCAGGAACCCGGTGAGCTGCTGGCGGGTGAGGCCGCGCCGTTCGGCCAACGTTCGCACCAGGCGCCCAATCTCGGTCTTGATCAGCGCCGGCACATCCTTGGAGAGGACCGAATGAAATCCGTCGTCCTTCAGATCGAATCCCAGCGCGTAGGTGCTGGCGGGGAAAAGATGCGACAGCGTCTCGAGAACCCCAACGCCGCCCGCCGCGGAACCACCGCCGCCCTCGAGCAACGCCGCGGCGGCGCCATCCCCGAAGAGCGCCGTGGACACCAGATTGGCCAGCGAAAGATCGGTGCGCTGCAGGCTCAGGCTGGGGAGCTCCACCGCCACGACCAGCACCCGCGCCTCCGGAAATCCGACCAGAAAATCGTGCGCGCGCGCCAGCGCCGCCGCGCCGCCCGAACAGCCGAGCGCCGTGATCGGCAGCCGCCGCACGTCGCTGCGAAACCCCAGATCGTTGCAGAGGTACGCGTCGAGCGAAGGGATCATGATGCCGGTGCAGGACACCGTGATCAGCAGGTCGATCTGCCGCGCCTCGATGGCGGCGCGTTTGAGCGCCTCGGAAGCGACCTGGCGGCCGAGCGCGATCGCGTTTTCGCGGTAGCGGTCCTGCACCTCGCCCAGGCCGCGCGACTGTCCCAGGTGGGCGACCGGCTCGACGCTGAAGCGCCGTTCGACCGCGGTGTGGTCGAACAGCTCCATGGTGGCCTCCATCCGCCGGGGCGACAGCGCGAGCACGGCGCGCAACTGCTCCTTCACCTCGCCTTGCGTGGCGGAGTGCGCCGGCACGGCCGTGGCCGTGCTCACGATGGTGGGCGCGCGTTTCATGGCCCGAACCTAAGCTCGACCAACCATGTCACAAGCGACGGTCTTTGACACGGGCGACAAATCACCGGGTCCCCCGGCGGCGCTTTGCTGGCGCGAAGAGCGGCCGGCAAGGGTAGAGTCGGGCGATGTCGCAGCAAGACGATCTCGTCGCCATGGGCCGCCGGTTGCTCATGAACAACTACCGCCAGCCGCCCATCGTGATGGCGCGCGGCGAGGGGTGCGCTCTCTTCGACGCGGACGGGCGCCGCTATCTGGACATGACGGCCGGCGTAGCGGTCTCGATCCTCGGGCACGGGCATCCGGGATTGGCCGACGCCATCGCGGCGCAGGCGCGCCGGCTGGTCCACGTCTCCAACCTCTATTACATCCAGGCCCAGCTGGAGTTCGCGGAGGCGCTCTCGCGGCGCGCCTTCCATGGCCGGGCGTTCTTTTGCAACTCGGGGACCGAGGCCAACGAGGCGGCGCTCAAGCTGGCGCGCCGCTACCAGGCGGTGGCCAAGAAGCAGCCCGAGCGGATCGAGTTCGTGGCCTTCGAGAACAGCTTCCACGGCCGGACCTTTGGCGCGCTGAGCGTCACCGGCCAGCCCAAGTATCGCGACGGCTTCGGTCCGCTGGTGGGGCCGGTGCGCTTCTTGCCGTTCGGCGACGTGGCGGCGGCGCGCGCGGCGATCGGCCCGCAGACCTGCGCCGTGATCCTCGAACCGATCCAGGCCGAAGGTGGCATCAACCTGCCGCCGCCGGGATACCTGCAAGAGCTGCGGCGTCTCTGCACCGACAGCGGCACGGTCCTGATCTTCGACGAGATTCAGACCGGGAGCGGACGAACCGGGACGTTCTACGCCTTCGAGGGCGAGGGGGTGGTCCCCGACGTGCTGACGCTGGCCAAGGGGCTGGCGGGTGGCATCCCCATCGGCGCCATGCTGGCGAACGAAGATGTCGCGCGCGGCTTCGAGCCGGGGAGTCACGCCTCGACCTTCGGCGGCAACCCGTTCGCGACGGCGGCCGCGCTCTATGTCCAGCGCGCCATCGACGAGCTGGGCCTGCTCGAGCACTGTCGCGAGGTCGGTTCCTACCTGGGCTCGGCGCTGTTGCGCTTGGCCGAGCGCCGCCGTCCCAAGACGAAGGGCGCTCGTGGCCGAGGCCTGCTGCAGGGGCTGGTGCTGGACGGCGATCCAGGCGACATCGTGGCGCGGGCGCGGGCGCGCGGCCTCTTGGTCTCGGTGGCCGGCGCCAACGTCGTTCGGTTGGTGCCGCCGCTCATCGTAGGCAAGGCCGAGATCGACGAGGCGATCGAGATCTTGGACGCCGTGCTCGGGGAAGGGCGATGACCGGGAAGGTGCTGGAGCCGCGGCCGTCGTTTCTGTCGTTCTCCGATCTGCCCGACGGTGGCATCGAGGCGCTCATCGTGCGGGCCGAGGAGCTGCGGGCGCTGCGGGCCGCCCGGACGCCCCACGCGACGCGGCCCGGGCGGGTGCTGGGGATGGTGTTCGAGAAGGCCTCCACCCGCACGCGGGCCAGCTTCGAGATCGCGATGTTCGAGCTGGGTGGGCACGCGCTCTACCTGAGCATGCAGGGCTCGCAGCTCGAGCGCGGCGAGCCGCTGCGCGACACGGCGCGCGTGCTGTCGGGCTACTGCCACGGCATCATGCTGCGCACCTTCGGCCACGGGCGCGCCGAGGAGATGGTCCGCTACGCCAGCGTGCCGGTGATCAACGGCCTCACCGATCTGATGCACCCCTGTCAGGTCCTGGCCGATCTGCAGACGGTCGCGCAGCGCTTTGGCGCCGCCGATGTCCGGTGCGCGTTGCGGTCGGTGAAGTACGCCTGGATCGGCGACGGCAACAACATGGCCAACTCCTGGATCGAGGCGGCTGGGATCCTCGGCCTCGATCTGGCGCTGGCCTGTCCGCCCGGCTACGAGCCCGACGTGGAGGTGGTCGCGCGGGCGCGCGCCAGCGAACGCGGTCGGATCAGCTTCTTCCACACGCCGGCCGAGGCGGTGGCGGGCCGTCAGGTGCTGTCGACCGACGTCTTCACCTCGATGGGCCAGGAGGCCGAGTCGGAGGCGCGGCGGGTGGCCTTCGCCGGCTACGGCATCGACGGCGCGCTGCTGCGCCACGCGGCACCCGAGGCCATCGTGCTGCACTGCTTGCCGGCCCACCGCGGTGAGGAGATCTCCGACGAGGTCATCGAAGGCCCGGCCAGCGCCGTCTGGCAGCAGGCGGAGAATCGCCTGCACGCGCAGAAGGCGCTCCTCGAGCTCCTGCTGGCCTGACGCGTCTTTGGGCGGCGCCTTCTAGTCGGTGACGTCCTCGTCGATGGTGGGCCTGGCCCATTGGCCGGACGGCCGGCGTGCTCAAGACGGACCGGCGACCTGCCGAACCTGACCTGGACGATGAAGCCACGGGGGGGAGCGGTCCCAGAACCCGGCGGCGGCACCCGCGCCGCGCGTTCGGCGACCGGCGAGCTGGCTTCGGACGAGGAGACGCAGCCCGGTGAGGACGTCGATCTGCCGGCCTTCGACGCGGACACGGATGGGCGGCCGGAGCCGCTGATCGGCCCCATGGAGACCGCCGAGATCGACATCTCGCGCGATCGGCGGGTGACGATGGTGTCGCCGATTCCGGCGCAGTTGGCCGAGGCGATGCTGCCCCGCGGCGGTGCCAAACGCGATCCGGCCGCGCCGACCGTGGCCGCGGGGTTGCCGTCGCGGCGGATGGGGGAGGGCGACGAGCACCACACGCGCCGGGTGGGCGACTCGGATCGCCAGTCGCTGGGCTCCGGCTCGCGAC
>DASRLC010000281.1:0-10427 GCA_035648655.1 Polyangia bacterium
GGTTACGGCAGCAGCCGGCGGCGCTGCCAGGACGGCGGCGGGTGCCGGTGCACCGGCGGGAGCGGCGGCGGGCGCCATGTCGGCGGCGGGCTTCTCCGGAGCCGGCGGCATGGCCGGCGGCGGAGCCGCGGGTGGCGGCGTCTGCGCGAAGGCGCGAGTTGGCAGAACCACAGCTATCGCGAGCAGGCAGGCACGAAGTCGCATCAATTTCCCCTCCAGTTGGTTTCTTACGTCTTTTTCGATGACTCTTCGCGGACCGTATCCGCGGAGCGGAGACATGTAAAGACTTTCAGTACGTGTCGTTCTAGATTTTGCGGGGGGGAAACTGCCTCGAAATGTGTTGGAAACCTTAGCGAATTGACGACCGAAGAAACCGTTTGAATTCAGGTAGATAAAAAACTGCTCCCCGCCGAGCTCAAGCGGCGGTTTCGACGCCGGCCATGAGCCGCATCAGTGCCTGCTGATCCGCGTGGGCCGCCAATTTTCCGACCAGCCGCCCTTCGCGCAGCACGAGCATTCGCGTCGAAAGTGCGAGCAGCTCAGGCAGCTCGCTGGAGATCAACAAGACGCCGGTTCCTTGATCTGCCAGATCGCGGATGAGCCCATGAATTTCGGCCTTGGCGCCGACGTCGACGCCGCGGGTCGGCTCGTCGAGGATCAGCACGCGGCACCGCGCCGCCAGCCACTTGGCCAGAACGATCTTCTGCTGGTTCCCGCCCGACAGACCACTGACACCCTTGTCTAGGTTCGGCGGCGGCAGCTTGAGGCGCGCAAAGACCTCGTTGGCCTGCTCACGTTCCGCGCCGACTGGAATCCAGCCGAAGCGAGCCAGTCCCTCCAGCGTCGGCAGCGACAGGTTCTCGAAGCCGCTCAGCCCACCGACCAAGCCCTGCCGCTTGCGATCCTCGGGGACCAGGCCGAGGCCGGCGCGCATCGCGGCCTGCGGCGATCCCAGTGGCAAGGGCTTTCCCGAAACCTCGATCTGACCTCGCGCTTCCCGGTCGAGCCCGAAGATCGCCTGGGCGATGTCGGAGCGTCCCGCACCGACCAGGCCGGCCAGCCCCACGATCTCGCCACCGCGCACCTCCAGGTCCACCTCGGCGAAGCGTCCAGGGCTGGACAGCTTCCTGACCTCGAGCAGGATCGGGCCGGGTTCCGGGGCCGCGCGATGGCCCAGATAATCGCCCAGCTCCCGCCCGATCATCAGGCGGACCAGGGCCGCCTCGTCGAGGGTGTCGGCCGCCTGGGTAGCGACGTGCTGCCCGTCGCGCAGCACCGTGATGGTGTCGCAGAGACGAAAGATCTCGGGCATCCGATGCGAGACATAGACGCAGGTGGTGCCGCGGGCCCGTAGGCGGCCCATGAGGGCATACAGGTGCTCGGCCTCGGGCTGCGAGAGGCTGCTGGTCGGCTCGTCGAAGATGATCGCGCGCGCGCCCCCGCCGACCGCGGCGGCGATCTGGACCACCTGCTGTTCGGCGACCGTCAGATCGCCCACCAGCCGGCGAACGTCGATCTGGGTCTCGATCCCCGCCAACAACTCGGTCGCCCGGCGCTCCATGTCGGGGCGCGAAACGAACAAACCCCGGCGCGGCAGATCGCCGAGGCAGAGGTTCTCGGCGACCGAGAGGTTCTCGCAGAACGACAGCTCCTGGTGGACCATGCCGATGCCGGCCCGCAGCGCATCTCGTGGATTTTCGAAGTGGACCGGCCGACCGTCGACCAAGATCTCGCCCGCGTCGGGGGCATGGATGCCCGCCAGCATCTTGCCGAGCGTGCTCTTGCCGGCGCCGTTCTCGCCGCACAGCGCGTGGCAGGAGCCGCGCGCGATGTCGAAGCCGACGTCGTGCAGGGCACGCGCCCCAGGGAAGCTCTTACCGATCTTGCGAAAGCCGATGAGCGGCGAGGACGGATCCAACATCGACGAATCTTCCGACAAGGTTGGCCGCTTACTTCAGCTTCAGATCTTCCTCGGGGACGTCGGGGAAGCCCCACAGGCGCAGTTGGCGGGCCCAGGCCCCGAGCGTGTCGATGGTGACGCGCACCGGATCCATGGAGACGATTTCGGGCACGTCCCGTTTGTAGAACAGCTTGTCGATGATCTTCGTGACGCCGACGTTTCCCCAAAGATAAGAAGACTGCGCGAGCAACACCGGCGCCAATCCCTTTTCGACGTAGGGAAGCTCGGGCGGCAAGGCATCCACCGAGACGATCTTGATCTTGTTGGGGTCGAGATCGGTGAAGAGGGTCTTCGTGAAGAGCGCCCAGCCACCGGCCATCGCCCAGCCCTTGATGTCCGGGTAGGCGTTGTTGACCCGGATGACCTCGGCGGCCGCGTCCTGCGGCGTCTCGCTGTGATAAAAAGTGCCGACGATCTGGATGCCGTGGTACTTGGCCGCCTCGGCCTTGATCCCATCGACGCGCCGCCGCAGGTTGGGCGCATTCTGGTTGCCGGCCAGGATCGCGATCTTACCGCGTCCGCCGATCTGCTTGGCCAGCTCCTGCATCACGTCTTGGCCCAGTTGGTAATCGTCGACGCCGTAGTACGAGAAGCGCTTGGACTTCGGAGCGTCGCTGTCGAAGGTCATGACCGCCACGCCGCGGGCCACCGCGTCGTCGATCGCGCCGGTCAGCTTGCCGGCGTCGGAACAGGAGATGAGGATGGCGTTCGCCCCTTCGTTGACGGCCTGAGCGATCCGCTGGGCCTGGATCTGGCCGTCCTCTTGCGGCGGCGTCAGCCAGATCACCTCGATGGGAACACCGATCTTGGCCGAGAGATCGCGGGCCGCCGTCTCGGCGCCACGGCGCGCGGACAGAAAGATCGGGTTGGTCGAGCTCTTGGCGATCATGGCGATGCGAATCGGCTTGGGGCTGGACCCCGGCGTCGGCGTGGACGCACCCGGTGCGGGCGGTTGGGCCTGCCGATGGCACCCGACGGCCAAGAGGCCGACCAGCATCGCCAGGCCGATGCGTCGGGCCGCCAGGCTTTTCTCGGTAGCCGGCACCTCAGCGCGCTCCGCTGGCCAGCCGGCGGGCCGCGAAACGCGCGCTGGCTTGATCGAGGACCACGGCCACCACGATCGCGGATCCGATGATGATCCACTCGTAGTTCTGATCGAGGTGCAGCGTGCGGATCGACTGCCGAATGAGAACAATGAGGACGGCCCCCAGCATTGCATTGATGGCGCTCCCGCGCCCACCGCTGAGACGAGCGCCACCAACGACCGCAGAGGCGATGACGTATAACTCATATCCGGTCGCGTCTCCACAGGAGACCGAGCCGTAGAAACTGGCCCCCAGGAAGGCGGCCAACCCGGCCGTCAGCCCCGAGAGCAGGTAGACACCGATCTGGATCCGACCGAGGCGCAGCCCCGAGAAACGGCTGGCCTCGGGGTTTCCCCCGACCGCGAAGACGTGCCGGCCCATCACCGTGCGTTGCAGATAGACCGCGCCCAACGCGCTCACCGCCAACATCGCCAACATCGGGATCGGATACAGCGCCGCGCCGAGGCCGAGCGGCGCCTTGGCGAAGTGGGTCAGCGACTCGGGCAAGAGGATGCTCTCGGCCTTGCTGGTGACGAACGCGACGCCCCGCAGAATCCACATGCTGCCCAGCGTGATGATGAAGGGATGCACCCGCAGCCCGACCACCATCACGCCGTTGAGGGTCCCCGCGGCGATACCGATGACGACGCACACGAAGAACGCCACCCACACGGCGCCCGAGCCGCCCGCCGGTCCGACCGTCCGCAAGAAAAGCCCCATGCCCACGCCGGCCAGCGCATAGACCGATCCCACCGACAGATCGATCCCGCCCGAGATGATGACCACCGTCGCGCCCACCGCCATGATCGCGATGAAGCTGGCGTCGGTGGCGGTCTGGATCAGGGTGTACGAGTTGAGGAAGTTGTTGACCGTGCGCCCGGTGGTCTCGTCGACGTGCGACCCGGCCAGCAACGAAAGCGCCACCATCAGCACCACGATGATGAGCGCCAGCCCCGCCTGTTGGGAGCGCATCAATCGACGCAGAACCGTCATCGGCGGCGCAGTATACGGCATTCTCGTTAATTATCTGGCGCGCTTCGTCGAGCTCCGCGACGCCGCGGCGGGGCCCCCTATCGCGTGGGAGCGGGGGGAGTTGGTGCCCCACCCGAGGCTCCCGTCTCTTCAATCACGACCAGCAGGTCGCCGCCCTCGACGCTCTCGCCGGCGCCGGCCACGATCTCACGCACCACACCGGTGACCGGCGCCTTGATGACCGTCTCCAGCTTCATCGCCTCGGTCACCAGCAGCTTCTGCCCAGCCTTGACGTGCTCGCCGACCTTGGTGACCAGATCGATGACCCGGCCCGGCATCGGCGCGCCGACCTCGCCCGGCTTGTCGGTGGCCCGTCGGCGCTTGGGGCCGGTCACCTTGGCGGCGTCGTCGGCCACCCGCATCTGGCGCGACTGTCCGTTCATCTCGAAGGTGAGCACCCGCGCGCCGTCCGGCTCGATCTCACCGATCGCGAGCAGCTTGACGATCAGCGTCTTGCCCGGCTCGATGTCGATCCAGGCTTCCTCGCCGACGCGCAGGCCGTAGAAGAAGGTGGGCGTCGGCAAGACCGAGGTGTCGCCGTGGAGCGCGCGGTGCTCCATGTAGCCGCGCATGACCTTGGGGTAGAGCGCGTAGGAAACGACGTCGCGGCGGGCCACGTCGACGCCTGCCAGCGTCTCCATCTCGCGCTTGGCGCCCGCCCAGTCGAAGGGGGGCAAGCTGGCACCCGGCCGGCCCTCGATCACGGCCGCCCCCTTGAGGATCTTACCGCGCAAGGGCTCCGGGAAACCGCCCGGCGGGCGGCCCATCGATCCGCGCATGAAGTCGATCACCGACTCGGGGAAGGTCAGTTCCTGCGCCCGCTCGGTCACGGCGCGCGCGTCGAGGCCTTGCTTGACCATCCAGATCGCCATGTCACCGACCACCTTCGACGACGGCGTGACCTTGGGGATGTCGCCGAAGAGGCGGTTCACGTCGGCATAGGTGCGCTTGACCAGCTCCCAGCCGTCGCCGAGGCCCAGCGCCTCCGACTGCGCGCGTAAGTTCGAGTACTGCCCGCCCGGGATCTCGTTCTCGTAGACGTCGGCGGCCGGCGCCTTGAGGCCCGACTCGAACGGCGCGTAATAGGCCCGCACGGGATCCCAGTAAGCCGAGAGCTGCTCGAAGGCGTCGACCGGCAGCCGCGGATCTCGCGGCGCGCCCGCCAGCGCGAAAGCCAGCGACGACAGCGACGGCTGCGAGGTCATCCCGGCCATGCTGCTCACCGCGCCGTCGACCACCGACACACCGGCCTCGATCGCCGCCAGGTAAGACGCGATGCTGTTGCCGGACGTGTCGTGCATGTGCAGGTGCAGCGGCACGTCGGTGACGTCGCGCAGCGCCCTCACCAGCATGGTCGCCGCGCGCGGCTTGAGCAGCCCCGCCATGTCCTTGATGCACAGAAGATGGGTCCCGCGCCGCACCAGCTCTTGGGCCAGGTTGACGTAATACTTGAGGTCGTACTTGGTGCGACGCGGGTCGGAGACGTCGCCCGTGTAGCAGATGGCGGTCTCGACCACCCGGCCGGTCTTCTGTGCCGCCTCGATCGCCACCTGCATGTTGTCGACGTCGTTGAGAGCGTCGAAGATTCGGAAGATGTCCATCCCGGCCGCGGCTGCCTCTTCGATGAACGCCACCACGACGTCGTCCGGATAGTTGGTGTAGCCGACGGCGTTGGCGCCGCGGACCAGCATCTGGAACATCACGTTGGGGACCAGCGCGCGCAGCTCAACGAGACGCAGCCAGGGGTCCTCGGAGAGGAAACGGTAGGCCACGTCGAAGGTCGCGCCGCCCCACATCTCCAACGAAAACAGCCCCGAGCACAGGCGCGCGGTCGCCGGCGCGATCTGGACCAGGTCGTAGGTCCGCACCCGCGTCGCCAGCAGCGACTGGTGCGCGTCGCGCCAGGTCGTGTCGGTCAGGTGCACGCGCGCGTCGGCGCGCAGCATCTTGACGATCCCCTCCGGGCCCTCGCGCTCTAGGAGCTGCTTGGTGCCCGGCAGCGGCGCGGCCTCGGACACCGGCGGCGGCGCCGGCGCGGCGGTCAACACCGTCAGCGGCGGCTTGGGTTTTCCGCGCACGGTCGGGTGCCCGTTGACGATGGTCGAGCCGATGTAACGCAGGATTCGCGTGGCGCGGTCGCGCCGCAGCGGGTACTTGGTCAGCTCCGGCGTCTCGTCGATGAAGGTGGTGTGGGCCCGGCCGGCCGCGAAGGTCGGGTGGAGCAGCACGTTCTCGAGGAAGGCCAGGTTGGTCTTGACGCCGCGGATACGGAACTCGCGCAGCGACCGGACGACCTTCTGGCGCGCGTAGTCCCACTCGAGCCCGCTGGCGGTGATCTTGGCCAGCAGAGAATCATAGAACGGCGAGACCCGCGCGCCGACGTAGCCCGAGCCGTCGTCGAGCCGGATGCCGAGGCCGGCCGCCGGGCGATAGACCTGGATCTTGCCGGTGTCGGGCAGAAAGTCGTTCTTGGGATCCTCGGCGGTGACCCGCACTTGGATCGCGACGCCGCGCTGGACGATCTCGGCCTGGCTGCCGATGCCGATCTCCGGATCGGACAGGCGGTAGCCCTCGGCGATCCGGATCTGCGCCTGCACCAGGTCGCGCCCGGTGATCGCCTCGGTCACGGTGTGCTCGACCTGGATGCGCGGGTTGACCTCGATGAAGTAGTGCTGACCTTCGTCGCCGACCAAGAACTCGACCGTCCCGGCGTTCGAGTAGTCGACCTGGCGGGCGACCTTGAGCGCGTCCTCGGCCAGGCGCGCGCGCAGCCCTTCGGGCAGCGACCAAGCCGGGGCGTACTCGACCACCTTCTGGTGGCGGCGCTGCACCGAGCAGTCGCGTTCGTAGAGGTGCACCAGGTTGCCGTGACTGTCGCCCAGGATCTGGACCTCGATGTGCTTGGGGCGCACCACCAACTTTTCGAGGAACAGCGAATCGTCGCCGAAGGCCTTCTTGGC
Organism: Polyangia bacterium; assembly: GCA_035648655.1. Lineage (GTDB taxonomy): Bacteria > Myxococcota_A > Polyangia > Fen-1088 > Fen-1088 > JADGRB01. Next base: position 7,038 of record DASRLC010000281.1, read on the forward strand.
CTCGGAGCGGGCCCGTTCGACCAGCTCGGGCAGATCGCCCTCGCTGCGCACGACGCGCATGCCGCGGCCACCGCCGCCGGCCGAGGCCTTGATCATGACCGGGTAGCCCACCTCCGCCGCGAAGGCGCGCGCCTCGTCGACGGTCTTGATCGCGCCGGGGGTGCCGGGGACCACCGGCACGCCGGCCGCCGCCGCGATCTTGCGGGCCGCCACCTTGTCGCCCAGCGCGTCGATCACCTCGGGCGTCGGCCCGATGAAGACGATCCCAGCCTCGCGGCACTTGCGCGCGAACGAAGCCCGTTCGGAGAGCAGGCCGTAGCCGGGGTGAATCGCGTCGACGGCGTGGCGCTTGGCCAGCTCGACGATCTCGTCCTCGGCCAGATAGGCCGCCACCGGCTCCAGCCCCTTGCCGACCAGATACGCCTCGTCGGCCTTGTAGCGGTGCAGGTGGACCCGATCCTCCTCGGAGAAGATCGCGATCGTCCGGAAGCCCAGCTCGGTGGCGGCGCGGAAAACGCGGATCGCGATCTCGCCGCGGTTCGCGCAGAGCACGCGTTTGAAGGGGGCAATGGCCATGGCGCGCCCGCACAACTACCACCTTAGCGGCGGCCCTGGGAAGGGCGCAGCGGCGGTCCGCCACGCGCGGCGTAAAAATCCCGGACGGGTCGGCGCGCTCAGGCCCGCTTGATCCCGAGCAGCAGGTCCATGGTGGCCTGGTCCGCGGCGGGAAAGCGATAGTTCTCGAACTCGTTGGACGCCACCCAGCGGCAGTCGGCCACCCGCACCGCGGTCGGCTCGGCCGCGCCGACGATCTCCGCTTGGTAGAGCGCCAGATCGACCGAGTAGCCGTCGTAGTCGTGGGTACGCCGGCCGATGCAGATCCCGACGGTCACCTCCACGCCGACGCGCTCGCGCACCTCTCGGCGCAACGCCTCGGTGTCGCTCTCGCCTTCTTCGACGCGACCACCGGGAAACTCCCATAGACCGGGAAGAACAGCGGAGGGGCGGCGCTGCGTGATGAGGTAACGCTCGCTGCGTCCGATCACGGCCGCGACGACACGCAGATGGGGGGCTTTGCTCATGGGCGAGCCTCCATATTGTGGTAACACCCAGGTCATGGTCAAACGCGTGACACCTCCCGAGGCTGCGGCGTTGCTGGCAGAGGGCTGGAGCTACCTCGATGTGCGCTCGATTCCCGAGTTCGAGGGTGGCCACCCCACCGGCGCCGCCAACGTGCCACTGCTGCACTTCCAAGGCGGGCGCATGGCGCCCAACCCCGACTTCCAGCGGGTGGTGGGCGCGAACTTTGCCAAGGACGCGGGGATCGTCATCGGCTGCAAATCGGGCGGCCGGTCGCTGCAAGCGGCCGGATTACTCGAGGCGGCCGGCTATACCAGCGTCGTCGACATGCGCGGCGGGTTCCACGGCGAGCAGGACGCCTTCGGCCGCGTCGCCTGCGCCGGCTGGGCAGAGTCGAAGCTACCGATCGAGACCGAAGCGCCGACCGAAAAGACCTACGCGACGCTGTCCGCCAAACACTGACCGCCCCTCACTTCCCAACCGCGATGCCGTTGGTGCGCCGACGGCGATGCGGTTTTCTATTCGCCGACGGCGATGCCGTTTTTCTGGCAGAGCGCGTGGACGAGGCTGCGGTTCTTGTCGTCGAGCCGCGCGTAGGCGCGCCCGGCTGCGTCGGCGTCCTTGAGCGAACATGAGCAGACCGCCAGGATCTGGTAGGCGTCCGTGAGCCCCGGCTTGGCGCGGAGCGCCTTACGCGACAGATCCATCGCCGAGCCACACTGCTGCCGCAACCAGGCCTCGCGGGCCTGCTTCATCAAGGCGTCGGCATCGTCGGGCTCGGCGGCGGCCACCGCCTCGGGGTGCGGCGGCTCGCTGCGGGTGAGCTCGGGGCGGCGCGGGGATTCCGCGCGTTCGGCCACCGGCAGGGCGCTGGCCCGCGCGCGCCGCCCAGTCGAGGCCACCGGCTCGGGCTTGGCTCGGCACAGGCGCGCCATGTCCCGCACCAACAGGTTGTGCGGCTCCAGGCGAATCACGGCCTGCGCTTCGGCGCGCACATCGGCGCAATGCCCGGCCGCCCGCGCCTTCTCGGCCGATTCGAGGTGCTCGGCCACCAACAACGAGCGGGCCTCTTCATAGCGCGGCTGCGCGCGCTTCTTGTAGACGCTGTCGGGCGGAATCCGCTCGTAACCGGCCAGCGCCTCGGCATAGTTCTTGGAATTGGCGGCCTCGTCGAACTTGGCGAACAGCGAGGCGCCCTGCCGCTCGGTGGCGATCCGGCGCGCGAGCGCCGCCACCTCGCGCCGCATCCCCGGATCCTCCACGCCGCCGATCCGTTCCAAGGATAACCGGGCCGCCTCCCAATCTTCGGCCGCCACCGCCTGTTTGACGGCCGCCAAAATACTGGCGGGCGTGCTCGGCGGGGACGGGGCGGCCGGCGGTGGCGCCACCGGCGCAGCGACCGGCGCGGGCGGTGCGACGACCACCTCCGCCGGCGGCGGAGGCGCCACCGCCTCGGCGACCGCGGGTGGGCTCGGGTGCGACCGATGGAAGAGCAGCGCCGCCAGCGCGACCGCGACGACGACGCCGCCGGTCGCCACCGGCTTCAGTGGAAAATGCCGTGCCCCGATCGGCGATCGCGGATCGAACACGAACTGTTCGAGCGGCCCGATGAATCTGATCTTCACGTGCCCGAGCTCGACCACGTCGCCGGGGTTCAGCTCGATGCGCTCGTAGTCCTCGCCGTTGACCCGCACGCCGTTGGCGCTCTGCAGATCGACGATCGTGTAGTGGTCGCCTTCGCGGACCACCTTGGCGTGGTGGCGCGAGATCGATCGGTGGTTCAGCACCACCTCGTTCTCATCGGTGCGGCCGATCACCAGCGACGCCTTGTCGAGCTTGAACTCGGTGCCCGCCAGATCGGTGGTGAGCACCAGCATTCGCGCCGCCGGACCGGCGCCGGATTGCCCGTCGGCGGCGATCGCCCGCAGCGGGATGGTTGGCTGGCCCTCGACGGCCTCGGGGGCCGCCTCTTGGGGCGGCCCCGCTGGCTACCGTGGGTGGCGCGGTGGCGATTCCAGGGCGCGCCTCGGTCGCCGCCATGGCCGCCCAGGGGGCACCGCAGGCCGCGGTGGTCGCGCCGTCGCCGGCGCCCGTGGCGGCGCCACCGCCGCGCCCGCGCGTGAAGACCTCACCGCCCTTGCCCATCGCAGCGGGGCCGCCCCAAGAGGCGGCCCCCGAGGCCGTCGAGGGCCAGCCAACCATCCCGCTGCGGGCGATCGCCGCCGACGGGCAATCCGGCGCCGGATTGCCCGTCGGCGGCGATCGCCCGCAGCGGGATGGTTGGCTGGCCCTCGACGGCCTCGGGGGCCG
>DASRLC010000282.1:0-3815 GCA_035648655.1 Polyangia bacterium
GGTGGCGCCACGGGTCTCCGCGCTCATCGCGCCAACCTCAGCTCGGCCGGCTGACCCAGGAGCGAGCGATCGGGCGAGCTGGTCGCCACGATGATTGCCAGCGTCAGCACGTAAGGCGCCGCGTTGAACAGGTAGTAGCCCGACGTGACGCCCACCGACTGCAGCGCCGGCCCGAGCGCGCTGGCCCCCCCGAAGAGCAGCGACGCCAGCAGGCAGCGTACGGGATCCCAGCGCGCGAAGATCACCAACGCCACCGCCATCAACCCCTGCCCGCTCGACAGCCCCTCGTTCCAGCTCCCGGGATAGAACAGCGACAGGAACGAGCCGCCGACGCCGGCCAGAAAGCCGCCCGCCATGGTCGCCCGCGCGCGCACCCGCAAGATGTCGTAGCCCATCGCGCGCGCGGCATCGGCGCTCTCGCCGACCGTGCGGATCACCAATCCCCAGCGGGTGCGGCGGAACATGAAGCGGACCGCCACCGTGGTCACGAGGCCCAGCACGAAGAGCGCGTTCACCTGTAGCGCCGAGCGGACCTGCCCCGAGGCGCTCCACCAGCCCAGCGATACGGCAGGCAAGTGCGGCGCGGTCGGTCCGATGAGCGGCTTGCCCAGAAAGAACGCCAACCCGACGCCGAACAGCATGAGCGCGATCCCCACCGCGATGTCGTTGACGCGCGGCCGGGCGCACAGCCAGGCGTGCAGCGCCCCCAGTACGACGCCGCAGGCGCCAGCCGCCAGCACGCCCAGCCACGGCGAGTTGGTCAGGTACGAGACCCCGTAGGCGGTCATGGCGCCCATGACCAGCGTCCCTTCGAGGCCCAGGTTCACGCGGCCGCTCTTCTCGGTGATGCACTCGCCCAGGCTGACGAACAAAAACGGCGTGCTGATCCGGATCGAGCCGCCGATCATCCCCAGCGCCACGCCGCCCGCCGCGCTCAAACCGCCACCGCCGGTTTGCGGAGCCAGCGTTTTCCGTACAGCGAGTCCGAGAAGAGGATCGCCAGAAACAGAATCCCCTGCAGCACGTTGACAGTCGCGTCGGGCAGCTCGAAGACCCGCTGCAGAAGGCCACCGCTGGCGCCGATGCCGCCCAGCAGCAACGCCACCGGGATGATCCCCAGCGGATTGCCGCGCGCGATGAAGGCCACCAGGACGCCGGTGTAGCCATAGCCGGTCACCAGCGAGGCGTTGGCGTTGCCGTGGATGGCCGCCACCTCGACCGCGCCGGCCAGGCCGGCGGAGAGGCCGCCCAGGAAGGTCGCCACCACGATCAGGCGCCGCACGGCCAGGCCGTTGAGCAGCGCCGCGCGCACGTTGCCGCCCACCATCCGCGACGCGAACCCGAAGGTGGTGCGCTGCATGAGAAACCAGGCCAGCAAGCAGGCGACCAGGCCGAACGCCAGCCCCCAGTGCACGTCCAGCCCCGGCAGGTTGCCCAGCATGTTGTCGTCGCCGATCGGCAGCGTCGACGGCTTGTTGAGGCTGGCCGGATCGCGCAGCGGCCCCTCGACCAGATGGTTGAGGAGCGCGATCGCGATGTAGTTGAGGAGCAGCGTGCTGATGGTTTCGTTGACCCCGCGGTAAGCCCGCAGCAGCCCCGCACCCGCCATCCAGAAGCCGCCCATCAGCGACCCCGCCACGAACATCGCCACCTTGACCGACATCGGCGAGTGCATGTGCACGCCGACCACGGCCGCCGCCAGGCCACCCAACACCATGGCCCCTTCCCCGCCGAGCACCACCAGGCCGAGGCGCAACGGCAGCGCGGTAGCCAGCGCCGTGAGCATGAGCGGTGCCGCCCGCTGCAACGTGTTCTGGAACGAGAACCAGGTCCCGAACGACCCGCGGTACATCTCGTGATAGACGGCCAGCGCGTTGCGGCCGGTGAGCGCGACGAAGACGCCGAACAAGATCAGCGCCCCGATGATGGCCCCGCTCGGCACGGCGAAGGCCTCGATCGACCTACGCCGCGCCGCACGCCGCGCCTCCACCTTGGCGGCGACCGCCGCCAGGTCCGCCACCGCCTTTGGCCCGCTGGTCGGAGAGAGTGCACCGATGGTCACGCCGATTCCCATCTCAGCCCCGACTAGTGCGTCTTCCCGACCACGCCCTCGACCAGGTAATCCATCTTCTCCAGCGCGATGTCGGTCTGCTTCTCCTCGGTCCCGGCCGGAATCACGACCTTGCCGGTGTTGTCCTTGAGCGGACCTTTGTAGATGACCATCGTCCCGGCCATGAACTTGGCCTTGGCCGCATCGGCTTTCTTCTTGGTGGCCGCCGTGACGGCCTTGCCGTACGGCGCGACCTTGACGAACCCCTCCTTGAGGCCCCCCCGGAGCAGGTGCGGCCAGGGCTGGCCCTTTTGAATCCAGTTCACGTACTCGGTGTAGACCTTCCCCCAGTTCCAGTCGGCGCCAGTCAGATATCCCTTCGGTGCCAGGGCAGCCTGGTCGACGTGGTAACCGGTCACGAAGACGCCGCGGCGCTCGGCGGTCTCGACGATCACCTTGGGCGAATCGACGTGCATGGTCAGGACGTCGATGCCCTGATCTATCAGGCTGTTGGCGGCTTCCGCCTCCTTGACCGGCATCGACCAGTCCCCCGTGAAGACGACGGTCGTGGTGGCCTTGGGATTGACCGAGCGGGCCCCCAGCGTGTATGAGTTGATGTTCCGGAGCACCTGCGGGATCGGCTTGGCGGCGATGAAGCCCAGCTTGTTCGACTTGGTGGTCAGCCCGGCCACGATACCCGCCACGTATTGTGCCTCGTCGATGTACCCGAAGTAGCTGCCCACGTTACTCGGGTGCTTCCCCTCCTGATAGAGGCCTCCGCAGTGCAGGAAGGTGACCTTGGGATACTTCTTGGCCTCCTTCAAAATGTGGGGATCGAAGTAGCCGAAGGAGGTCGGAAACAGCACGGTCGCCCCGTCCAGGTTGATCATGCTCTCCATGGTCTTCTGGACCGCCGAGGTCTCGGGGACCATCTCCTCTTCGCGTATCTTGACGCCGGGCATCTTGGCGATGACCGCGGCCCCCTGCGCGTGCGCTTGGTTGTATCCGTAGTCGCTCTTGGGTCCCACGTAGATGAAGCCTATCGTCAGCGGCGTGGCCGCCTGCGCCCGGTTGGCGCGCGGGTTGGGGGTCAGGCCCCCCAAGATACCCAGCAAAACGGCGCCCCCGACCAACCGGGCCCCGATCCAACTTGCCAGCGAAGCAGCGACCGCTCGACCTTTGACTCGTCCTTTGATCATGCTCACTTATAGGACGCGCGATGTTTCTCAAATCTTTCGTCGCTCACCATTGTTGGTAACTTCGTCCCACGGCGCGCGCACGGCGGTTGTCGCGGGCGATCCACTCCGGCATCCTGACCAACCAGACGAATGGCCGATTCCACTTCGCCCCCTGCCGCCCCGCGCCCTGCCGCCCTGGGCGCCGGCGCCCTGCGCGCCGATCGACCCGCGGACTTGGTCGCATCCGCCGATGAGGCTCTAGCGCGCATCGCGCGCCGCGGAAATGACGGCGTCTGGATCGCGCTCACACCACGGGAGCGGTTGCTGGCCGAAGCGCAGGCTCTGATGGCTCGGCAGGCGGCCGGAGAAACGCTGCCGCTCTTCGGCCTGCTCTTCGGCGTCAAAGACAACATCGACCTCGCCGGGCTGCCCACCACCGCGGCCTGCCCCGCCTTCGCCTACACCCCCGCCAAGAGCGCGACGGTGGTATCTCACCTGCAGTTCGCCGGCGCGCTCTGCGTCGGGAAGACCAACCTGGATCAGTTCGCCACCGGCCTGGCGGGCGTGCGCTCGCCCTACGGGATCCC
>DASRLC010000283.1:0-3550 GCA_035648655.1 Polyangia bacterium
GCCCCACAAAACGGCCCCGTCCCCCCCTCGCGTTCACAAGACCAGCAGATCACGTTCTATCTCCTGCTCAACTCTGTCCGAGATCGGAGGCGGGCTCTGCACGGCCCCTCCCGCGTCAGAACTGGACACTCTCGCCGCAGCCGCAGGTTCCTTTGGCGTTCGGGTTGATGAACTTGAACCCACGCCCCATCATGGTGGTCTGGTACTCGAGCGTCGAGCCATCGAGATAGATCAGGCTCTTGGGATCGACGAACACCCGCACCTGGCCCTCCTCGAAGGCCAGCACGGTGTCTTCGCTGCGTGGCTCGTTGTCGGACCACTCGAACAGATAGGAAAATCCCGTGCAGCCGCCGCCGCGGATGCCCACGCGCAGCCCTTTGGGGACCGGCGCGCGCTGTCCGGCCGCCTTCTTGATCTCGGCGACCGCCCGATCGGTGACTCCGATGGCCATGACGTCTCCCGCGTCCCGGCGCCCTAGACGGCGGCCTTGGCCGCCAACGCGTCGGCCGACTTCTGTCGTTTGGCCTTGTAGTCCGCGATGGCGCCCTTGATGGCGTCCTCGGCCAGCACCGAGCAGTGGATCTTCACCGGCGGCAGGTTCAGCTCCTCGACGATCTGGGTGTTCTTGATCCCCATCGCCTGGTCGATGGACATCCCCTTGACCCACTCCGTCGCCAGCGAGGACGACGCGATGGCCGACCCGCAGCCGAAGGTCTTGAACTTCGCGTCCTCGATGATCCCCTGCTCGTTGATCTTGAGTTGGAGCTTCATGACGTCGCCGCATGCGGGCGCGCCCACCAGGCCGGTTCCGACGCTCGGGTCGTCCTTGTCGAAGCTCCCCACGTTGCGGGGGTTCTCGTAATGCTCGATGACTTTTTCGCTATACGCCATGTTTTCCTCGGGACCCTAAAAGGGTCCCGCTCCTCCCGCGATGAGCTCGGTCGAGCAAAGCTCGCCCTCCCTCACGCGATCTTTGCCGTTGTTTAATGTGCCGCCCATTGGATGCTCTTCAGATCGATGCCCTGCTGCGCCATCTCGTAGAGCGGCGAGATCTCGCGCAGCTTGTTCACCTTGCCCACGACCAGGTCGATCACATAGTCGACCTCTTCTTCGGTGTTGAACCGCCCGAGGCCGAAACGGATCGAGGTGTGGGCCATTTCTTCCTCGACCCCCACCGCGCGCAGCACGTACGACGGCTCCAGCGAGGCCGAGGTGCAGGCCGAGCCCGATGACACCGCCACGTCCTTGAGGCCCATCAACATCCCCTCGCCCTCGACGTAGGCGAAGCTGATGTTGAGGTTGCCGGGCAGCCGGTGCTCCATCGAGCCGTTGACGTAGGTATCGGTCACGCGGGCCTGGATCCCCTCGCGCAGCCGCTCGCGCAGCACGAGGAGGCGCTTCGACTCGACCGTCATCTCGCTCCGCGCCAGCTCCGCCGCCTTGCCGAAGCCGACGATTCCGGGGACGTTGAGCGTTCCCGAGCGCATGCCGCGCTCGTGACCGCCGCCGTCGATCTGCGCGGTGATACGCACGCGCGGCTTGCGCCGAACGTAGAGCGCGCCGATCCCCTTGGGGCCATACATCTTGTGCGCCGTCAGCGAAACCAGATCGGCCCGCGCGGCGTTGACGTCGAACGGGATCTTGCCGACACCCTGGACGGCATCGACGTGGAATAGCGCGCCCCCCTTTTTGACGACCGCGCCGATCTCGTCGATCGGGTTGACCGATCCGATCTCGTTGTTGGCGAGCATGATCGAGACCAGGATCGTCTTGTCGGTCATGGCGGCGCGAACCGCCTCCGGGTCGACACGCCCGTCCTTCTCGACGGGTAGGTAGGTGACGTCGAACCCTTCCTTCTCGAGCCGCTTGCAGGTATCGAGCACCGCCTTGTGCTCGGTCTGGGCCGTGATGATGTGGTTGCCGCGGTCCTTGTGGAATTCGGCGGCACCCTTGATAGCCAGGTTGTCGGACTCGGTGGCTCCCGAGGTCCAGACGATCTCCTTGCCGGAGGCGCCGATGAGCGCGCCGACCTGATCCCGCGCCAGCTCGACCGCCTTCTCGGCGGTCCAGCCGAAGCTGTGTGAGCGGCTGGCCGCGTTGCCGAAGATCTCGGTGAAATACGGCAGCATCGCCTCGACCACCCGCGGGTCGACCTGCGTGGTGGCGTGGTTGTCCATGTAGATCGGGAGCTTGAGCGTCATCGTGAAATTCCTTCGACCAGCAGCGGGGCCTGGCCGGCATGGCCGTGGATTCCGCAGGTTCCACATTCGGTTTGGTTGTGGGTCGGTTCGCAGGAGCGACAGCTGTCCATGTAGGCCAGCGTCTCGGTCAGATCTCCGACCAACCTTTGCAGCCGCGCCACGTTCTCCTGGGTCTCGCGCAGCTTGTCGGAGAAGATCTCGCGCACCCGGTCCATCGCCTTGGGCGCCGCGTTGGACTGCTCCCAGTCGCGCAGGAAGGCCTTGATCTCGGTCAAGGAAAACCCGAGTTCCTGCAGCTTCTGAATCCAGTCGATCCGTTTGGCGGCCTTGTCGTGGTAGAGGCGAAAGCCCCCCTTCGACCGGACGGCGGGCGCGATCAGGCCCAGCTCTTCGTATAAATGAATGGCCCGTACCGTTTTGCCGGTGCGCTTGGCCAATTCGCCCACTTTGAGGAGCGACAGACTATTTACCGATACCTCCATAACCTAACCCTTACGTAGAGGTGAGATTATGGGCGCCGGCGGCGTCTGTCAAGGTCTTTGACCGGCAGATGTCGCCCGTAATTTCAGTTGGTTACAGAGATATCACCAGCTTGCCGAAGGCTACCCGACCTTCCAGGCGCCGGTGCGCTTCGGCGATGTCGTCGAGGGGAACAACCCGCTCGACGACCGGCCGCAACCGCCCCGCCGCAAACAGCTCCAGTATCTGGGGAAGGCAGGCCTTGCTGGCCAATGTCGAGCCCAGGATGCTGAGCTGGCGCCAGAAGACATGCCGCAGGTTCAGGACCGGCTCGTAGCCGGCGGTCGCCCCGCAAACCACGATCCGGCCCCCTTTGGCGCAGGCCACCACCGACTTGCCGAAAGTGGAGGCGCCCACATGGTCGACCACGATGTCGGCCCCCCGGCGGTCGGTCAGCCGTTTGACCTCCGCGACGATCTCCGAGGTGGCGTGGTTGATGGTCTCATCCGCCCCGAGAGCGCGCGCGGCCGCCAGCTTTTCGTCGGTCGAAGCCGTCGCGATGACGCGCGCCCCGAAGAGCTTGGCGATCTGGATGCAGGCCGTGCCCACGCCGGAGCCGGCCGCCAGGACCAGCACCGTCTCGCCCTGCGCGATGCGCGCGCGATCGACCAGCATCTGCCAGGAGGTGATGAAGGCGATGGGAACGGAAGCCAGCTGCGCGTCGTCGAACGCCAGGCGATCGCGGGGCGCCGGGACCAGGTTGGCGGCCGGCACGACCACGTAGTCGGCCAGGCCACCCCAGCGCTGCTCGCCCAGCATCTGGTAGTCGGGGCAAAAATTGTCGCGGCCGCCGAGGCAGGCCACGCAGCGTCCGCACGAGATCCCGGGGT
>DASRLC010000284.1:0-7004 GCA_035648655.1 Polyangia bacterium
CCGCCACGGCGGCCCCCGCGCCGCGGGCCGCCGCCGCGGCTTCCGAGAGCGCGGAGCCCTCTTGGTTCAGCCGCGCCCCGCTGAAGGTCAGCATCGGCGAGGGGGACCAACGCTGGTCGGTGACGATCTTCGGCTTCGTCGAGGCCGACTACATCACGGACACCACCCGCAGCTACAACGACTCCATCGGCGGCACGCTGGTGGCGCGCAGCGACACTTATGCCGGGAAGGTAGGGCGGACGCAGTTTTCGATGCGCAACACCCGCCTCGGCATGGCCTTCACCGCGCCGACCATCGGCGACGTGCGCTCGTCGGCGCTCATCGAGGGCGACTTCTTCGGCAATCAGCCCGGCAGCCCACCCGATGTCTCGGAGAGCTCGTATTACGACAGCCCCACCTTCCGCATCCGCCACGCCTACCTCAAGCTGCAGAGCAACGTCGTCGACATCGTAGCGGGGCAAACCTACGACGTGTTCGGGTGGCAGAATTACTTTTTCCCCTGTACGGCGGAGTTCCTCGGCCTGCCCAACATGCTCTTCTCCCGTGAGCCGCAGCTCCGAGTGGCGCGAACCTTCGGCGCCGACGGCCCGGTGAGCGTCGACGTCGCGGTGGCGGCCGTGCGACCCGGTCAGCGCGACTCCGAAGTCCCGGACGCCGACGCCGGCCTGCGGATCAGCCTCAACAATTGGAAGGGAATCACGACGCCCGGCAACGTGGGGACGCAGGCGCTGCCACTCTCGATCGGCGTTTCGGCGCGGGCCCGCCAGTTCAAGGTGGATGCTTTCACGCCGCCGCCGACCCAGACCTCCAACCACATCATGGGCTGGGGTCTCTCGATCGACGCGCTGATCCCCATCATTCCGGCGGAAAGCGCCAACGATCGGGGCAACCGCCTGACCCTCACCGGATCGTTCGTCACGGGAACCGGCATCGCGGATCTCATCAACACCGGCGGCGGCGCTCAGTTCCCGACGCTGCCGAACCCGGCCCAGGCCAACCCGCCGCCGCTCTATAGCGGCGACGTCGACAACGGTCTGGTCACCTTCGACCTCCAGGGCGTTCTGCACACCATCAATTGGCAGGCCTACCGGGCCGGGCTGCAGTACTACCTGCCGGGCAGCGGGCGGTTCATCCTGTCGGTGAACGGGACCTACTCGCACTCGAACAATATGTCGAAGCTCTACCCGGCGGGTGGCGAGGAGATCGAGCTGCTGGGCTCGGTGGCCGACACCTCCCTCTACGGCGACGCGAACCTGTTCTGGGACGCCACCCCTTCCATCCGGTTCGGCCTCTCCGGGCAATATACGCGGGTCCACTACCTGAGCCAACCGACTCTGGCCGCCGAGGAGCCCCACAACATCCGCGGCATGGGCCAAGCCGTCTACGTCTTCTGATTCCGGCGGTACTCCCTCAGGGGAACCGGCTGCGCCAGCGCCGGTCCGTGCTTCTTCCGATGGAGCCGCTGCGCCGGGTAGATCCCGCGGTGACCGGTCAGCAGATAAGTCGCCAGCGTGACGATGAGGACGTGCGGGAGCGCCGAGATCCCCACCAGCTCGACGACCATGATCGACAGCGCCAGCGGGGTGTTGGCGGCGGCGCCGAAGACCGCCGCCAAGCCGAGCGCGGCGCCCAATCCCAGCGGAAGGCCCAGAAGGCGCGCCGCGACGTTCCCCAGCGTGGCTCCAATGAAGAACAGCGGCGTGACCTCGCCGCCCAGGAAGCCGCAGCCCAGCGTCACGGCCGTGAAGACGATCTTGGCGGCGAAGGCGTAGACCGGCAGCCGCGGATCACCGAAGGCGCGAACGATGACGGGAACGCCGAGCCCCAGGTAGTCGTCGCTGCCAACCAGCCGCCACAACAAGACCACGGCGGCGCCGCCCACCAGCATCCGCAGCGGCAGGCGCGGCACCAGACGCTCCATGCGCGTCTTGATGAAGTGGGTGAGCTCGATGAATGTGACCGTGGCCAGCGCCATCGCGCCAGCCATCACGAGAAGCTTCGCACCCAGCGACAGGGAGAATGCGACCGGTGACAGCGCGGGGTAAGCGGTGTGGACGATGCCCAACCCCCGGGTGACCCGATCGCCCACCAAGGACGCGACCAAAGCCGGCACCAGCGCCTCGACTTCCATGCGACCGATCGCCAGCACCTCGAGACCGAAAATCAGGCCCGCCAGCGGGGTGCCGAACACCGAGCCGAACCCACCCGCGATACCCGCCGCGATGACCACCCGCCGGAGCGGTCGGTCCGCGCGAAAGCGGTGCGCGATGGCGTCGCCCAGGCTGGCCCCCATCTGCACGGCCGTCCCCTCGCGGCCGGCGCTGCCGCCGAACAGGTGCGTCAGTACCGTCCCCACAAATACCATCGGCACCATTCGCAGCGGAATCGGCGCCGCCCCATCGCCGACCGTGTGGATGGTGTCGATGATGAGGTTGTTGCCGCCGCGGATCGGGGTGCCCCAGCGCTCGTAGATGACGCCGATGCACAGGCCAGCCAGCGGCAGGGCGTAGACGATGCCGGAATGCGCCTCGCGGAAGTGGGTCACCAGGCCCAGCAGCGCTAGGAACGCCGCCGAAGCAACCCCGCAAGCCACGCCGACCAACGCGCCCAGCGCCGCCCATTGCCCGAACAGGCGCCACCCGCGCTGTGCTGCCGGCGATTCCGCGACGCTCATCGATCGACCTCCGTCTGCGCCGGAGGGAGTCGAAGGTAATCCCCTACGGCGCCATGTTTGACGCAACCGTAGGAGTCATTGGCGGCCCCGAAGGGCAGCGGTTATCGGCGGACTCCACCGCCATCGTGAGGATGTAGCCTCGCGCACGCGAAGCCGACTGTCAACCGCGGAGGCGCCGAGCAGCTACGCGCCGCGCGTGCACCTCCGCGGTGACTTGAAGCTTGAACCCCAGCTCACATTTCCCGCATTGACCTGAAACCAATAAATGCCGTCGATAATGTTCGATACCCAGGATCCGGAGAACGTATCGTTGGCGTCGCCCGTTCCGATCGGACTGTCCACCGAGCTATGCACTCCGACCTCCGTACTATGTTGCGGGTCACTCAGTTTAGGCTACACGCCGCCGTCGGCTTCGGGCGCGAAGTCGCAGCAGTAGACGGTGGCTGGGTAGCCCTGATAGCTCGTCCCCGGCACGCCGGGATCGCGGCAGCGCATGGGCGGGAAGTCCTGATCGGGTCGATCGTCGCCGTAGCAGGCGAATCCGAAGCGCGTGGACGCGCACCCGGGAACGGTGGTGTCCTGGACGCAGGTGCCGCCCGGTGGAACCTGGGCGGGGGGATAGCAGCAGAAGATGTTGTTCGGGCCGATCAGGGTGGGGACGGCGCAGAGCAGATAGTACTCGTCGGCGCGGCTCTTGCTCTCGGCCAGGTCTTGCCCCTTCGGCAAAACGCCGCTGGCCGCCGAGCAGCCCCAGCCCACCGTGCTGCCCGGGCAGATGGCGGTGTCGAGCTCGGTGCAACCCGTCGGCAACCCGACGCCTGAGCAGCAATAGTCGATGAGGCCCTGCCCAGGATCCGGGACGCCCTGACCGCAGGTGATGGCCGGATTGAACGACTCGGGCCGGTTGGCGCCCTGGCACTCGTAGCCGTACGTCCCGGGGTCGCAAATCGCGATCGGGTTATAGGCGCAGGTCGTCGTCTGCGAGGTGCAGCAATACGCACCCGACGTCCCCGACGTTCCCCCATCGACGCCCGCGGATCGGTTGGCGCAAACCAGCCCGCTGGGAATGCCTTGGACGAAGGTCGCGTTCTGATCGGGCCGCTGCGATCCCGAGCATTGATAGCCGGTCAGGCCCAGCGCTTGCCCGTTCGGGCCGCCGTCGACGCCCAGCGCGTTGCAGTTGGCCTCGATGCTCGGATCTTGCGAGCAGAGGGAGGTTTGAAGGGCGGTGTTGGTCGTGCACGACCCGAGCAGACCGCCCAGCAGGAGCGTAGCGAACGAAGTCTGCAAAGCGAGAAGCCGCCTCATCGCAGCCAACCAGCCGGCGGTTGGGGCGCGGGGAGCGTCGGGAAGACGCAGTTGGTCGGCGCGCTCGCGTCGGTGATGTTGTTCGTGACGGTCACGTCGAGTCCGGACGGCATGAAATTCACGGCGCCGGGCCCGAGAATGATGTTCGAGAACTCCGCCTCTACCGCCAGGGGCCCGATGTTGTCCACCGTCAGGTTATCGAGCGTCAACGGGCCCGCTGGGTAGGCCGGGCTGAAACCATTCAAGGTGACCACCGGTTGGTTGAGGCCCATGCAGGTCACGTCGTGGATGTTCTGGAAGGTGATGGCCTTGAATTGGGGATAGTTGGTGCCGGCGAAGAGCGGGTTGTACGCCGTGCTGACCAAGATGGCGTTGTTGACGTCGCGCATGCAGACGTTCTTGAAGACGACATCGTCGACGATGCCGCCACGGCTCGAATCGGACTTGACGCGAATGCCGTTGAAGTCGCCCGGGCTGGCGCCGTTACCGACCGGCCGCGAGTCCGCGTCGATGGTCAGATCGCAGACCCGCACGTTCGTCACCCCCGACAGGACGGTGCCGTCGGGCGCCGGATAGACGCCGTACGTCTCGCTGCCGATCGACATGCCGTGCCCCGTTCCGAAGTGGTTGTGCAAGATGAGGACGTTCCAGACCGCGTGGCCGCCTTTGAGCGCGATGTGATCGTCGCCGGTGCTGATGGTGTTGTGGACCATCACGCCGCAGGTCGCGATGCTGGTCTCGCCGGGATCTACGCCGTCGGTGTTCCGCGAAATATGCGGCGTCATGACCAGTCCTTGACTGTTGAACCAGCGCGAGGGCGTCAGGATCGTGATCCCCCAGACGATGAAGCCGTCCCCGTGCGTCGTGCAGACGGTCGGGCCGGCCGGCGGATAGGAGGTGATTTTGACGTGAAACTTGGGAGAGTTGTGCAGCGTGATGCGATAGAGCACGAAGCCCGTCGTGCCGGTCGAGAGATTGATGAGCGTTGGATTCCCGATGCTGCCGTCGATCTGTTGCAGCGCCCCGGAGAGCTGCCACCACGACGGCGGACTGGGGTTGCCGGGTTCGATGAGGGGCTCGCCCCCCTGACCATCGATGATCCCATCACCGACGACCGCCGGGCTGGCTCCGCTCACGGTGATGAAGTCGTTGCAGGCGCCTGAGTCGTTCACGCCGGCCACGCCGCAGTTCTGGGTCTTGATGAAAAGAGCGGGATTGCGGGACGCGTAGAGCGTAACGCCGGCGTCCACCCACAGCGTGGCGCCGGCCAGAGTTATGTGGCCGCTCACGAAGGCGTTGTTCGCGCCGTCGGTCACCAACTTGACGACCTTGCAGGTCTTCAGCGCCGCACCGATGCGCGCGGTGTCGACCGTCGTTTGACCGTTGCTCTCGTCGGGAATCCAGCCGGCCGGCGGGGTCTCGCTGGTGGCCTGCTGAGCCTTGAGGATGCAGCTCGGGTCGGGATCGGCCGGCAGCGTCGGCTCGGGGGGAAGCATCGCATCGAGATCGGCGCAGTCGTTGACCGGATCCCCGGCGCCCGAGGCAGCCGAGGGGTCGACCGAGCCACAGGTGTAGGTCATCGACGCGATGTCGTCGTTCTTGCTGCAGGCGACGCACAGTAGAACCGAGGCTGCCCAGACGATTCTGGCCAGCCCCGGTGGGGAGTGCAGTGGGTGGTTTTTCGACAAGGTTGGGCTCGCGGGTGATTTCACCGCGCCGGCTGGCCCGAGGCCAGCCGAGCGCGGCGCGGCGCGGTCCACTATCGGCTCGTCAGCAGCCGGTCACGCCGGACATGGTCGCCGGGCAGGGCCAAGCGGTCGTGCTGGCGCAGCTCCAGTGCATGGTGGCCGGGGTGCTGCCGGCGCAAATGCAATAGCCGACCTTGGGATTGGCTCCCGAATCCAGGTACCCGGTGGTCTGAGTCGGCGTGCCTGCATTGTTGTACCCGCCGCAAACCGTGCAGGCGGGAACGGTGCAAGCGGGTTGCGCCGAGCCTGCCTCAGGAGCCGTGGTCGGGCAGGCCGCCGGGATCGACGTCGGAAGTGCTTCGCAGGTGTAGTCACCGGCTGGGAAGGTGCAGGAGCCTTCGGTATAGGTGCCAGCGTTGCAGGTCTCGGATTTGAAGCCCGTATCGGCGGGACCACAGGTCTTATAACAGAGCTGCTGGTCGGTCGCGGCGCAGGCCCCGGCCTTCGCCACCGTGCTGGCGCAAGCCGGCTGGCCGGGGGCCGCGCCGCCGGTTCCGGTCGTCCCGGCGGTCCCGGTCGAGCCCGTCGTCCCAGCCGCGCCCGTCGAACCGGTGGTTCCGGCCGCGCCCGTCGCGCCCGTCGTTCCGGCCACGCCGGTCGACGAGCCGGTCGTCCCGGCCGAACCGGTAGAGCCAGTGTTGCTTCCGCCACAGCCGGCGGAAAAGACCAGCTGCGACAGCAGGGCCGCGGTTCCAAGACAGGGCAAAATTCGGTTAGTCATCGGTCGTCCTCACTGTGGTTGATTCGGTGTGAAAAGCTTGAGAGTTGGGTGTCCAGACCTGGCGGCAATGGCTCACCGAATGGGCCCGCCGTGTCAGCAGCCGGTCACGCCCGACATGGTCGTCGGACAGGGCCATGCCGTGGTGCTGGCGCAGCTCCAGTGCTTGGTGGTGGTGCCGGCACAGACGCAATAGCCAACTTTGGCCGCACCGGTCGAGTCGAGATAGCCGGTGGTCTGGGTCGCCACACCGGCGTCGTCATACCCGCCGCAAACTATGCCCGGTCCGACGGTACAGGCCGCAACGGCGGACCCCGCCTCGGGCGCGGTCGTGGGGCAGGTTGCGGGGATCGACGTCGGAAGCGCGTACGCCGTGTAGTCGCCCGGCGGGAACGTACAAGCACCCTCGACGTAGAGGGCGCTGGTGCAAGTCTCAGACTTATAGCCGGTATTCGATGGACCGCAGGTCAAGTAGCAGAGCTGGGTGTCGGTCGTCGCGCAGGCGCCACCCTTCTTGATGGTCATAGCCGTAGAAGCGACGGTGCCACAGGCTGGC
>DASRLC010000285.1:0-6853 GCA_035648655.1 Polyangia bacterium
GGCGACCAGATAGAGCGTCCCGGAGGGCTTGGTCTTGGCGATGGCCGGCGTAAGGATCATCTCGCCCGTGATGGTGGCGTTCGGGTCGGCCGGCGCCGCGGCTGCGGGGGCGGTCGTGGGCGCCGCCGGGGCGGTCGCGGGCACGGGCATGGTCGGGGCGGCGGCCGCGGGATCGAGCGGCGGGACGACCGACGGCTTGCCGGCCTCGTCGGCCTTCTTGGTGCAGGCGGAGGCGACGGCGAGAAGGAGCAGCGTGGCGAAGGCGCGGTTCGGCATGGCGCGGAACCTAGCACGAGTCGATCGGCCTGTCGGTCGCCCGCGTGGGACGGGCGCCGTCGGGTATTATGGCGGGCGGATGCCCGCCCCCTTCACCGCCGAGCTGACCGCCCGAGAAATGATCGCCGCCGGCATCGCGGAGCTGTCGTTCGCCATGCGCGAGCCGGCGCGCCTCGCATTCGCGGCCGGACAGTTCGTCTCGATGGCGGTCGACACCCCCTCCCCCTCCGCCGAGCCGGTTCCGCGCCGCAGCTACTCGATCGCCTCCCAGAGCGACGCCAGCGACGTGTTGCGGTTCATCGTGCGGGTGATCCCCGACGGAAAGGCCTCGGAGTATCTGATGTCGATCCCCCTCGGGAGCCGGGTGCGCATGACCGGCCCCCACGGGTTTTTCGTCCTCGACGCCAATCACCCCGGCGACGTGGTGTTCGGCGCCACCGGGACCGGCATCGCGGCGGTCATGCCGATGCTGGGCGAGCTGGCGCGCCGGCACGAATCGGGCGGCGAAGCCCGCCGCTGTCTGGTGCTGTGGGGCATGCGACAGGAGGCCGACCTGTTCGCGCGCGAGGAGATCGACCGGTTGGTGATCCGCGCCGGCGCGGATCTGCACGTCTATCTGACCGCGCCCGGCGAGAGCTGGCGGGATGGGCGCGGCCGGATCACGCCGGCGGTCCTCGAGCGTTTGCCCGAGCTGGTGGCCCCGACCTTTTACCTGGTCGGCAACGGCGCCATGATCACGGAGCTCAAGCGGGAGCTGGTCTCCCGTGGGATCAACCGCAAGACGCAGATCAGGACCGAAGCCTTTTTCGACTGATGGACCGATGCGTCGCTGAGGCAGCCATGATCGCAAGGAAGATCGGCGGCAAGATTGCGGGCACGATCGACACACCCAGCCCAGGCGTTAGAATGCGCGGCATGGGAGCGGCTGCGCGTCGGGCCACGGTCGTCCTCTGTTTGGGAGCGGCCGGCTGCGGGACCGGGGTCGATCGGCCGGCCGTTCTGATGGGGATGAGCCCCGGGATGGCCAACGACGAGCTCCCGCTGGCGGCACTGATCACCGGCACCTCGTTCCGGCCGACCTACCGGTTCGACCCGGTCGCCGGCACCGCCAGCCTCGACCTCGATGGCTTCAGCGCGCGACTCACCCCCAGCCTCGGCTCGCCGACCGCCAACGTCGAGACCGCGCTTTCGGACGTGGTCTGGCAGTCCGAGACGCTGCTGCAGGCGCAGGTGCCGGCCGGGATCGCGGCCGGCACGTACGACCTCGTCGTGGCCGATCCCCGTGGTCAATCCTCGCGCTTGGCGCGCGCCTTCGCGTCGCTCGGGCCCGATCTCATCCCGCCGGTGGTCACCATCGCGAGCCCGGCCGACGACGCCATCGTGGCCGCGGGGGCTCCGGTGTCGTGCGTGGTACAGGCCGACGATGGCTTCGGCCAGGTCGTGAGCCTCGAGGTCACCGTGCGAACCGGCCAAACCTCGGTGTCCGCCGCCGATTGCGGCATCGCCGCCCAGGCCAAGGCGCCTTGCGAGCTCACGTTCGTCGCGCCCACGCCGCCGAGCAGCGCCGGTGTTCTCTTCGTGGACGCCACCGCCATCGATGGCGGCGGCAACCGCGGCACCGCGGAGATCGCGCTGGAGCTGGTGGCCGCCCCGCGTGCCGATGCCGTCGCGCCCGCCCGCGGATCGACCCTCGGTTCGACGCTGGTGACCGTGACCGGCGCGAATTTTCTCAGCGCCCAGCAAACCACCGTGTCGTTCGGGGGACTCGCCGCCACCATCAGCGCCTGGTCCCCCACCTCGATGACGGTCGAGACGCCGCTGCACGTCGCGGGCGCGGTCGACGTGACCGTCGAGATTGGCGGGGCGGTGGCCTCCCTGCCCGGCGGCTTCCTCTATGTCGACCCGCCGCTCGTCCGCCAGATCAACCCCAGCTACGGTCCGACCTCCGGGGGAACGGCGGTCAGCGTCGTCGGCGACAACTTCACGCAGGCGACCGAGATCCTGATCGGCGGGGCGCCGCTCACCGGGGCCATTTACCAGACGCCCAACCGGATCACCGGGTTCACCCCGCCCGGCAGCAGCGGACCGCCGTCGCCGGTCGGCACCTACGATCCGGTGCTCGACTCCCAGAACTACGGGAGGGCCACCTTCAGCTATGGCGCCGACGGTGGCGTGCCCGGCGGGACCGACGGCGGCAACCTGCCCCCGATCCCCTGCCTGAGCGACGTTGGGTGCGCGGGGAGCGATCCTTGAAGCTGCTCTCCAAGCTGACGCTGCTGGCGCTCGGCGTGTCGGCCCTGCCGCTCGCGATCGCCGGCTACTCGTCGCTGCACATCGGACAGGTCGCGCTGCGCGGGGCGCTGGAGGAGAACGAGCTGACGGTCGCCAAGCAGGTGGCGAGCTACGCGCGCAGCCACATCGACAACCTGCTGTCGATCCTGCGGGTCGATGCCCGGATCTTCGATCTGACGCGCTCGGCGCAGAACGAGGCGCCCTCGCCCCAGGCCTTGCTCAAGTTCTTGCAGCTGGTCTACCACCAGAGCGACGACTTCTGCGCGGTCGCCATGTTCGACGAGCACGGCACGGTGATCGGCGAGCCGGCGTATCTGGAAAACCCCGGCCACTACGATTCCTTCAAGAGCCACGAGCCGATGCGTCCCACCGACGTCGAAGGGGTGGGCCTGATGGCGCCGCTGGGCGCCGCGCTGTCGGGCGGCGAAGGGATGGGCCCGATCTTTCTGGGCGGGCCGCTCCGCCTGCCGCACGTGGTGCTGGCAGTGGCCTTCGATCCGAAGCTCGGCGGCGGTCGGCGGATCTTGGCGGCCGAGGTCTCGCTCAAACGGCTCGCCAACTACGTGGCGGCGCTGTCGACCGCGGACACCGACATCAAGATCACCGACGGGCGCGGGCGGCTCATCGCGGCTGGATCGCGGGGCGGCGTCGGTAACCTGGCGCCCACCGGCGTGCCGGGCGCGCGCGAAGGCGAGCTGCCGCCGGCGGCGCTGGTGGCGGAGTACGGCAGCGGCGGGCGGCGCCTCATCGGCGCCTACGCGCCGGTCGGCCCGTGGGGCCTGGGCGCGGTGGTCGACAAGACCGTCGACTCGGCGCTCTTGCCGGTGAACCGCATCACCTGGGCCACGCTGATCTGGATCGCGGTCTCGGCCCTGATCGGCTCGATCGCGGCGCGGATCTTCGCCCGGCGGCTGGCCGGTCGGGTGGCGGCGCTGGCCAGCGGATCGCGCGAGATCGCGACCGGGAACCTCGAGACGCGCATTGCCGCCGATTCGACCGACGAGCTTGGCGAGCTGGCCAGCGCCTTCAACCAGATGGCGGTCGGCCTCGACGCCGCCCGCAAAAAGATCACCCAACAGACCAACGAGATCGTGGGCTGGAACCAGACGCTCGAAAGGCGGGTCGAAGAGAAGACCGACGAGCTGCGCCAGGCGCAGGAGCTGCTGTTCCGGTCGCGCTCGTTGTCGGCGCTGGGCGAGCTCGGCGCCGGCGTCGCCCACGAGATCAACAACCCGCTCAGCGGCGCGCTCGGGATCGTGCAGCTCCTGATCGCCGATCTGCCGGCCGGCCATCCGGCTCGGCCGCTGCTCGAGGACCTGGAAGGCGAAGCGCTGCGCATCCGCAAGATCGTCCAGAACATGCTGCGCCTGGCCCAGCGGCAGAGCGGACACGACACCGCGCCGGTCGACCTAGCCCGCACGCTCGACGACGCCATCGAGCTGTGCAGCCCGAGCGAGCTGGCGACGGCCGGGATTGCGGTGGTGCGGCGCTACGGCGCGGCCCCGATGGTCCGCGGGAGCGCGACCCAGCTCGAAGAATCCTTCATCCAGATCATTCAGAACGCGCGCAACGCCATGAAAAAAGGCGGCACCTTGACGCTGGAGGTGGCCGCCGTCGAGGACGCCCTGGTGCGGGTGCGCATCGGCGACACCGGGGGCGGCATCAGCCCGGAGCACCTTCCGCGGATCTTCGACCCCTTCTTCACGACCAAGGGGGATCGATCGGGAACCGGACTCGGGCTCTCGTTCGTGCACCGAACCATCGAGGATCACGGGGGCACCATCAAGGTCGAGAGCACGGTGGGCACTGGCACCACCTTCGTGCTCTCGTTCCCGGCCGATGAAGGGCGCTCGCACCGGGTATGAACGCGCCCCCACCCACCCGGCGTTTCGGTTTGGTCCTGCCGCTCGTGCTGGCGGGACTGGCGATTGGGGCTGGGAACCTGCTCTCGAAGCGCATCGGGCGTGCACCCGGGGTGGCCCCGTCGGGGTCGACGACCACGGCGGCTCACGCGGCCGCGGCGGCGGGGTTGCCGGCGGACGATTCGGGCGTCTTTCAGGTCGCGAGGGCCACCGGGCTGGTGGAGGCCCAGCGCGACGGGCGGTGGATCCCGATCAAGAACGGTGACACGTTGACCCGCGCCGACGTCGTGCGCACCGCGGCCGGCGCCGGGGCGATCCTCAAGCTGTCGGCCGGGACCGAGATCGAGCTGCGCGAGCGGGTGGAGATCGGGCTCGATCGACTCCCGAGCGGCCCGACCGTCGATCTGCGGCGCGGAAAGGTTTTGGCCCGGGTGAGCGGGAGCGACGCTTTGGCGATCACCTCGCACCAGACGCGCACGGCCAACGAAGGGCCGGCGCGCTTCGTGGTGCTCTCGGACCCGCAGGGCCGCGTGTCGGTCGCCACGCTTTCGGGTGCTGCGCGCTTCGCGGCCGGCGGCAAGGAGGTCTCCGTCGCCGCGGGCACGCAGTCGTCGAGTCTGGGCGGCGCGGCGCCCGCCGATCCGGAGCGGATCCCCGAGGAGATCTTTCTGGAGGTGGTCTGGCCGGCGGCCGAGCAGCGGCACACGGTCGACCACACCGAAATTCGCGGGCGCGCCACGCCCTCCTCGGCGGTGCGGGTCAACGGCACGCCGGCCCCGGTGGGCGCCGACGGTCAGTTCACGACCGGGCTGCCGCTGCATGAAGGGAAGAATCCAGTGCAGGTCGAGGTCGAAGACTTGACCGGGCGGACCCGGCGGGCGTCGGGCACGGTCGTGCGGCGTGGTCTGCCGCAACCGGCGCTCACGCCGGAGCCCACGGAACTGTGGAAAAAATGAGCGCGCCCGACGCCACGCCCGGGCCCGACGCCGAGGTCTACAAGGAGATCCGCCGTCTGCGCGAGCTGCTGGCGTCGGCCGGGCGGCTGGCCGAGTTCGGCCGCTTCGCGGCGCAGCAGATCCACGAGCTGCGGCAGCCGCTCTTCGCCATCAAGGGTCTCGGCCAGTTGCTGCTCGAAAAGGAGCGGGTCGAGCTGGACGAAGTGCTCGACTTCGCCCGCCACATCGTCGAGCAGGCCGAGCGGCTCACGGCGCTGGTCTCCAACCTGCGCCAACTCTCGATCCCCGTGTCGGCCACCACCCGATCACGGACCGAAACCGGCGCCCTGCTGCTGCGGGTGACCGCGCTGCTCGATCTGCGCCTGCGCAAGACTGGCGTCACGCTGCGGACGCAGGTCGCCCCCGACCTGCCACCGCTGGCCGCCCCGTCCCACGTGGTGGAACAGATTCTGATCAATCTCCTGGCCAACGCGCTGGACGCGGTGGCCGGCCATGGGCAACCGGTCGTGCAGGTGCGCGCGGCTGTGATGGCGGAGAGCCCGCGCCTCGCATCGATCGAGGTGGCCGACAACGGCTCGGGGATCGCGAAGGCGGTGCGCGATCGCCTGTTCGAGTCGTTTTTCACCACCAAAGGCGAAGAGCAGGGCACGGGCCTCGGCCTGGCGGTGAGCCGCGAAATCGCCCGCGGCGCCGGTGGCGATCTCGTGCTGCTCGAAGAGCCGGGGGCCTGGAACGAGCCCGCGTCGACGGTGTTTCGTCTGACCCTCCCCGTTTCCCAGGAGCTCTGAGATGGCGAGCCGCCGCGCCATCGCGCTGGGGCTGCTGCTGATCGCCGGAAAATCGGCGCCCGGCGCCCTGGCGGCCGGCGCGTCCGACGCCCGGGTGGCCGGCGCGTCCGATGCCCAGCCGATCGCGCCGCCGGTCGCGCCGGTCGCCGAGACGATCGCGCTGCCGATCGCCGTCAGGCTGACGCCGGCGCGCAGCACGCTGTTGGCCGGCATCGATCGGGAGCTCGCCGTCACCGTCGACGTGTCGGGCCCGGGCGCTGAGCGCTTCGTCCCGGTGCGCGCGCTGGCGACCGTGGGTACGCTCGAGATGCCGGTCGCCGCCGGGCCCGGGCATTTCACGACCCGCTACCTGCCGCCCGCGGATCGCTTTCCGCAGGTCGCGCTCCTGGTGGTGGAGCTGTCGAACGGCACCGCGCGCGAGCACGCCACGGCGCGCGTCGCGCTGCGGGGATCGACGGTGGTGCCATTTCACACCAGCGGCGGCGCGGCGGTGACGGTGCGGGTCGGTGAGCGCGTGTTCGGCCCGGTGGTCGCCGATCACCAAGGACACGTCGAGATCGCCATCGAGGTTCCGCCCGGGGTGCGGAAAGGCCAAGCGCGGGCGGTGGACCGCAACGGCGCCGCGCGGGATACCGAGGTCGATCTCAAGCTGCCGACCTTCCCCCGGATCGTGCTGGTC
>DASRLC010000286.1:0-18319 GCA_035648655.1 Polyangia bacterium
CGCCCACCGGCGCCGTGCTGCTGACGGCGGCGCTGCTCTGGCGGGTGGTGATGGCGCAGCGGGATCGGCGACGGGCGCGAAATCAGCCGCCGCCGGTTTCGGCCGGATCGGCCGGGCTGACGACCTCGGCCGCCAGCGAGCGGGCCAGCACGGCATCGGCCCCGCGCACCGACGCCGCGTAAAAGCGCGCCCGCAGCGCCAGCACCGTGGCGTCGTCGAGATCGCCGGGGCGCCCCAGCGCGCGCCGCCGCAAGCTTGCCGCGCGCTCGACGGTGAGCGCGGCGGCCACCGACAGGTTGAGGCTGCGGGTCATGCCGTACATCGGAATCGCGAAGCGGACGTCGGCCGCCGCGATGGCCGCCGCGCTCAGCCCGGCGTGCTCGTTGCCGACCATCACCGCCGCCGGGCGCGCGAAGTCGAGCTCCTCCAGCACGGCGGTGGCGTCCGGAACCGCCGCGTAGACCAGGAAACCGTCGGCCCGCAAGGTCGTCAGCGCCGCGGACAGCGTCCGGTGCCGCACGACGTCCAGCCACTTCTCACAGCCCTGCGTCACGGTGGGCGAGAACCGGAAGGGCTTGCTGCCGTCGATGACGTCGACCCGCTGGACGCCGAAAGCCTCGGCGCTGCGCAGCACGGCCGCGCCGTTATGGGGATCGTGCAGATTCTCGATCACCACCCGCAAGCCGCCCAGGCGGCTCTGGGCCGCGGCGTCGATACGGGCCCGCCGCTCGTCGAGCAATAGAGGTCCCAGCGTCGCGCAGACCTGTGCGGGATCGGTCGCCATCGGGGCAGTCTTAACACCGCGGTTGCGAATCGCGGCGGCGATTCGCGCGGCGGTCGTGCGAGATGCAATCTCCGCGGGGCGCTAAACCACGGCCGAGGCGCCGACCCGGGCCGCCCACCGCCGGCACGGATCATGCGTTGTCCCTCCGGCATGAAGGATTTGATCTTCGTCGCCGTCACCTCGGGTTTCTTCGCGTTGGCCTGGCTCTATGTCGAAGCCACCGCGCGCCTCTAGCGCAAACGCTGCCGCAGACGCAAACGCAGTCTCAGAAAGGATCTCGCATGTCTCTCGATTACGCCTTGGGTGGACTGCTGGCGCTGGCGCTGGTCGGCTACCTCTTCTACGCGCTGGTCCGTCCCGAGCGCTTCTGAGCCAGGAAAGGATCTCGTCATGACGTTCGTCGGTTGGTTCCAGGTCGCGGTCTTCTTCGGGCTCATCCTGCTCGTCACGAGGCCGCTCGGCGCGTACATGTACCGCGTCTTCGAGAGCGCGGAGGCGCCGCTCGGTCGCCCGCTGCAACGGATCGAGCACTTCTTCTATCGCCTGTTCGGCGTCGATCCACGGCGCGAGCAGGACTGGAAGGAATACGCCTTCGCACTCTTGATCTTCTCCGCCTTCGGCGTGCTGGTCACCTTCGCCATCGAGCGGCTGCAGGGGCACCTGCCCTGGAACCCGCAGCACTTGGCGGGCGTGCCGTCGGAGCTGGCGTTCAACACGGCAGCCAGCTTCACGACCAACACCAATTGGCAGGCCTACAGCGGCGAAACGACCATGAGCTACCTGACGCAGATGGCGGGGCTCGCCTGGCACAACTTCACCTCGGCGGCGGCCGGCATCTGCGTCGCGCTCACGCTGGCGCGCGGTTTCACCCGGCGCGGTGGCCCAACCGGTGGCCGCACGCTCGGCAATTTCTGGGTCGATCTCAATCGATCGATCCTCTACCTGCTCTTGCCGCTCAGCTTCTTCTTCGCGCTGGTGCTGGTCTCGCAGGGGGTGATCCAGAACCTCAAACCGTATCTGGACGTCACGACGCTGGAGGGGGGCAAGCAGACGCTGGCACTCGGCCCGGTGGCGTCGCAAGAGGCGATCAAGCAGCTCAGCACCAACGGCGGCGGCTTCTTCAACGCCAACAGCGCCCACCCGTTCGAGAACCCGACGCCGCTCACCAACCTGATCTCGCTGTTCTTGATCTTCGCGATCCCGGCCGGCCTCACCTACACGTACGGCCGGATGGCCAAGGACAGCAAGCAGGGGTGGGTCTTGATGGCGGCGATGTCGGTGCTTTTCTTCGCGGGCGTCGCGGTCTGCTACCACGCCGAGGCCGCCGGCAACGGCGCCTTCGCGGGGCTGCCGATTCACCAAGCGCTCGGGAATATGGAGGGTAAGGAGGCGCGCTTCGGCGTGGCGGCCTCGACGCTCTACGCGACGGTCACCACCGACGCCTCTTGCGGCGCGGTGAACGCGATGCACGACAGCTTTACGCCGCTCGGCGGGTTGGTGCCGCTGGTCAACATAGAGCTGGGCGAGGTGATCTTCGGCGGCGTGGGCGCAGGCCTGTACGGGATCCTGATCTTCGTGGTGCTGGCGGTGTTCATCGCCGGCCTGATGGTGGGCCGCACGCCCGAGTACTTGGGCAAGAAGATCGAAGCCCGCGAGATGCAGCTCGGCATGTTCTACGTGCTGATCTTCCCGATCATCATCCTTGGCCTTTCGGCCTGGGCGGCCGTCTCGCCGCTCGGCACCTCGTCGCTCAACAACAACGGCGCCCATGGCCTGTCGGAGATCCTCTACGCCTACTCCAGCGGGGCCGGCAACAACGGCTCGGCCTTCGCCGGCCTCAACGCCAACACGCCGTTCTGGAACGTCACGCTGGGTCTCACCATGCTGGCCGGGCGCTTCCTCATGATCGTCCCGGTCATGGGGATCGCCGGCACGATGGTGGCCAAGAAGGTCGTACCGCCAAGCCTGGGGACCTTCCCCACCAGCGGCCCGCTGTTCGTCTTCTTGCTCGTCACGGTGGTGATCATCGTGGGGGCGCTGACCTTCTTCCCGGCGCTCTCGCTGGGGCCGATCGTCGAGCATTTTCAGAGTCTGCACGGAAAGGTGTTCTGAGCCATGACCTCCCAATCGAAGCCGGTTTCGCTGTTCGAGTCGTCGATCCTGCGGCAGGCCATCGGCGAGAGCTTCCGCAAGCTGTCGCCGCGCCTGGTCGCCAAGAACCCCGTCATGTTCGTGGTCGAGGTCGGCAGCGCGCTGACCACCTTGCTGGTGGTGCGCGACCTCATCGTCCGCGCCCCGGGCCACGCGCCGATCTGGTTCACGGGCGCCGTCTCCGTGTGGCTCTGGTTCACCGTCTTGTTCGCCAACTTCGCCGAGGCGGTGGCGGAGGGGCGCGGCAAAGCGCAGGCCGAGACGCTGCGCAAAATGCGCAAGGAGACCATGGCCCGGCGCCTGGTCGACGCCAAGGGCGACGACCACTCGCTCGCCGACCACCGCGAAGAGCAGATCGCTTCGTCGTCTTTGCGCAAGGGCGACTTCGTGGTGGTGGAGGCCAACCAGCTCGTCCCGGGCGACGGCGAGATCGTCGAGGGGATCGCCTCGGTCGACGAATCGGCCATCACGGGTGAGTCGGCGCCCGTCATCCGCGAGAGCGGCGGCGATCGCTCGGCCGTAACGGGCGGCACCAAGGTGCTCTCCGACCGCATCGTGGTCCGCATCGTGAGCGACCCCGGCGAGTCGTTCCTGGACCGGATGATCGCGCTGGTCGAAGGGGCCGCGCGCCAAAAAACCCCCAACGAGATCGCGCTGCACATCCTGCTGGTCGGCCTCACGATCACCTTCTTGCTGGCCTGCGTGACCCTGGTGCCGCTGGCCAAGTATTCGGGGCTGGCGCTGTCGGCGACCGCCATCGTGGCGCTGCTGGTCTGCCTGATCCCCACCACCATCGGCGGTCTGCTGTCGGCGATCGGCATCGCGGGCATGGATCGGCTGCTCAAGAAGAACGTGATCGCCACCAGCGGCCGCGCGGTCGAGGCGGCCGGCGACGTCGACACGCTGTTGCTCGACAAGACCGGCACCATCACGCACGGCAACCGGATGGCGACCGAGCTCTTGCCGCTGCCCGGGGTCCGCGTCGAGGCGCTGGCCGAGGCGGCGCTGCTGGCCAGCCTGGCCGACGAGACCCCCGAGGGGCGTTCGATCGTCGCGCTGGCCAACGAGGAGTTTCCCTCGACGGCGGGCGCGGCGCTGGCCGCGGGGGACGGCATCTTCGTGGCGTTCACGGCGCAGACGCGCATGAGCGGCCTCGACCTGGGAACGCGGTCGATCCGCAAGGGGGCGGTCGACTCGATCGCCCGCCAGGTGGTGACGCTGGGGGGCCACGCGCCGGCCGCGCTGACCGAGCTGGCCGCGCGCATCGGCGACAGCGGCGGGACCCCGCTGGCCGTCATGGACGACGGCCGCATCCTGGGCATCATTCACCTCAAGGACGTCGTGAAGGCCGGCATCCGCGAGCGCTTCCAGCGCTTTCGCGCCATGGGGATCCGGACCGTCATGATCACCGGCGACAACCCGCGCACGGCGGCCGCCATCGCCCGCGAGGCGGGCGTCGACGACTTCTTGGCCGAGGCCACCCCCGAGGCCAAGATGGGCCTCATCAAGGCCGAGCAGGCCAAGGGCAAGCTGGTCGCGATGACCGGCGACGGCACCAACGACGCGCCGGCGCTGGCGCAGGCCGACGTCGGCGTGGCCATGAACAGCGGCACGCAGGCCGCCAAGGAGGCCGGCAACATGGTCGACCTCGACTCGAACCCCACCAAGCTCCTCGAAATTGTCGAGGTCGGCAAGCAGCTCCTCATGACGCGTGGGACGCTGACCACCTTCTCGATCGCCAACGACGTGGCCAAGTACTTCGCGATCCTGCCGGCGCTGTTCGTGGCCGCCTTCCCCGACATCGCGCCGCTCAACGTGATGCACCTGGCCTCGCCCGAGAGCGCCATCCTCTCGGCGGTGGTGTTCAACGCCATCATCATCATCCTGCTCATCCCGCTGGCGCTGCGCGGCGTGCGCTACCGCCCGCTCGGCGCGGCGTCGATCTTGCGCCGCTCGCTGCTCATCTACGGCGTCGGTGGCGTCATCGCGCCGTTCGCCGGCATCAAGCTCATCGATCTCGCCCTCGAAGCCCTCCACCTGGTTTGAAGAAGAGGCCGTCATGCGCAACGAAATCCTCATCGCCCTGCGGGCCACCCTCGTCACCCTGATCCTGACCGGCTTGGTCTATCCGCTCTGCACCACCGGCGCGGCCGCGCTGCTGTTCGGCGAGCGCGCCGGCGGCAGCCTGGCCCACAACGAGAATGGCCAGGTGGTCGGCTCCGAGCTGATCGGCCAGGCCTTCGCGACGCCGGCCTACCTGCAGGGCCGCCCGTCGGCGGCCGGCAACGGCTACGACGCGACCGCCTCCTCCGGCTCGAACTACGGGACCACCTCGCAGAAGCTGCGCGATCGGGTGGTCGCCGACGTGACCCGCCTGCGCCAGGAGAACCCGGAGGCGCCGCTGCCGATCCCGGACGATCTGGTGACCGCCTCGGCCAGCGGGCTCGATCCCGAACTGGCGCCCGAGGCGGCGCTCTGGCAGGCCCCGCGCATCGCGCGCGCCCGCGGCGTGACCCAGGATCGCATCCGCGCCGTGATCGAAAACCGGATCGAAGGGCGCGACCTGGGTTTCCTGGGCGAGGCGCGCGTCAACGTGCTGGGCCTGAACCTGATGCTCGATCAACAGTTCGGCCGGCCGCAGCCGAGAGGGCCCGCCGCGCCGGCTGCCGCGACGACCAGCTTGGGAACGAGGTAGGATTCTGCCGCCTGCCATGCGCGCGGCCAACGAATCAGCTGCCCCGACGACCCGCCTGGCGACCGGCCTACGGGTGCTGATCGTCGACGACGAGAAGAACATCCGCTCGACGCTGACGGTCTGCCTGGAAGGCCTGGGCGCCGAAGTGCTGGCGGTCGGCACCAGCGAAGCGGCGGTGGGTGCCGTGGCGCGCCAACCCTACGACCTGGCGTTCGTCGATCTGGCGCTCGGCTCGGAGAGCGGCCTCGATCTGCTCCCCAAGCTGCTGGCCGAGGGGACCAACCTGGCACTGATCCTCATCACCGCCTACGGCACCATCGAGACGGCCGTCGAGGCCATGCGCCGCGGGGCCTGGGATTACCTGCCCAAACCGTTCACGCCGGCCCAGATTCGACACCTGCTGGAGAAGTTCAAGACCGAGCGCCACCTGACCGCCAAGGTCGAGGAGCTGCAGCGGCGGCTGGCCGAAGAGGCGCCCGACGTGGAGATCTCCAGCCGCTCGGCCGCCATGCGGTCGGTGCTCGAGACGACCGCCCGCGTGGCGGTCACCGACGCACCGGTGCTGATCACGGGCGAGAACGGCACCGGCAAGAGCATCCTGGCGCGGGCCATTCACCGGCAGAGCCCGCGCGCCGATCGCCCCTTCGTGGTCACCAACTGCCCGACGCTGACCGAGGAGCTGCTGGCCAGCGAGCTCTTCGGCCACGCCAAAGGCGCTTTCACGGGCGCCATCCGCGATCAGGCCGGCCGGGTCGAGGTCGCCGAAGGGGGGACGCTGTTCCTCGACGAGATCGGCGAGATCCCGCCGGCGCTGCAGAGCAAGCTGCTGCGCTTCCTGCAAGAGAAAGACTTCGAGCGCGTGGGCGAGACCCGCACCCGCCACGGCGACGTGCGGATCGTGGCCGCCACCAACCGCGATCTGGAGGCCGACGTGAAGGCGGGGCGCTTTCGCGAGGATCTCTTCTATCGACTGAACGTGGTGGAGGTCCGCCTGCCACCGCTGCGTGAACGGCGCGAGGACATCTTGCCGCTGGCGCGGGCCTTCCTCAGCAGCTTCACCAAGGCCACCCGACCGATGGCGCCCGAGATCTCGGCGGCGGCGGCCGCCGCCCTCGAGCAGCACGACTGGCCCGGCAACGTGCGCGAGCTGCGCAACACGATCGAGCGCATCGCGATCCTCTGGCCCACCTCGGTGATCGAGCCGGAGGCGCTCCCCGCCCGCGTTCCGCGCGCCGCCAACCGCCGGCCGACCGTCGGCGGCGACTTCACGGTCGACGACGTCGAGCGCGAGCACATCCTGTCGGTGCTGGAACGGGTCCCCAAGGTCGAGGACGCGGCCGCCCTGCTGGGCATCGACGCCTCGACGCTCTGGCGCAAGCGCAAGAAGTACGAGGGGACGTAGGCCGTGGGCCGCCCCGGCGATCCCCATCGCCTCGACAGCCGACCGGAAGACTTCCTCGAGATGCTCCGGCGCGCCAAGCGCGGCCGGCTCAAGCTCTACATCGGTTTCGCGGCGGGCGTCGGCAAGACCTACCGCATGCTCGAAGAGGCGCACGCGCTGCTCCGCCGCGGGGTCGACGTCGTGCTGGGTTACGTCGAGACCCACGGCCGCGTCGAGACCGCCGGCCTGCAGACTGGCCTGCCCGAAGTGCCGCGCAAGACCTTCCAGTACCGCGGCGTCGCCATCGAAGAGATGGATCTCGACGGCTTGCTCGAGCGCCGGCCGGAGATCACCATCGTCGACGAGATCGCCCACACCAACCTCCCCGGCAGCCGCAACCGCCGCCGCTACCAAGACGTGCTGGCGCTGCTCGACGCGGGCATCCACGTGATCGGCGCCTTCAACATCCAGCACCTCGAGAGCCTCAACGACGTGGTCCAGCGCGTGACCGGGGTGGCCATCCGCGAGACGGTGCCCGACAGCTTCCTCAAGCGCGCCGATCAGGTGGTCAACCTGGACCTGGCCGTGGAGGATCTGCTGGAGCGGCTGCAGAGCGGGAAGATCTACGCCGCCGACAAGATCCCCTGGGCGCTGGAGCACTTCTTCAAGGACCGCCACCTGGCGACGCTGCGGGAACTGGCGCTGCGCGAGGTGGCCGAGAGCCTGGACCGCGGAGACCGGCGCGGCGATGGCGAAGAGGCGCCCGAGGATGGTTCGGCCGCGCGCGGAGGCGACGTCACCGGCCGGGTGATGGTCTGCATGTCGTCGTTTCCGACCCGCGCCAGCGCGCTCTTGCGCCGGGGCTCGCGCCTGGCGGGACGTCTCAACACCGACTGGTTCGTGGTCTACGTCGAGACGCCCCGCGAGGCGCCCAACCTGATCGATGCCGAGGCGCAACGACACCTGCTGGCCAACGCCGAGAGCGCCCGCGAGCTGGGCGCCGAGGTGGTGCACCTCAAGGGGGACGATCCGGTCTCGACGCTGCTCGACTTCGCGCGCTCACACGGCGTCGGGCAGATCATCATCGGGCGCTCGCGCGCCCCCTGGTGGCGCGAGGTCCTCGGGCGCTCGATGGCCATGCGCCTGGTGCGGGAAGCGGCCGGCTTCGACGTGCTCGTGGCCTCGCTCGACGGGGCGGGACTAACAAACTCGGGGCCCCTGAGAGGGTCCCCGTCCACGCGAAAATGACCCTGCGCGCGAAGATCCTGCTGGCACAGACCCCACTGGCGGGGGCGCTGGTGCTGATCGCGACGCTGTCGGGGCTCACCAGCACCGCCCTGGGGCGCAACGTGGCCTCCATCCTCCAGGACAACTACCGCAGCGTGCTGGCCGCCGAGCGCATGAAGGAGTCGCTGGAGCGGATCGACAGCGCCGCCATGTTCGTGGTGGCGGGCGAGCGGCGCCGCGGCCTCAAGCAAGCCGAGCAGAACTTCCCACGCTTCGAGGCCGAGCTGGCCGTCCAGCAGAGCAACATCACCGAGCGCGGCGAGCCCGAGGCGACCGCCGTGCTCCAGCTGTCATGGAACGCCTACCACGCCGCCTTCGATCACTTCATAGCCCCGACGGATCATGCCGCGCTCGAGGCCGGCTACTTCCAGACCATGAACCCGCTCTTCGTGGCCACCAAGAATGCGGCCGATCGGATCTTGGACCTCAACCAGGACGCGATGGTGCGCAAGCGCGATCAAGCCCGCCGCTCGGCCGAGCGCTTCAACGCGGTGATGTTCGCCACTGCGCTCTTGGCCTCGCTGATCGGCCTCGGGTTCTCGACGGTGCTCACGCGCCGGATCCTGAGCCCTCTGTCGGTCCTGGGGCAGACCGCGCGGCGCCTCGGTGAAGGGGACATGGAGGTGCGCGCCAAGGTCAGCCGGCAGGACGAGATCGGGACGCTGGCCCGCGACTTCAACCTGATGGCCGATCGGTTGGCGCAGTACCGGCACAGCTCGCTGGGGGAGCTGCTACAGGCCCAGCAGCAGGCGCAGGCCGCCATCGACAGCCTCCCGGATCCGATCCTGATCTTCGATCTGGCAGGGCACCTGCTGAGCGCGAACCGCGCCGCCGAGCGGATCCTTCACGTCACCGTCGAAGAGTCGACGGGCGATCCGATGCTCCGCGCCGAGCCCCCGATCCGCCTGCTGGTCGACAAGGTGCGGGTCAAGGCCCTCGCCGACGAGGCCGGGTACTCACCGGGCGGCTTCGACGAGGCGGCCCGCGTGTCCCCCTCGGGCGGCGACGGGAACGATCTATTTTTGCTGCCCCGCGCGGCCCGCGTGACCACCGAGCAGGGCGGCCTGGTCGGTGTCACCGTGATCTTGCAGGACGTGACCCGCGTCCTCCGCTTCGACGAGCTCAAGAACAACCTGGTGGCCACCGTCGCGCACGAGTTCCGCACCCCCCTCACCTCGCTGCGCATGGCGGTCCACTTGTGCGCGGAGGAGAGCGTCGGTCCCCTCAACGACAAGCAGCTCGATCTCATGCAGGCGGCCCGCCAGGACACCGAGCGCCTGCAGCAGATCGTCGACGATCTGCTGGACCTCTCGCGGATCCAGGCCGGACGGATGGAGCTGCACCGCCGGCGGGTCGACGTCGAGTCGCTGATCCGCGAGGCGATCCTCCCCTTCGCCAGCGCCGCGCGCGACAGGAACCTGACGCTCAAGACCGAGCTGCCGCCCGGTCTGGGAGAGGTCGAGGTGGACACCGAACGGCTGCAGCTGGTGCTCGCCAACCTGATCGGCAACGCCGTCCGTTACACGCCGTCCGGCGGATCGATCGTCGTGCGCGGCCGCCGGCTCGAGACGGTAGCGGTGCTCGAGGTGCAGGACAACGGGCCCGGAATCCCCAAGCAGTACCAGACCGCCGTGTTCGACAAGTTCTACCGAATGCCGGGCAGCGGCTCGGGCGGCGCGGGGCTCGGCCTCTACATCGCCAAGGAGATCACACTGGCCCACGGTGGCCGCCTGAGCCTGAGCAGCCAGCCGGGTCACGGGAGCCTGTTTTCGGTCGAGTTGCCGGCGGTGCCACCCACCTGAGAGGGGCCGGACGCCCGCAACGGGCTAAAGATCGCCCGCCAATCGGCCGAGGAAACCTGTAGCCGTGAATACTCCAGTCACAGAGTCCGCCGACGTCATCGCCTGGAATCGCGCGAGAGTCCGGCAGAACATCGAGCTGGCCTGCGCCGTGGTGGCGGGCCTGGGCATCATCGCGATGTTCGCGGTCTTCTACTCGATCCTGACGACCTGATCGCGCCGAGACGCCGCCGATCGCGCCCCTTCCCCGTGCGGCCACCAGGGCGCCGGACAAGACCAGCCTCGTGTCGCATTCAATCGGCGCGCCAGGGCAACCGCCCGGCCAACAGCTTCGTCGCGCGGCAAGCGGCGATAGACGATCGAAGAAATTCACTGCGGATCCAACGGCCGGCCCAGCTGCAGCCGCTCCTCCACCTCGTATCCGAGGCGGCGATAGAACGCGACCACCTCCCGGTTGCTGGCGCGCACCTGCAAGTTGATTTTGGGGCACCCGAGCGCTCGCAGGCGCTCTTCCGCCGCGCGCACCAGCTGCGCGCCGAGCCCGCGCCGGCGCAGCTCGGGCGCGACGGCCAAGTGATAAATCCAGCCGCGCACGCCGTCGTACCCCGCCATCACGGCGCCGGCGATTGGGGGCGATGTCGCGCCTGCCTCGTCGGGTTGCGCTCCCAAGATCTCTCCAACCAACAATAGCTCCGGTTGAACTTTTAGCTTGTTGTCGATCATGCGCCCGGGGGCGTTCCGCGGCGGATCGTCGGAAAACACCCGCGCCCACAGCGCCTCGACCGCGTTTCGGTCGCCGACTCGAAACGTCCGAATCGAGAAATCCATCACTGGCCAATGCTCAAAAGGATCTTTCGGTCGCTGCGCCGAAACCCTCTGTGCGTATAAAACGATTCGGCGGCGCTCATAGAGTCCGTGAGGAGATACGTGTAGAGCACACGGTCGGCGTGTTTGATCTCCGAGAGGAAGTGGCTCAGCAGGTGGCCTCCGATCCCTTGCCCCCGCCGATCGGGTAAGACGCACAGCTCCTGCAAGAAGAACAAGGCTCCTTCGAACCAGCCTTCGATTTGACCCACGGCCAGCGCCACCGCGCGATCGCCCTCCATCGCGATCATGCCCCTGAACGCGGGTGCTGATGTCAAAAGTGAGAAGCGGCGCGCTGCCGTCGCGGCGCTCCACGGTTCGTTCCATGGCGGCCCGGTGAAGCACCTCACAAAGATGTCGGCCAGCAGGTCGACGTCGTCAGCCGACGCGGTTCGGATGGTCAAATTGTTCATGGTTTTCTCAGCCGGCGTCGGAAAATATGCGCCCCCCACACCGGACCCACGACGTCGGCAGTCTCCCACAGAGCGGATCGAGGTTAAACTCCACGACATGCCGTCCGACGACGAGCGCCCGCCGGGGCCGACCACCCTCGCCCGCCGCGATGCGCGCGTCGAGCGCGCCGAGCTCGAGCGGGCCCGCACCGCCCGTGATCGCGCCATCGCGGCGCTGTCGGACGCGTTCGCGCACGACGTGCTGGATGTGGAGGAGTTCGAGCGCCGGGTGACCGTGGCCCACACCTCCGAAGCCTCCGCCGAGATCCTGGCGCTGATCGCCGACCTGCCCGCCTCGACCGACGCCATCGCGCGCGTGCCGGTGGCGCTGGCCCAGGCCGAGCCGACCACCATCGGTGAAGCGGCCACCACCCAGACCGTGTACGCGATCATGGGCGGCGTCGACCGGCGCGGCGCCTGGACGGTTCCGCAACGCTGGCGGGTGATTGCCATGATGGGCGGGGCCCAGCTCGATCTGCGCGAGGCGCGCTTTCCAGCCGGCGTCATCGACCTGGAGGTCAAGGCCGTCTTCGGTGGTGTCCAGATCATCGTGCCGCCCGGCTTGGCGGTCGAGGTGCACGGCACCGCCATCATGGGGGGCTTTCAGAACGTGAACCGTGCCCCCGCCCACCCCGATCCCGACGCGCCGCTCTTGCGCGTCCATGGAATCGCCATCATGGGGGGCGTCGACATTCACATGCGGCTGCCGGGCGAGAACGATCGGGCCGCGCGCCGCCGGCAGCGGATCGAAGATCGGGACGCCCGGCGGGCTCTGCGCGACGAACGCCGCGGCCAGCGCGCGCTCGATCGCCGCCGCGACGACGATCGCTAGCGCGTGCGCCCCTCCACGCGCATCGCCTTTCCGCTCCCGGTCGCCGCGACGCTCTTGGCGCTCGTGGGCGCGATCGCGTTGCTCGCCGCCGAGAGCGCCGGCCTGCGTGGCGTCGGGTACGCGCGCGCCGCCGTCGACCGGCTGCACTTCCGCGAGACGTTGCTCGACGGCCTGCTGCCCTTCCTGCTCTTCGCCGGCGCCCTGGACGTCGATCTCGACGCGCTGATGGGCGAGAAGCTGCCGGTTGGTCTGCTCGCGACAGCCGGCGTGCTGGTATCCACCGCGATCGTCGGCGCGCTCGTCTGGGCGACGAGCAAGCCGCTGGGGCTGGCCACGACGGTCGGTGAAGCGTTGCTCTTCGGCGCCCTCATCTCGCCCACCGATCCGATCGCCGTGCTCGGGATGCTGCGGGCCTCGGCCACTCCCAAGCGGCTCGACGTGCAGCTGGCCGGCGAATCGCTGTTCAACGACGGCTTCGGCGTGGTGGTCTTCTTCGCGATCGCCGAGCTGACCGCCCACCGCTCGGTGGCGCCCGCCGCCGTGGGCCTGTTGCTGGTCCGTCAGGTCGCGGGCGGGATGATGCTCGGCTACCTGGGCGGCCGCCTGGCCCGCGCGATCCTACGCCGCATGGGCTTCGCGCCGTTCGCGGCGCTCGTGACGCTCGGCCTCACTGTCGGCGTCTTCTGGGCGGCCAAGATCCTGGGCCTCTCGGGCCTCCTGGCGGTGATCGTAGCGGGGCTCTTGGTCAGCCGATCGATGCGGTCCGGTGGCCCGGAGGCGTCGCCGGTCGCCGAACGGCTGCGCGAGTTTTGGACCGTCATCGACGGCGTGCTGAACGTTGGTCTGTTCGGCCTGATCGGGCTCGAGGCGTTGATCGTGCCGTTCACGCCCCGCGCGGTGGTGGCCGGACTGGTCGCGGTTCCGGTCGTGATCGTGGCCCGCCTGGTCGTCGTCGGTGGCACGCTCGTGCCGCTGGCGGGAAGGCGGGGGCTGCCGGCGCGGACGATCCCGATCCTCACCTGGGGAGGCCTGCGGGGTGGGTTGGCGCTGGCGCTGGCGCTGGCGCTCGAGCCCGACATCGCGGGCGCGCCGCTCTTGACGATGACCTATGTGGTGGTGGTGTTTTCGATTGTCGTGCAGGGGTTGACGTTCAGGCGGCTCCTGCCGCCGGGGCCGCCGTGATATCCACGGCGCATGCCTAACCTCGCTTCTCCGATCTGTTCGCGGGTCCCTCCGCAAGCGGCTTCGCGGCGCGCCGCAGTGATTCTCCTCGGCGGCCTGGCGGTCGTGGGTTGTGTGATTCCGCCCGGGGCGGCCACCATTCCCGCGTCGGGCGCGGCCGGCCAGCGGCGCGCCAGCATGACCTCGGCCCGCAAAAAGGGCGAGAACCCTTTTCAGGACGCCTACTGGGTGCTCGATCCCGATTCCAACGCCCACCGCACGGCCGAGCAGTGGCGCGCCACCCGCCCGGCCGACGCGGCCGCGCTGGACAAGATCGCCGGCCAGCCGGCCGCCGCCTGGATGGGCAACTGGTTTCCGCAGATCGAGCTGGCGGTGAAGACCTACGTCTGGAGCCGCACGCGCGCCGGCGGCCTGCCGGTCATGATCCTCTACAACCTGCCGTTTCGGGATTGCGGCGGCTACTCGGCCGGCGGTGCCGGATCGATCGCCGGCTATCACACCTGGATCGACGGCGTCGCGAAGGGGATCGGCTCGCGGCGGGCGGTGGTGGTCCTGGAGCCGGACGGCCTGCCGCTCATGAGCAAGTGCCTGGACGCCAAACGGCGTGACGAACGGGTGGCCATGATTCGCTACGCGGTCGAGAAGCTGACGGCGCTGCCGGGCGCGGCGGTCTACCTCGACGCCGGCCACTCGGCCTGGCTCACCGCCGCGGAGATCGCGCCGCGCCTGAAGGCGGCGGGGATCGATCTGGCCGACGGCTTCTCGCTCAACGTCTCGAATTACCAGGCCACGCCCGATCTCCTGAAGTACGGCCACGAGATCTCCGCGTTGCTGGGCGGCAAGCACTTCATCATCGACACCAGCCGCAACGGCAACGGCGCGCCGCAAGGGCTCGGCCCGGACGACGAACGGGCTTGGTGCAACCCCGACGGCCGGGCGCTGGGAACACCGCCCACCATCAACACGGGCGATCCGCTCTGCGACGCCTTCTACTGGCTCAAACCGCCCGGCGAATCGGACGGACGCTGCAACAAAGGCCCCGCCGCGGGCAGCTGGTGGCCCCAGAAGGCGCTCGAGATGGCCCGCGCCGCGAAGTGGTGACGAGAGTGGCCGCGCGCCAACGGGGGCCGCTCAGCCGTAGCGGAGGCGATCGAGATCCTCGCCCAGATCGATCTCCTCGATGATGTCGACCACCAGCTCTTGGAAGGCTTCCGGCGGCAGGCCCAGCCCGGCGCCGACCGCCCGCAGGTGCTCGTCCTCCGCAAAGTCGATCTCGCCGTCCGCGCCGTGAACGACCGCTACCAGCTCGAGCAGGCGGTGTTTGAGCCCGTCGGGATCGGCGGCGAAGGCGGCGACCGTCGCGGCCCGATCGAACTTTTGCGGATCGAACTCGTCGACCCGGAAATCGATGTCCATGGGGAGCGCCTGGACGTCGAGGATCTCGCGCAGCAAGCGTTTGACCATCGGCTTCTCTTCGCCCTCCAGCCGCTCGTCGGCGTAGGCGGCGTCCATCAGCAGGTCGGCGACGAGGGGTAGGCGATCTTTCATGGTCATGTGGTTCCCGCGATCTCCCGCCCGCCAGGCCTAGCTGTCAAGCCCACCGGAGCCGGCGACAGACGGCCACCATCCTAAAGTCGCGGCCGAACCCACCGATGAAAAAATCATGACCAGAGCGCTGTTGTCCGCACTCCTGCTGGCGATCCCGATCCTGACTTCGGTCATCCTCGCGAAGCGCGGCGGCCATCCGAGCGTCGGCTAGCCAAGTCGGCAGCATGCTGCGCCGCGGCTAAAAGCCGGGCTGGGCCTCGCCAAGCCGATTGGCATTGGGGCGAAGGTGGATTACTGTAGGCGCGGCATGGACCAGGCGCCGGCTGAGAGTGATCAGCAGAGTCAGGCTTCTGCCTTGTCCGCATCGTGGGCGGCCTGGGAGAAATACTACAAAGACGCCTCACGTCGCCGGCGCCAGCGCGGCAGCGGGCACGAGATGATTCGTGAGGCCAAGCGACGCCGGCTGCTTCGCGAGCGACTGGGCCTGACCATTTCCGCCCTAGCCGTGGGTGGTTTGGCGCTGGTCTATTATCTGGTTCTGAACTAACCGCGCCCAGTGGCCGACGGGGCCCGCCAGAGGCAGTGCGATTGGCGCTCATGGGGCTGCGGCGTTATTGGTGGGTGGCTTCGCGCAGCGCCGCCGCCAAGGCACGAAAGGCCGCCGCCCGGTGCGACCGGCGGTTTTTTTCCTCCAGGGACAACTCGGCCATCGTCAGTCCCAGCGTCGGAAGCAGAAACAGCGGATCGTAACCGAAGCCGCTGTCTCCACGGGGCACCGATAAGATCTGCCCCTCGCAGCTCCCGCTGCGCACCAGCTCGAGGCCGCGCGCCGGATCGACGAAGGTCGCCACGCAGCGGAAACGCCCGGCGTGGGGTCCGCCGGAGAGCGCCGCCAGGGCGGCGATGAGCTTGGCGTTGTTGCGCGCGTCGTCGCTGGGCAAGCCGGCATAGCGCGCGGAGTACACACCCGGCGCGCCAGCGAGCGCGTCGACCTCCAGCCCCGAGTCGTCGGCGAATGCGGGCAATCCGGTGGCCTGCGCGGCCTGCCGCGCCTTGGCGAGCGCGTTCTCTTCGAAGGTCACACCGTCCTCGCGGAGCTCGGCGTCGGGCGCCAGCTGGTCGATCGTGCGCAGCTCGATGTCCAGGCCGGCCAGCAGGGGAATGATCTCGCGCAGCTTGCCCCGGTTGCGGGTGGCGACGACGATTGGCTGGGTCAAGCGCGCGCCTTTTCGATGGCCTCCCGCTGGCGCGCGAAGAGCGTCCGCATCGCCTCGGAGGCCAGCGCGACCAGAGCGCCGTACTGTGCGGCCGAGAAGGCGTCCTTCTCGGCGGTCGCCTGAATTTCGACGAAGCGCCCGCCGTCGGTCATCACGAAATTGCAGTCGACCTCGGCCTGCGAGTCTTCGAGATAGGGCAGGTCGACGCGCGCCTCGCCGTCGATGATCCCGGCCGAGATGGCCGCCACCGCCTGGCGGATGGGATCCTTGGTGATCTTGCCGGACTTCTGGAGCCGCCGCACCGCCAAGGCCAGCGCTACGAACCCACCGGTGATGGCGGCGGTGCGCGTGCCACCGTCGGCCTGGATCACGTCGCAGTCGATGGTGATCTGCCGCGGACCCAGTGCTTTGGGATCGACGGCGGCCCGCAACGAGCGCCCGATCAGGCGCTGGATCTCCTGACCACGGCCTCCGCCGGCCCGTCCCGAGCGCGTGTGCGTCGCGCGCGGCAGCATGGCGTATTCGGCCGTCACCCATCCGGTACCCCTGCCCTCCAAGAATCCCGGCACCTTCTCTTCGACCGAGGCCGTGCAGATCACCTGCGTGTCGCCGCAGGCGATGAGCGCAGAGCCCTCCGCGTGTCGGTTGCAGTCGGGGGTGATCGAAATGACGCGCAGCTCATCCGTTCTTCGTCCGTCGGGTCGCATGGCGGCGCCACTCTACAGGCGACGCGCGACGCGACAAAGCTCAGGAGATTACAGCGGAGGACATTTACAGCGGAGGAGGACACTTACAGCGGAGGACACCACACATGTCGGCGCGTTGCGCCCGCTGTGCGCGATCGCAAAAACGCTAGGACGCAAAAACACTAGGAATAGAAGTGTTGCAAAGGCATGCTTTATCCTGGAAATATTCGCAACCGACTTCGTCTCTCCGACCTTCTCGATCCTCCCGATCGAAGTGTGAGCACGACTTTGAACAGAGTCATTCCTGCCGACGCCCGAGCCGGTACCACGGTGGGCAAGTACAAACTGCACGAGATCGTGGGGCGCGGGGGGATGGGCGTGGTCTATCGCGGCGAGCACGTCTACATCGGCAAAGAGGTCGCGGTGAAGATCCTCCACGACGGCTACGGCGGTCGCGAGGAATCGATCAAGCGGTTCCTGCGCGAGGCCCGCGCGGCCAGCCTGATCGCCCACCCCAACATCGTGGACGTCACCGACTTTGGCAAGTCGAACGACGGGACGGTGTTCTTCGTGATGGAGCTGCTGCACGGGGAGCCACTCGACGCGCTCATGCAGCGCGAGCACCGGCTGGATCTGCTGCGCTCGATCTCGATCGTGAACCAGATCGGCGGCGCGTTGGGCGCGGCGCACGCCAAGGGGATCGTGCACCGCGATCTCAAGCCGGAGAACGTGATGTTGACCCGGCGCGAGGGGCGCCGCGAGCTGGTCCGCGAGATCAACGACGAGTCCGGTCTGCACATGGTCACCGAGCGCGAGAAGGCCTTCGACTTCGTCAAGATCCTGGACTTCGGCGTGGCCAAGGTGCGGGACCCCAACGTCAGCGAGGGGCGCGTCACGCAGCAGGGGGTGGTCTTCGGGACGCCCGAGTACATGGCGCCGGAGACGGCGCGCATCGGCGTGTCGGATCCGCGCACCGACGTCTACGCGCTCGGCGTGATGTTCTACGAGATGCTCACCGGCACCGTCCCGTTCGCGGGCGAGACCGCGGTGGACGTCATGCTCAAGGTGGTCTCCGAGCCGGTCGAGCCGCCGCGCGAGCGCGCGCCGGGGATCGAGATCACCCCCGACGCCGAGCGGCTGATCATGCGGGCGCTCTCCAAGGATCCGCAGAAACGGCAGCAGTCGATGGAGGAGTTC
The DNA here is from genome assembly GCA_035648655.1 of Polyangia bacterium. Classification (GTDB taxonomy): domain Bacteria; phylum Myxococcota_A; class Polyangia; order Fen-1088; family Fen-1088; genus JADGRB01. The sequence continues at coordinate 18,076 of DASRLC010000286.1, forward strand.
CACGAGGAGCTCGAACGCTGCTACGGCGCCGTTCGCTATCGCCGCTCGATCGCCCGCGAGGGGGATCGCAGCCCGACCGCCGACGCCGTACCGGTGCCGCGCCGCCCGGGATCGAAACAGATCTCGGGCACCATCCTGACGCCACCCGGAACGCCGCAGCTGCGGACGGAGCCCAATACGCCGGGCGCGCCGGGTGCGCCCGACAGCGCGCCGAGCGGTCCGATTTTGCTCACCCGGCGCAAAG
>DASRLC010000287.1:0-3977 GCA_035648655.1 Polyangia bacterium
CGTCGGCGGAGAGTTCTTCTCGCTGCCGGCGCAGACGTCCCGGGTGAACGGACAGCCGCAGGTGTACCTGCCGCCCTTGCTCGACCGCGGCATCGCGGTCGTGCAGGAGTTCACGAAGCAGTCGCTGACGAGCCTGTCCTCGAACGTGCCGCAGAACCTGAAGCGCGTCGGCAACATCATCTCGCAGGTGTACCTCGTGCCGCGGAACTCGTCCGGCGCCCGCATCGGCTGGACAGGCTCCGGTGGTGCGATCACAGCCGGCACCCGGATCAACCTGTCGTACGACCAGGTGCCGCTGATGGACGCCGACCCGCAGCACCTGCTCGACAAGATGCAGCGCACCCGGCCGCGCGGCCAGCTCGTCGACACCGGCGTCCTCACCATCATCGACCGTAGAGCTCCTGCCGGTCAGTCGCTCGCGACGCTCGGCACCGACGGCGGCCTCGACAAGCTGCTCCAGACGGCACAGACGACGGCCCTGTCGATCTCGGCGAACTGGAACACCTCGAACGTCTCGACCGTCGACGTCTACACGTCCGACATCACCGTCACGAACCTCGTCACGGGCGAGAAGTACAGCTTCGCCTACGGCGGCCAGCTCCTGCTCCCGGCCCAGCAGTCCCTGCGGTCGTAGCGATGACGCACCTCGACACCGTCATCCTGCTGATCGAGGTCGGCGTCATCGCGGCCGCCGCCATGTTCGGCGGACGGTGGCCGCGGTGAACGGGCTCCTCGACGCGTACTACAACTCGCCGACGCTCGTCGGCGGCAACGGCGCCTCCTCGAGCGGCGGCGGCTCTTTGCAGACGCTCGGCGCGAATGCCGGCTTGAACGTCGGCTCCGAGCTGTTCCGGGTGCAGGCCGGTGTGACCGGTCTGCTGCTGGCCGCGTTCGTGGTACTGCTGCTGCTGCACCGCGGCGGGCACAGGTTCTCAACCCACGTCGGACGCTGAGAGAGAGGAGGGTTTCTTATGCCTTCTTGGCTTTTCCTGATCATCGCGTTCTTCGTCGGCTGGTTCGTCTCGAAGACGATGGCGAAGAAGAGCGCCACCGGGTGACCCGGTGACGCTCCTCGGCCTGCTCGCACTCACCCTCGCAGCTCTGTTCGCCTACGCCGGCATCGAGAACTACTCGGTGTCGGCGTTGCTTCAGGGCAAGTTCACGAAAAGGACATAGATCCGTGGCGACCGTTACGAAGCCGAAGCCGAAGCATCCGTTCCGCAGCTACGCCGACCTCCGCGCGGAAGGCGCCCGGCAGGGCGCCCAGGCGGAGCGCGAGCGGGCGGCGGCGAAGCAGGCCAGGCCCGTCCCGGCGGACGCCCGCGTCGTGCAGAAGACCGCACAGGTGGCGTCGGCCCCGTCCAGGCGGTCGTATATCGCGGCGATCGTGGTGACGTCGGTGATCCTGTTCGTGTCGCTGTTCCGGGCCGGATCGAAGCTGTCGACGACGCAGAAGCGCTCGGCGGTCTTCTCGATCGCGATCCTGATGCTGACGGTCGCCGCGGTCGGCGAGTTCGCCCCCGGCATCGCAACCGGCTTCTCGGTGCTGCTGCTGATCTCGGTTCTGTTCGGCGGCACCAACGTGATCCAGTACGTTTTCGTTACCATCCCAGGCAACCTGACAGGAAAGGCGGCGTAGAATGAACTCCACCCTCACGGCTATCGTCGGCGGCGCGTTCGCGCTCGCCACCGTCGCTGTCATCTTCGCGAAGCCGGCAGCTATCTCCGACTTCTTCAACGGCCTCTCCGGTGTGACGAAGGCCGCCGTCTCCCCGGTGACTGGCTAAGCGTGCAGCGCGTCGGCACGGTACGGCCCCAGCGTGTGCCGGGGTCACGCTCCACCTTCGGCCTGAACGGCGTGATGATCCCTTCGCGTTCCCGCGGTGTCTTCTCTGGCGCCGGGGAGCTCGAGGGAGGACAGCCGACCGACTGGTCGCCGTGGGGCGGCTACGTGCCTGTGGAGCTGCCGCACCGGCCGTTCCCGTACCGCGGCGAGGGCGGCCTGAACCTGTCGTCGGTGACGTCGACGCCGGGAGCGTACTTCACCCCTCCCGCGTTGTACAACCTCGTCGGGATCGCCGACGGGTTCCTCCAGCCGGCTGATCAGGTGCCCGCGCCGGGACGTCTGAAGACGGGCACGCCGACGGTCGGTGCGAACCCGCGGCTCGTCAACCCGTTCCCGTCGGTCGCGCCGCCGACCCCGGCGTACCCGCTCCCCGCCTCCTGGACAGGTCAGCTCTGAGGTGGCCGACGTGATGACAACTCAGGCCGCACAGGTGTACGCCCGCACGCTCATCTACGGGATCGCAGCGCTCGCCGTCGTCTACCTGCTGTACGTGAACGGTCAGCGGGCGCGTGAGCGCCGCCGCTGGGAGTTCACGAAGGCGTGGAACGAGACGGGTATCCGGATCTACGAGGAGATCAATGGCCGCTCCTAGCGCTCCTGCGAAGCCGTCCGGGAAGCTGGGTGTCCTCGGCAAGCATCTCGGTCCGTTGCCTATCGGTGTGTGGCTGCTGATCGGCGTCGCCGGTGTCGGACTCGGTCTGTACCTGAAGAACCGTGCTGGCAGCTCGACGTCGTCGGCGTCCACGCCTTCCACATCAACGACGACTGATCCGCTCGCGGCGACGGGGACGTCGCAGGGAACGGACACGTCGGGCGGCGTGGGCGCGTCGACGGCTGCGGCACCTTCCGGTCTGAGCTCGGCGATCGACAGCACGTTCCTGACGGACACGTTCGGCAGCCTCGTCGGTGCGCTCGAGGGTGTGACGCTGGGGGCGCAGCAGCAGGCGACGGCATCGGAAATGTACGCGGCGGAAACAACCGGGTCGGCGTTGCAGTTCGCCACCAGTGTGACCGGGAGCCTGATCCAGCAGCAGCAGCCGGCGCCGACGGACGTCTACGTGACGGTGTCGCCGACGCAGCCGTCCGCAGCAGTCCTGCCGCAGCCGTCCCCGGCGTCGCCGGCACATACGTCTGCGACACCGACGCCGCAGCAGCCGGGCCAGGCTCCGGCTAGAGCCCCAGCGGTCGTGGCGACCCCGGCGCTCGCGAAGGCGCGTCTGGCGACGGGTAAAGGGAACGTGCCGCAGTGAGCGGCCAGCTCGGATGGCTGCTGCTCGCCCTCGGCCTGGTCGCCGCCGCGACCGTCGGGCTGTGTCTGCACGACCTGGCGGCTTCGGAGTGGCTCGCCGTCGTCGGCCCCGCCGGGGTGCTAGCCGGCGCGGGTGTTCACCTGTCCGCTCCCGCTTCCCCTCCCGTACCCCCTCCCGTGTCCCCTGGCGCCCAGGTCCCGAAGGGATGATCGTCGGGTCGGTGCTGTCTGTCGCGCCGGCGTGGATCCTGGTCTCGGTCGCGCTCGCAGCTGCGTGGCGGATCACCCGTGGCGGCGGCGGCGGCGCCGTAGCGGAGCTGACCGCGGCGAACAAAGTGTTGGAGGACTCGCTCCGCAAGGAGCGGCAGGCGACCCATATCCGGGTGGACGAGCTCGGCGGCGAGGTACGTGACCTCCGTGTAGAGAACTCCGCGTTGCGGGAGCGAACCGACTTCTACGGGGTGATGCAGGCCCATGAGCTGAACGCTCAGGAGCGGTCGGTTAAGATGTTGGCTGTGCTCGACCTGATCGCGTCCCGGCTCGGCCCCGACCTGGAGGAGGCGGCTGTCTGATGGACAACACGTCGGGCAGCTTGACCGCGATCCTGATCGGTGTCTACGCGACGTTGGCGCTCGACGTGTTCGGGACGTTGACGTCGTCTCCGCAGACGACGGAGCTGTTCGCGAAGGACAGGAAGGACTCGCTGATGTACTGGGTCGGGATCGGCGCCGGCACCGCGGTCGCGTTCGGCTTGATCGCCACCGTGAAGTCGGGCCGTGCAGGGCCTGTGCTGGTCACGACCGCGGTTGCGACGGGAATGGTGCTGCTGTACGTGCACGCGTCGCACAGGGGCATGGACGGCGGCGGGGGAGGCGAGGAGGC
>DASRLC010000288.1:0-10315 GCA_035648655.1 Polyangia bacterium
CGTCTGCCCCGGCTGTAAACCGAGGCGTTCACGATGACCGATCTAGGCGTTCACGATGGACCGATCCGCGCGTTCACGATGAACCGATCCTGGCGTTCACAATGGACCGATCCGCGCGTTCACGATGCGCCGAAACCCGCACTCGGGGAAATTGAGGGACTTGCCTCCCGCTCCTTCGATCGCCGCCCTCATGTTCGACCCGTTGTAGAGCTCGAACTTGTTCTCGGCGCCCAGATACATGTTCCGCACGACGTGGATCTCTGCTTCCGGGAGCGCCTCGGAGAAATCGCTCAAGAGCTCCAGGCTCTCTCGCTTCCGGTCTATCAACCAGAAGACCCCCAGCTTCCTCTTCAGCTCGGGAAGTGCCTTCCGGAGGGTCCTGCCGAAGTTGGTGATCCCTGTCTGGTTGCGGGCACCCGTGTTGATGACGATGGTGCTCTCCGGTCTGCTCTCGATGAGGTTCACGAGCTCGATCCACCCCTCGCGTTCGTCGAGGTTCACGAGCTCGCCTTCGATGGTCTCCCGGTACGTCTTGAAGACGTCCGGAACTGAGGTGTCCGTTTCGATCAGAAACGGTGTCGCGTTCGTGCTCTCGAGGAAGTCCACCACGGCCATCGAGAACAGGGATTTTCCGACGCCGCCCTTGCCACCACCGACGAGAATGAGTGCCTTCGACATGTCTGGCTCCTTTCGCTAGTAACTGTCTTTGTCCTTCAACAGGAACGCCTGCTTCCCGCTACGCTCAGCGGCGGCCTCTGCCTTCGGCGGGCTCACGATGGGCGACTCCGGTTGCCTCTGTGGGCTCCCAGCGGGTGGCGCCGTCGAGCCGCCGGGGTGCTTCCGCTGTGCGTTCTTGACCGGCTTCGCCTTCGCACGCTGCAGGTAGCTCTTCAACGTGGGCGTGGTGATCGTGAATCCGACTCCCTGCAAGCTCTCGACGACTTGCTCGATCGTGTATCCGCGCTTCTGCAGGGCCGCTATCTCGGTCACGAGGTGCTTCACCAGGGCTTGCTTACTCAGCCGTCGTTTCGATTGGTCGACCGCTGGCAGGGTGCGAAGCGCCCGTGCCATCTCTTCTGCTTTCTCGAAGGTGTAACTCATTCGCCTCTCCGATTCCGCAGACGTCTGCGTGATGGCTCCCATTGATCTTATCGAGCGCCCAACGCCGAATCTTTCCGGCGGCAGTCAAAAAACAGCGCCGTCGTTTTTGGACTGCCTTCGACGCGCCTTCGAGATGCTTCCTCGGGGGGCGGACGCATCGCTTCGCGATGCCACCACCCCCGAGATCGTTCGGTGCGGTGGAAATATCCGCGAGCCTCCGGTCGATAAGACATACGTGACGATCGTGCATTCGCGACTGCTTCCTACGAGTGGGATGAGACGCGTAGCAGGATGGGGGCTTGTCCGGACACATGCGGCTGGCGCCGCACGTGCCCTCCCAAGCCCCGCTTCGCCCCGCCCACTCGGCGCTTCGCTTCTCGCATGCAGGGCTGCGCCAGAGGCAGAGCTACTCGGCGCGTTCGCTTCTCGCAGCCGGTCGATCGGAGGCGCCGGTGCCATTTCGTAGGAAGGGCGCGACGGGCTTGACGGCCCGCCTCGACGTGCGGGTCGCCCCAGGCGAGAAGGAAGACCTTGGGGTGGACGCCCGCGATGCGGGGCTCACTGTCTCCGAGCTGGTCCGCCTGCGCGCGCTGGGGCGTCCGGTCGTGTCCCGAACGGACGCCACGACAATCCGAGAGCTGCGGCGCCTCGGCGGCTTACTCAAGCTAGTCCACACCGAAAGCGGCGGCGCCTACCGCCAGCAGACGGCCGAGCTGCTCGGGATGTTGCGCGCCGCGGTCGGTAAGCTGGCGGGTGGGCAGTAGGGGAGCAGGGGACGATGATCGTCAAGAAGGTCCCCACGTCCAAGCTCGCACCGGCCAAGAGCAAGGCGCACAACGTGCGCGCCCTGGCGGACTACATCGCCGGCCCCAAGGCCGGCGGCGCTGGTGAGAAGGTGGAGCACCGCGGCGCTCTGAACCTCCTGAACCTCGATCACGAGGGACAGGTGCAGGAGATGATCGACCTGGCCGAGATGGTCAAGCGCAGCCCGCAGCCCGTGCAGCACTGGATCATGAGCTGGCGGGAGGGTGAGCAGCCGACGTCAGCCCAGGCTGATGAAGCCGCCCGGATGTTCCTGGCGGAGATGGGCCTGTCCGAGCACCAAGCGATCTATGGGCTGCACCGTGACACGGACAACTGGCACCTCCACCTGGCCGTCAACCGCGTCCATCCCGAGACGGAGAAGCTCGCCACTGTGAACAACGGGTTCGACCACGAGGTCGCTCACCGAGCGATCGCGCGCGTCGAGCACGCGCAGGGGTGGCAGAGAGAGGACCGCGGCCTGTTCCGGGTGCAGGAGGACGGGCGCGTTGAGCGCGAGCGACCGCGCGACGAGCAAGAACGCAAGCCGTCCGTCCAAGCCCGCGATTTTGAAGAGCGGGTGGGTGGGTGGAGCGCCGAGCGAGTGGCCATCGAGGACGGAGCGCCCGCCATCCGCGCGGCCCGGAGCTGGCGCGAGGTGCATGAGGTCCTGGCCGAGAAGGGGATGCGCTTCGAGAGGAAGGGCTCTGGTGCGATTCTGTGGGTCGGCGATCAACCGGTGAAGGCCAGCGGCGCTGGCCGCGACTGCTCCATGTCGTCGCTTCAGAAACGTCTCGGGGAGTTCGAGCCGGCGAGGGATGCCGCTCGCGTGATGACACCCACCCGGGCCCCGGAGCCGATCACGCCGGGCGCCCACGGCTGGAAGCAGTACATCGAGGCGCGACGCCGCCACTACGGAGATCGCGTGGCTAAGCGGGAGCAGAATGCGGACCAGCAGCGGGAGGATCGCAGACGCATGGCCGCCCGGCATCGGCAGGAGCGCACCGAGATCTTCCGCGGGTCGTGGAAGGGTCGTGGGGCTCTCCTCAACGCCACCAGGAGCGTGCTCGCCGCCCGCCAGGCGCAGGAAAGGGCCGAGGAGCGTGATCGCCAAAAGCTGGAGCGCGGCGAGCTGCACAGGGATCGCGGGCGGTTCCCGAGCTACGAGGAATGGCTGCATCAGAAAGATCAGGATCTCGCGCAGGGATGGCGACATCGAGAACGACGGCCGGCCGGTATAGAAGGGTCGACCTTCGAGCGCCCGACGCGCCAAGACATCCGGGCGTTCGCCGCCCTCGTCCAAGGCTGGCACGTCCACTATCGTCGCGTCGGCGAGCGCGGCTCTCCTGCCTTCACGGACCGAGGTAGGGAGATCGACATCTACGACAGCAATCAACGGGGAAGCGTTCTCGCCGCCCTCCAGCTGAGCGCCCAGAAGTGGAGCGCGTTCACCGTTCGCGGAAACGAGCGGTTCCAGAGAATGTGCGTCGAGCTGGCCGCAGAGCACGGCTTCAACATCGCGAACCGGGAGCTCCAGCAGACCATCGCCGCCGAGCGGGAACGGATTCGCATGACGAGAGGAGAGGGTGCGCCAGGCCGCGAACACCGATCGGCCGAGATCCGGGAGGCCCGAACGCCAGCGGAGGTCTATCGGCGTCACTTCGCGGATGTCACCCGGCAGCACCCGGGCCAGCACGTCCACCCGTCGCGGGTCGACGCCGAGATCGCCGTCCGAATGCGGCTTACGGGCCATCACCGGGGCGAAATTGTGCGGGCGATCAAGGACGCCGCGCCAGTCGACCGGCCCGACGAGAAACGTGACTGGGATGCCTACGCGAGGCGGACGGCGGCCTTTGCATTCGGCGTCCCGGGCGACCGCTTAGCTGAGCAGCTCAGACCGCAGCACGAGCGATTTCGTGGGCTTGAGGGGCCCGGCCGCGATGAGCCGGAACTGCTACCGCCGGGCGGTCCGTTCTCCCGTTTCGGACTCAGACGCTGACGGGACGCACACCGGCACGAGTGACCGGGCCGGACTCTCCGTGCCGCGCGCCACGTGCCAACCACGGGTCGTCGCGATCGCTGACGGCCATGAGCGGCAACCAACTTCGTTTTGCTCGGCAGCGGCCCCAAAGGGTGAGGGCGAAACCTGGACCGACGCACTTCCGATGAATCGAGGTGGCCGATCGCAGCGCCCTGGCAACCCGCGCCGTCGCATCGAGCGCCGCCACGAAGTACGAGCGCCACCGCCCAGAGGACACGCTCCTCTACAAGACAGTCCAGGCGCACTGGCGCACGTTTCTCGGCGAGGTGAGCGGCGGCGCCGAGCCCGAGCTGCCGCGGTTCGTGCTCGAGGAGGTCGAGGCATTCCTCAAGTGCGGGATCTTGGCGCACGGGTTCTTGCGCGTCGTCTGCGACGAGTGCCACGACAATCGCCTGGTGGCTTTCAGCTGCAAGCGTCGCGGCTTCTGCGGCTCGTGCCTCGGACGACGGATGTGTGACTTCGCGGCCCACCTTCGGGATCATGTGATGCCGCGCGTGCCAGTCCGGCAGTGGGTGCTCACCGTGCCGCACGCGCTCCGGTTTCGGATGGCGTTCAATCCAGACGTCACGGGTTTGGTGCTGCGGACGTTTGTTTCGGTCGTCTCGCGGTGGCTGCGCCGGAGGGCCCGCGCGGTGGGGATTGGAGGATTGCTCAAGACCGGCGGCGTGACGGTCATCCAACGCTTCGGCTCCGCCCTGAACCTCAACGTTCACTTTCACACCCTGATGATCGATGGCGTCTACGAGCTGCGCCTCGGCCGACCGCCGCTCTTTCATCCTTTGCCCGCGCCGACGTACGACGAGGTGGCGACTATCGCGGCGGCGATCGTGCGCAAGGTCGATAAGAGGCTCGCTCGTCTCGATAACCTGGCCGACGATCCGGCGGTCGCCGACGAGCCGCTTCTTGCAGGCCTCGCGAGCGCGTCTGTGACGGGCGTCGTGGCCACGGGCGCTAGGCGCGGTGCGCGGGTCAGGCGCCTCGTCGGGCCGGGGCCACCGGGGGAGGCGATGGTCTTGGGCCGCAGCTGCGCGCAGGTCGACGGGTTCAGCCTCCACGCCAACGTCCGCATCGCCGCCAACGATCGCGAAGGCCTGGAGCACGTCGCGCGCTATCTCGCCCGCCCGTCCATCGCCAACGAGCGGCTGACGGCGCTGCCGGACGGCCGTGTCGCGCTCCAGCTCAAGCGGCGGTGGTCCGACGGGACCGAGGCGCTGGTCTTCACGCCGACCGAGCTCATCGCGAAGCTGCTTCCCCTCGTGCCAAGGCCGCGCAAGCACGTCATCCGGTTCCACGGCCTGCTCGCGCCCGCCGCTGGAGCGCGGTCCAGCATCGTTCCGCGCCCAGAATCGCCGCCTACCGCGCCGGCGAAGCCAAAGACGCATGCAGGGAAGGTGTACCGGCTCCCGTGGGCAGACCTGCTGAGAAGAGTGTTCCTCGTCGACGCTCTCCACTGCCCCAGGTGCCACGGTCGTATGCGGATCGTGGCCGCGGTGATGGAGGCGGCTGCCGTCGAGCGAATCATGAGTCACCTCGGCCACGAGCCACGCGCTCCAAGTCTCACGCCAGCGCGGGCGCCACCCGAACGGGATCCCGTCGACGAGCCACCAAGCGATTTCGTCGATCCTCCGCCCCCCGAAGACTTCCCCACGTGATCGACCCGGAGGCCATCCGGAGGAACAGCCCTACCCGGAAGACCACGCACCCGGCCGCAGGGTCCTTGTTTCCCCCCGGCGGAGGGGGGGGTAGGCTGGCGCGCAGTTGGGGATGAACAGCACGGCAAGGGCTTCGCAGTAATCACAGCGGATCGCCAGCCGCCGTTTGATGTCGGCGAGGCACCCATCACAGGTGACCGCGTTCCGCTTGCCGGTCCATGGCGACGGTCCCTTGTCGCCGCAGAGAGCAACAGAGGCCGCAGCCTCCCGGGCGTGGGTCGGGCCGGTGTCGCGGCTCACGGAGCCAACTCGCTATCGATTCGTGTCGGGCGGAACACCGTCGTTGTAGATATTGATCGCGTCGTAGAAGTGCGCGGCGCCGGACGTGACCAGTCCGAGGGCCGCCATGATGCCGACCAAGCCGCCGACCGCCATGCCGATCCCGAGCGGTCGATGGGTCGTGGACGGAGAGAATCCTCCCACCCCTACGCCGCCCACGATCAACCCGACGCCGGCGATATCCAGGACGAGTCCACCGATCGTCCGATGCGTGAAGGCCTGGGCGTTGGACTCCGCCTCCGGGTTCCCCGCCACGGCCCGATCGAGGTCCCACATGCCGTAGGTTTGCGAATCGCGGATGAGCTTGGTGCTCCCGGCCGAGCCTACGAACGAGATCCGGTGGCTCGGGCGAGGCGCGTAGGCCGAGGAGGCGCACCCAAACGTCGCGATCGCGACGACGAAGAGCATTTGACATACCGCGCTCTCTCTCATTTTCGCCCCTGCCTCCCTCTGCGAAGCTACGTCGCTTTTCCGGCGGGTTCAATTGATCGGGCGCACATCGGCCCTGGCGTGCAGATGCTTTCCGGCGGACCTGGCCGGAGGGAACCGTCAGACGTCGACGCCGCCGGCGTGAGCCACGTTGTCCAGCAGGTCTCCGGCCTAGAGGGACGGGCGGCCGTCGTTAGCGCCGAGGAGCTTCCGAATGCCAGCAACAGGAGCGAAGCGAAGGAATCCCGTTCGGAAGTGATCCTCGATCAGTCTGGCGAGAGCGCTATTTCCGAGGGCGCCCATCAAGGCGACGATTCTGATCTGGGCCGGCGACGTGCTCGGGTCCAGCCGCCCCGAGCTTGTCTCAAGCTTCAAAGGCGCGAGCAGCTCGGCCATCGTCTTTGTGGCGAGCGCTGCTTGACCTGTTCTCAACTGCTCCAGGGCCAGCCGAGTCTCGCCTGCGGTTTCGCCGAAGATCTTCACCCAATCTTTCAACGCCCTGCTTACGCCCTTCGTGTTACCGAGCATGATACCCGCGAGGAGAGCTTTTCCGCCCAACAGGCGGCAAAGGGGGCCGCCCGAGTTTCCCCAACTCCCGTCAACGTTGACCCAGCTCTCGTCGCTGAGGCCGCAATCGTACCCGGCACGACGACCGGCTCGGGTCCGTCCCAGCCTTGCGGGAAACCGGCCGCCCAGATCCCGTCACCTGGCAGCGCGTCGGTCGTCTCGTCGGTGATCTCGAGGGCCGCTGCCTCCAATGCCGTCGGGGCCGTCAACAATGCGAGATCGAGCTGCTCGTCGTGAGCGATCACGGGGCGTCCGTCGAAAACAGCGCCCTTTCGAACCAGGTGGACCTCGCCAGTCCTCACGACATGCGCGGCAGTCGCGATCAGCAGCGCGCTGTTAGGGGGCCAGATCACCACGCCGGAGCCCGTACCTACGTGCACCGTCGCGCGGGCAAGTGCCGCCAGGGCCGGATCGCGCGGCTCCGTCGTCATGGGGTGAGTGTAGCGGTCCCGCCGCTGGCAGTCCTCCGGCTTCCTCAGCCGGCGGCTGGCGTGCGGCTACCTCGATTCCTTACGACGGGCTGCCTGCCTCAGCGCGACCTGCCGCAACCAGCCCGAGAGCTCGAGCCCCTCCGCGTCCGCTGCCTCCTGCAACCGACGCAGAACCGGCGTGTTCTTGCGGGCGACACGGATGATGGATCGCCGGACATCCTCGATTCCATCACTGGTTCCGATAAGGCCGAGGGTGGTCGACCTCGAGATCGGAAGGTGGACTGCGTGGAGGCAAAAACGAAGTGACGGGAAGCCCTGATGATCAGGCCACGCTGGAGATCTTCTGGCGACACGCGCCGTCGCTCCCCGAGCGGTTCGCGGTCGATCTCGATTTTGCCGCTCGGATCGGCGCGTCGGAGCTCAAAGGTTCCTCGACTGTAAACAATATCGAGGACGGAATGTTGTAGGCTGATTCCGCGGTGCGCGAGGGGCTCACCGGCATCCGCACCGGGCGGTAGGAAGATGGGCTCATCCCTGCTGAGATGAACGACGCCCGACTCCAGAAGTGAGGTCAGGGGCGCGATCTGGCCCACCCTGTCGAGGTCCGGATGCCAGATGATCGTCAGTGCCGGGACCTGGGGAAACCCCGACGAGCCTGTACGGGAGTCGTCCGGACCGAAGGTTAGCGTCGACTCGTCATCGTCCATACGCGTTCCCGTAGGCCGTTTGTCGGCCTCAACGGCACAATTATATACCCGCGCCTCCGCGAAGATCTCCGGACGGGTGTTCAACCGGTCTCCCAAAAGCAGGGGTGCTCGGATCGACCGCCCGCCGGGCATGCGCGATTCGGGAGGTCACCGGGCGATTCGAGCCCGAGTCATCTATCGTCGGCTAGGAGGCCAACGAGTATGTCCGTGATCAGCGGAACCGCGCCGATTCGATCTTGGCAACGCTCTCCAGTTTGTGGACGCGTTCGTCGTGGCTGATCTGACGGAACAGATCGGCCACGCTCTGAAAGCTGCCGTAGTCAGCGGCGAATATGGACTCGAACGGAGCCGTCTCCCATGCGGGGTTCTCGTTCACGAGGTTTGCGTACTCGTGCTCCGCGTGATCTTCGAAGTCCGCATTTAGCAGGTAGGACCACGCGGGACGGATCACGTAGAGCAGCCAAGAGATCTGGTAGTAGGTGAACGCGATCAGCTGGGGCAGCCAGATGGTACGGATTGCGCGCAGAGCGTTGCCCTTCGCGGCAATGAGCTCGTTCAGAATAAGCAGGTGCCACTGCTCGTTGTCCTGCTGTGAGCGCGCCTCCATGACCCGGTCGTAGATGCGGCGGGCCATACCTGTTCGTTCGTTGACGTGCGTGATGGCGACGTACGCGGTCTGCTCCCACGTTTGGTAGGCACCCGCGCGATGAGTTCCAGAACGCGGAACTTCTCCAGCGTGCGCGCTTTTCCGTAGAACAGGTCGAGGCCGAGGAAGAGTAGGCGCGCGGACAGCGAATAGTGGCGGCGAGCCGTCGCCAAGGTTTCAGCGTGCGTCTCTGCGAGCTTCTCGCGGTCGAAGTGGGGCGGCGGCCCTGCAGCCGGGGCAGTGGAAGCGGCTGTTGCGGCGCCGGTCACTGGGCCACGATCGGACATCGCGGTTCCGTTCGCAAGTCAGCGGATTCGACCCGTTCGTCGCCCCTAGGTCGCATTCGCTCAGATGAGTCGGGCGAGGCGCCGGACCAACTCCAGCACGACGGCGGGCGGGTCTATCGGTCCGAGGCGCAAGTAGTCGCTGCGGGCAGGCCGGTTGAGCGTGGCGATGCCGTGCATGGCCACCCAGAGCAAGAACGTGTCGGCGTGGGGATCCACGCTCGCGGAACAGCCGGCGTCGAGGCAGCGTTGGAGCGCCGTCTCGATCTCCCGATAGGACGCGACCGCGTCGGTCGAGAAGCCCTCCGCGGCGAACATGAGGCAGTAGCGGGCCCGGTGCTGCCAGGCGAAGCGGACGTAGGCGGTACAGCCGCCGAGCAGCGCCTCCGGCTCGGATTCGGCCCGCGCGATCGCGGCCACGAGGGTGGCGTGCAACTCGACGAAGCTGGCCGCCAGTACCGCGTCGGTGACCGCGGCGAGATCGGCGAAGTGCTTATAGATGGAGGGGGCGGTGATGCGGGCGGCGCGCGCCACGCCGCGCAGGGTGAGCGCGGCCGGATCGCCCGTCTCGTCGACGAGGCGCACGCCCGCGGCGACGATCTCCTCGCGCAGCCGATCGCCCGAGCCCCGGGAGTTCCGGGCCCGCCGGCTGCCAGTCGGCTTTACCTTGGTCGTCATGCGGAGGTCACTTCCCTCGTTTTTCTTAGGTTGAATTGTCTTGCTCCGCAACTAAACGACTGTAAAGTTACATATGTTTAGTCACGGAGGCAAGCCATGCACAAGCTGATGAAGGACAAGCTGTTCGGCGACCAGATGCTCCGCACGATGGGTCACGCCCTGTACGGCGGCGCGGATCTTGGTGAATGCCTGGCCACCGCGGAGCGCATCGACCGGGTGGACGGCGGTCTGTGGTACGACGAGTGGAGCAGGACCTCCGACCGCGTCTACGCCGCCGCCCAGGCGAGCGACGAAGCCGGCCAAGCAACGAGCGCGCGCGGCGGGTACTTCCGCGCCTCCAACTACTTCCGCACGGCCGGTCTGTTCCTCCTCGAGGCCCCAGTGTCCCCGCGCCTGGTCGAGTCGCACCGCCGCGAGGTCGAGAGCTTCCGCCGCGGCGCCGCGCTCCTCGATCTCCCGCCGGAGATCGTCGAGATCTGCTACGCGGATGGCACGCTGCCCGGCTATTTCTTCCGTGCCGCCGCCGACGGGCACCGGCGTCCGACCGTGATCCTCACGACTGGCTACGACGGGACTGCCGAAGAGCTGTACTTCTTCAACGTCGCAGCCGCGCTCGCGCGCGGCTACAACGCCCTTGCG
>DASRLC010000289.1:0-6255 GCA_035648655.1 Polyangia bacterium
ATCCGCACCCGGTCGGCCAGCGCCGACGAGCACGCGCCTGCGTCGGCGCTCGCGCCGTAACCGCCGTCGGGCGTGGGGACCCCGCCGGCCTGGCCCCCGGCGCCCGATGTACCGCTGGTTCCCGCGCCGCCGGTGGCGCCACCGGCGCCGGCCTGGCCGCCGGCCCCTTGCGTGCCGGCGGTACCGCCCGTGCCCGCCCGGCCGGTCGTTCCGGCGCCACCGCCCGTGCCGGCGTGGCCATTCGTTCCGGCACCGCCGGTTGTTCCGGTGCCGCCGCCGGTGCCGGCGCCACCGCTCGTCCCGGCGCCGCCGGTTGCCCCCCCAGAACCGGGTCCGCCCGTTCCGCCGGCGCCGATCGTTCCCCCCGTGCCGGTCGAGCCGACACCTCCGGCGCCCGTCGTCCCCGCGGTCCCGGCCCGGCCGCCGGTGCCGCCGGTCGTGCCGGCCGTACCCGCAGACCCGCCCGGTTGGCTGCCGGCGCAGCCCAGAGCACCCGCCATCAGCGCGGGAACCAACAGCGGGGGCATCCAACGCGAGATCTGGCGGATCATGGGGGGGCCTCTGGGAAAAATCCCGACGGCAAGTGCCAGACGTTCCGCCCGGTGGCTCAACCAAACGTGGGTGGCGCGCGTTCGAAGACCCGAATGTGAACCAAGCTGGCGGCGGCCCGGCGTTCGAACTCGGCCCGCGCGACCGACAAGGTCAGATCACCCTCGTCGTCGATGAGCTTCCTCGCCGCCGGGCTGTCGTCGATCTGGTGACCGAGCTTCTCGAACAGGCGGCGCGAGACCGGGTTGGTCGACAGGACCGAGATGTAGAGCCGCTCGAGCCCTAGGACCTCGAAGGCGAACGCGTGCAGCATCGTCACGCAGCGCGTGCCGAGCCCGCGACCTTGAACGGCGCGATCGCCGATCAGGATGGCCACCTCGGCCGCACGCCCGCGGATGTTGCGCAGATCTCCGTCGCCAACCAGGGCGCTGGCCCCTGCCCCGCTAAGCCGAAGCAGGAACGGCCGGCCGCCCTGTGCGCGAAACGACTGGTAGTAGCGCGTCACCGATGCCGCCGTGAAGGGCTGGCCGTCCTGACCCAGCATCGCGCGGTTGTGCCGATCGTTGTAATAGGTCGCCAGGTCCGCCGAAGCGTCGGCGATCTCCGCCGAGGTTGGCTCGAACGCGGTCAGCCCGTCGTCGCCGCGCCACTCGACGGCCCATAGGCCCGCGGCGGACGGAGCGGACTCGTTCATGCGACCAGGTTATTCGATCTCGGACGCGGACGCGGGATCGACGCCTAGATTCGCTCAGCCGAAAGGGACCGAACGTGTTCGTCATAATTGACAGACCCGCCTCTCTTAAATCGACGCCCTCGTCTTCTATTAGAGACACCGGCGCCGGCGCCCCGATGGGGCCGGCCGCCGGTCCAGCGCCCGGAGGCCGTGATACCCTGCGCGGATGGCCACCGGAAGCCGCCGAGAGGGCAAAGCGAAGGACCAAGAGGGACGGACGCCCCGACGGACACCGGTCCCGCCCGGTGACGAGATCGGCGCCGCCGATCTGGCGCGCCGGGTGGCCGAGAGCCTGCGCGAGCAGCGCAAGAAGCGCGACCTGTCGCTCGACCAGCTGGCCGGTCGAACCGGCGTGAGCCGGGCCGCGCTCTCTCAGATCGAGACCCGCAAGACCAACCCCACCATCGGCGTTCTGTGGAAGATCGCTTCCGGCCTGGGCATCCCATTCTCGGACCTGATCGGCGAGACCAAGCTGCCGATCTCGGTGCTGCGGCGCGCAGAGACCCAGGTCCTACGCTCGCTCGATCGAAAATTCGAGAGCCGCCCGCTGATGCCCCCGGCCGGCGTCTCGCAGATCGAGATGTACGAGCTGACCTTATCGGCGCGCTCTCGGCATGCCTCCGACGGCCACGGCCCGGGGACGCGCGAGCTGGTGGTGGTCTTGAGCGGCACGCTCAAGATGAGCGTCGGGGACAGCGACGACGAGCTGGGGGCCGGCGACTCGGTGGTCTTCGACGCCAATCTTCCGCACGTCTACGAGAACCCGGGGGCCTCCGAGGCCCGCTACCACGACACCATCATCTACCCACGCTGACCCGAGCTCTCGTCGGCGGCCGGCGCGCAAGTCCAGCCGCCCGCGCCGGCGATCCCGCCCCGCCCCCGTCCTTCATGCAAGACAAATATTGGCGCGCAGGCCATCGGGGCCCTTTCGACACCGGGGGCCGGCTCGCCACAATCCAGATTATTGAGCCGCGTCGCACCGAAGGCGGAACGTCACCTGCAGGTGGCGTCCAATCTAAGCTGGCCCGCGCCCGAGCTGCGTTTGTCGCATCAAGGCCAAACCTTCCGCCAGGGCGGCTGGATCACGGCATGATTCGCCGCGCGGGGGCAATCGCCGCCTTGGCCACGCTGCTCGGTTGCGGCGGCGGTGGTGGCAGTGGCAACGGTGGTGCCGCGGGTGTCGGTACGGGAGGTGTCGGCGGCACGATCGGCGTCGGCGGCGCAGGCGGAACGACCGCGATCCACCGCCAACAGAGCCACTCGAGCGCGCTGGTGGTGAGCCCGGACCAGACCCGCCTCTACGTCGCGCACCCGGACGCCGACAGCGTGAGCGTGCTCGACGCCGGAAAGCGCACCATCCTGCACGAGATCTCGCTGGCCGCGACCCCCCCGACCGTCGATGGCAACAACCGCTACGAGCCCGCCGTCGGGCCGCGGGCCCTGGCGCTCGACTCTACGGGGGCCACGCTCTTCGTGACCGGCCAACGCTCCGGCACCCTCTATGCGCTCGACGCCAGCTCGGGCGCGGTAAAAGCGCACGCCTTCGTTTGCGCCGAACCGATCGGCGTCCTGGTCTCCGCCGACGATACCCGCGTCTTCGTGGCCTGTTCCCAGGACGACGAGATCGTGGAGGTCGCCGCCACCGATCTGTCGCCGATCGCGACCGCCGTCTGCCCGCGCAAACCGTGGGGGCTGGCCTGGATGGGCGACGGCCAGACCTTGCTGGCCACGCATCTCCTCGGCCCGGGGGTCAGCCGGTTCGCGACGGCGCCCCTGGCGCTGGCGACGATCTGGCCGGTCGCGGACGGGCCGCCGATCATCGATCCTGTCTCCAACCAGGAAGATCCCACCGAGCCACACGGCGCCGTGCGCGGTCTCTACGATGCGGTGGCGCGGCCGGGCACCTCGGAGGTTTGGGTCGCTCACCTCATGCTGGGGATCGACACGCCGCAACCCGACCTCGATTTTCAGGAGACGGTGTTCCCCTCGCTGTCGATCCTGGATTCGGCCGCCGGTGGCAATCAGCTGGCCCGGCTGACCGTGCTGGCCAACCCCGGCGACGGGGGCGCCTTCGGCGACATCGTCTCGGGCCCCCGCGCGCTGACCTTCTCGGACGACGGCAAGCTGGCTTTCATTGCCGACACCGACAGTGAAGACATCCTGATCGTCGATGCCGAGCGGCGGATTGAAACGCAGATCATCCGCCCGCTGCCGGGGCACCTCCCGGAAGCCTTGGCCTACGCCAACGGCGAGCTCTACGTGCAGGAACGCAACACGGAAGACCTGGCCATCTTCCGGGTGACGGGCAGCGGCGCCAGTCTCTCGATCGCGGCCGACGGCCCGTCGGTCCCGACGCTGTCGGCCGATCCGATGCCGGCCAACCTGCGGCTCGGACAGCTCCTGTTCTATTCGGCCAACAGCGACCAGTTTCCGCTCACCTCGAACCACTGGGTGGCCTGCGCGACCTGCCACCTCGAGGGGCGCAGCGACGCGGTGACCTGGGACTTCGCGCAGGGCCCGCGCGACACGCCCACCAACGCGGGCGGGCTGCTGGACACCGGCTTCCTCTTCCGCACCGCCGATCGAACCCAGGTCCAGGACTACTGGCGCACCATCAACATCGAGCAAGGGGGGCACTTCGGCCTCACCGACCCGACGCAGAAATCGCAGCTCGACGCGCTGGCGGCCTACGTCAACTACGCCATCCCCACGCCGATTCCCCCCACCACCGACGAGGCGCACGCACAGCAGGGGCAAGCGCTGGCCGCGGTGCGCACGCAAGGCGCAACGGTGTTCGGTCAGCTCGGTTGCGCCACCTGCCACAGCGGGCCGGCCAAGACCGACTCCGGCGCCGGCAACCCGTCGCTGGACCTCACCGGCCCGGTGGTCTCGACGACCACGACCGGCGGCGTGCTGCTGCACAACGTGGGCACCTGCGTCACGACCGGCGACTTCCCCGATGTCGAGCACGACGACATCGATGGCGACGATCGCGACGGCTGCTCGTTCGACACCCCCGCCCTGCGCGGCCTCACCGACTCCGCCCCTTATCTGCACGACGGCAGCGCGCCGACGCTGGAGGCGGCCGTGACAGCCATGCTCGCTCCCGCGGCGACCGCCACGGGAGCGACGACGCCCCCGTCGGCGACCGACCTGCACGCGCTGATCGAATACCTGCGCAGCCTCTGAGCCGCCTTTCCCGCCGACCTTCGCCTAGATCGGTCGATCTATCCAGCGCCCGAGGCCGAGCCTCCCGGCCCTGTTCCGAAACTTCCACACTTTCTTGAGCCTCTGGACAGCCGAGCTGTCACTTCGCCTGCGGTGACGGTCGGGACCCCGACCGTTTGCCTTTGGACGCGGGACCCCCAACCCAACGCACTCGCCCGAGGACGCCCATGCGCGCAAATTCCCGTTTGATTCCGGCGCTCGCCATCGCCGCGGCCGGAGCTTTCAGCCAGGTGGCCCACGCCGGCACCTGGACGGTGGCCCCTTCCAGCGCCAGCAACAACGGCCCCGCCTTCGGTCTGTGGCTGCTGACCGACGGCACGGTGCTCTCCCATGGCAGCGCGCTGAACCACTGGGTCAAGCTGACGCCGAACAAGGCCGGCAGCTACGCCAACGGAACCTGGACCGCTGTCGCCAACAGCGCCTTCGCGCGCGGCGGTGCCCAGGAGCACGTGCTCAAGGACGGACGCTTCTTCGAGGCCGGCGGCGAGTTTCTCTACGCCTGGCCGGCCGTCGACGGCCAGGCCGCCTGCGCCTCGAATTGCACCAACCCGGCCAGCGGCTCGGCGCTCTTCAAGAACGTCGAGATCTACGACCCGGTAGCCAACACCTGGACCGTCGAAGCCGACGCGCCCTATGACATCGGCGATACCGGCAGCGCGACGCTGGCCGACGGCCGCATCTTGGACAGCACCCGGGTGTCGAACGCCACCCAGATCTACGATCCGTCGACCAACACCTGGACCACCGGCGGCGCCAACACGGTTCCCAACGGCGACGAGAACGCCTGGGCCTCGCTGCAAAACGGCGGCGTCCTGGCCGTCGCCCCGATGGCGACGTCGATCTACGACCCGGTCTCGAACAAGTGGACCAAGAACGGCGCGCTGCCCACCGGCTTCGCGGTGACGCTCACCGCCGCCTCCGGCTATCCCGGGACCTACGACTTCGGGGACACGGCCGGCATCTCGTTGATGTTCGATGGTCGGGTGTTGGCTTACGGCCTCGGCACCACCGCCATCTACACGCCGGGCGCGACGGCGACGACCGCCGGCACCTGGGCGCTCGGGCCGGACATGCCCTACAAGATGGGTCCGCTCGACGGGACGCCCGGCAACGAGGCCGAGGACGAGTACACCGACACCGAGCCGAACGGAAAGGTGATGATGGCGACGCACGCCTTCGGGCAAGCCATCGATACCCTGCAGGAGTTCGACCCGACCACCAACACCTTCGCGGTGATCACGCCGCCGCCCGACACCGGCAACCCCTACCCGATCAGCTACGCCAACCTGCCCAACGGCCAGGTGATGGTCACCTGCGGCAACCGCGACTGGTTGTACACACCCGATGGCGCGCCGCAGGACGCTTGGCGCCCGACGGTGTCCTCGGTGGCTTTCAATAGCGGGACCACCTACACGCTGACCGGCACGCAGCTCTCCGGCCTCATCAACGGCGGCGACGAAGGCGACGACATGACGATGGCGGAGAACTATCCGATCGTTTGGCTGACCGACGCCTCGAACAACGTCTACTACTGCAAGTCGTTCAACTTCAGCAGCATGATGCCCAGCCAGGGCAGCACGCCCGAGACCTGTCAGTTCACGACGCCAGCGGGATTGCCCTCGGGGTCGTACAGCCTGTTCGTCTCGGCGGTCGGCGTGCAATCGAAGACGGCCTTTCCGTTCACGACCGGCGCCAGCACCACCACCGGCGCGGGCGGAGCCGGCGGCTCGGGCGCAGCCGGAACC
>DASRLC010000290.1:0-2758 GCA_035648655.1 Polyangia bacterium
GCCAGTGACAGCGCCGCCTGCGCCCCCGCTGGACCCACCGCTGCCCGCCGGCCCGCCGCCCGTGGCGCTGCTTCCGCCAGAGGCCGTGGATCCGCCCGTCCCGCCCGTGGTGGCGCCCATCCCGCTGCTTCCCTTCGAGCAAGCCGGGAAAGGCGAAGCCATCAAAAAAACCAAAAAGAGAGTTGCAGGGTCTGGATACCGCGCTGCTTTATGCACGTCGTTGCTCCTCGGCGCTGACAAAGGCAGGAAGTCACCTTCGGAGGGCCTAGCAACTACTGCTGCGACGGGTCCGTTTGTGGAGTGCTTTTGTGCGGTGAGCCCTCAGAGGTGCGCCAGGATGGCGGCCGCCATCTGGTCCAGCTCGGCTTCGCCGTCGGACAGACCAGCCTCCTTCACGGCGCGCGGCATTCCGTAGACGACGCAGGAGACCTCTGCCTCCGTCAAAACCGTGCCGCCTGTGGCGCGGATGGCGCGGGCGCCGATCAGGCCGTCGCTGCCCATTCCGGTCAGGACCACCGCCAGCACGCCCGGGCCCAGGCGGGCCGCGCACCAGCGCCGACGACAGCGCGGCGCCGGCGCGGCTCTCGAAGTCGTCGATTCCTTCGAGCTCGTGTAGATGGCCAGCTGGATCCGAGGAGATCTGACCTCGGAGCCGTTGCCGAGATTGGCGCAGGCGCATTTTCTTTGTTTGCTTGCGAGACTTTCGGGGACAGCTTTATTGCCCGAGTTGCCGTGACGTAGGCCGAGCGCGCGCCCGCCGCGCGGCCAATGCGCGCCACCGACAAAGCGAAGAAGGGAGCTGGATCATCGTGACCACGTTCGCGCCTGGCGTCACCGACGGCGACGGCCGGGCGCGCGGCGGTGACGGGTATGGGTAGCGAGAAATTTGCGCTTCGCTCGAGGCGAAATCGCAGGGGGCGAGTGGTCCGACCCCGCCGATCTCCGACGGGCCAGAGGCGCCGGCGGGAGCGATGACGATGAGCGATTACACGGTGACCATGGCCTTCTCGCCGGCGCGCAGCCGGATCTTGGTGACGGCGGGGGCGGACGAGCTGCTGCGCGCGGTGCTGCCCCGCCGCACCAGGTCCGCAACGACCGGGCGGCGCTGGCCTTGTTGGAAGCGCTCGCGTTGTGGCTCGATCGCTGCCCCCGCGTTGTTGTGTCTGCGGCCGAAGCGGACGCTACGTATTCATTCGGGCTCACCGACGAGATAAGGAGTCCCCAGCGCAGCGTCTACTACGCCGTCGAGGTCGTCGAGCGACCGATCCGCCGCCGCGCCAAGAGCATCGCTGGCGTCGGGGACTTTCGTGACCTCGGCAGCTGAGGCTAATTCGCGGAGGGCAGCGACGACCGTCGCCGCCGAGGTCGAAGCGGAGATCGCGCGCCTTTTTCACGCCGAGCACTGGAAGATGGGCACCATCGTCGCCGAATCATCCGCAGAAGCAGAAGCACGCCGAGACGCAGATGTTGGGGAGTGGACCCGAAGTCGAGCATCCGCACATCGAATCGGGCGCGGCGCACTCCGAGGCCGAGTTCGGCCGCCGCCCTGAAAGCGGCCAAAGTCTTGTTCCTGGTTGCGACATTCTTGTCGCGACGTCAAAGGCCTTGACACGGAAGGGCCGGGACGACGAGCCCGGGACGTCGCACTTTCCCGAACGGCATATACGATGCATTGAGGGCCCGACATGCGATCTTCGATTGTCGGTGTCCTCGCCACCGCCCTGATCATGTCCGGCTCCTTATCGAGCCGGGCCCAAGACGCTGACAGTCCACCATGGGCCGTCAGAGTCGAATCCGGCATCGCCTCCGGTGGCGGCAACCTCCAAAGTGGGGGTCCCGATGAGGGCGTGCCGCCGCCGATCTACCTGGGCGTCAACGTCGAACGTGGGATCACCCCCGCTCTCTTCGGCGAATCGACGGTCTCGGTGGGCCTGCGCCTTGGCTGGATCTTTGGCGGGACGGTCGATTTCGCGCTCTTCCAGAACCAGCGGTTCAGGTTGGCCCTGGGCGCGGGGCCTCTGATCATGCACTCTTCCACCGACGACGGGTTCGGGTGGGGGGCCTTCGCGCAGGCCGTGCTAGGCGCCGAAGTCCGTTTCGATGGCGGGTTTCTCGTGGCGTTGGGAATCACGGGCGCCGTCGCGCTCCAGCACGCGGGCCACGGGCCCTGCGGCACCGACACGTGCAACGCCTGGATGATCCCGGGAGACCTGCTGCTCGTGGGCCGTGTCGGCGTGGGCTATGCGTTCTGAGTAGCGACGATCCCCCTCAAAGGGGGTGGGTACATCAAGGACCTCTGACGGGCGCCGAACGATGAGATGGCGATGGAGATAGTACCGAGATGCGCGAGGCGTAGACCGGCGGTGATCGTCGTGTGCCTGCTGACTGGACGAGCGGCGCGGGCGTTGCGCGCGGGTGCTCAGGACCAGTAGCTGTACGAGGTCCCGAACCTGTACAGGTGGAGGAGGTGGGAGATGAATTCTGGTGTCGGGGGGCTCACGGACGCCGCGAATCGGTGAGTCGGACCAAAATTGCCCCTGGGCGTGGCCTGCTTTCGATGGCCTTGGGGTACCAGAAGGCCACAATAGGCGGAAGCTCGCCCTCGCTGGACGCCGATGCGCATCTTGCCCCTCCATCGCATCTCGCTGATGCTCGTCGCGGCCGCGGCGATCTGCGGCTGCGCCCAGAGTGAGCCGCTCGATCTACCCGTTCTCCTACCGGACGCAGGCGGGGCGGGGGGGATGATCGGTAGCGGCAC
>DASRLC010000291.1:0-5807 GCA_035648655.1 Polyangia bacterium
ACCGCAACCGGCGTGGCTGCCGCGGACGCGGGAACTGCGACCGGCGGGGCCGGCGGGACCGCAACCGGCGCAGGGGGGACCACAACGGGCGCAGGCGGGACTGCGACCGGCGGCACAGGCGGAACGATGGGGACAAGCCCGACGCCTGGATGGGGCACGCCTGTTGCCGGCGGTCCCACGGGCACCGGTGTTACTGCCACGGTGACCGTGAACCCCAACACCACCATAGGGACAATCGGTCCTGGTTTTGCCGGGTTCAGTTATGAAAAGACGCACATCACGAACGGCTCGCTCACCTCCACGAACACCAACTTGGTAGCGCTCTATAAGCTCGTCGGTTCTCCGGTGATGCGCCTTGGAGCCGACGATGTCGAGAATTGCAGCTGGGCGGGCGCGGGGGCGGCCCCAACCGGCCCATCAGGTCAGCCATTTTCAAAGAGTATCACAACCGGCGATGTCGACGACCTCTGCAGTTTTCTGGCGGCGACGGGGACCAAGATTATTTATGCCGTCAACTTCAAGGCGCACAATGTGACCGCCTCTGCAGCTGAAGCGGCTTACGTTCAGGGAAGGTGCGGGTCGAGCGTCTACGGGTTCGAGATCGGCAACGAAATCAACTTTGATGGGTCCTGGGCCTCTCTGAAAACCGAGTGGGAGTCGTTCGCCACCGCCATCACCGCCACGCCAGGCGCGCTCCTGATTGGCCCGGCTGCATACACAGGAAACGCGTTATCGTTTACGACTCCGTTTGCCGCGGACGAATCAGCGAAGTTTGGGAGCAAGCTCGTTCTTCTGACGCAGCACTACTACGCAGGCCGCGCAGGCACGACAAATGCAACGGCGTCCAATCTCCAGACGCCTGACCCCAACTCGCCTACCTCGCAGTCCGGGCTCGTCGGTCAAAGTACAACCATGAATACGGCGGCCACGACCAACAAAATCCCCGAGGGGTATCGCTGCGGGGAGTGCAACACCTTCGCAGGTCACGGTCAGATGGGAGTCAGCGACACGCTCATCGCAGGCCTGTGGGGCCTCGACTTGATGTTCGTGACCGCCGAACACGGCGGCAGCGGCGTCAATCTCCATGGCGGCGAAACCGGAATGGATGGGACCGTACCGTTTTTCTATGAGCCGATCATGGAGAACAAAGGCGCCGTAGTGCAGGTGCAGCCGATTTACTACAGCATGCTCATCCTGAACCTTGCCGGGAAGGGCCCGATGGTCTCCGCAACTGTCAACACGACCAATCCCTATTTCACCGCTTATGCCATCAAGGCGAACGGGTACATGAGCGTGGTCCTAGACAACAAGAGCGCCTCGACCGGCGTCAACGCTACGTTGAATGTCGGATCCGCAGCGGGCAGCGCGAGCGCGATCTATCTGCAGGGGACGCCTGTCGGCTCACTATCGGCACCGGCAACGGCTGTCACCCTCGCTGGCGCCTCAGTCACGGCGGCAGGGGTGTGGAACCGCAATCCGCCTTTTATTCAGAAGACCTCGGGAAGTGCGGTGTCCGTGTACGTCCCGGCGGCGAGCGCGGCCGTCGTCCGCGTCCTGCAGTGAGGCGGATGGGGTTCGAGCAGAGTCCGCGCCGCAGATTTGGAGGCGCTCTTGCTATGCTCGTCGCCGCCGGTGGCCTTCTTCACTCGGCGTTCGTGCGTGCGCAATCGGACGACGGTCCGGCGGCTGATTTGTCAGAGACGCCCGACAAGCTGCCGGCCGGGGACAAGCAGCGGGCAGAAACGCTGACGCCTCCGATCGTCCTGCCAACGCGAGAAGCCGTCGCGCCGAACCCTGTGAATCCGTGGTTCGTTCGCCCGCCTTTCTTGGTCTTCACGGGAGTCAAGTCCGAGTGGACATTGACCATTTACGGGTTTGCCGAAGCTGACATGATGCGGGACTCTACCCGCAGCTTCAACGACGGCCTCAACAACAACGTGGTCGCCCACGTCCTTACGCAGGCCAATGCCTACCCGCGCTTTCAGTCGTCGATCCGGAACAGCCGTTTCGGGTTGAAGGCCGACGCGCCGGCGTTCTCCGGGATACACAGCTCGGGCGTTCTGGAGTTCGATCTCTTCGGTAACCAGCCGAACATCAACAGCGGCGGCGGCTCGTCGGGGCAACCGCCGGGTCCAGGTGACACGACGGAGGCCGCCTACTTCAACAGCGCAGGGCTGCGGGTCCGCCACGCTTACGTCACGATCGAGAGCGCCATCGTCGACGCGCTGGTGGGCCAAACCTATCACCTGCTCGGCTGGCAGAACTACTTCTTCGGGGCGTCGTGTGGGTTCCTCGGGTTGCCGAACCAGCTTTTCAACCGGACGGTCCAGCTGCGACTCGGCCATACCTTCGCATCCGACCCGATAAACATAGATATCGCCGCTGCCGCTTTCCGCCCGGCCCAGCGGGACGCTGGCCTGCCCGACGCCGAAGGCGGGGTCCGCATCTCCCTCAATCACTGGAAGGGAATCACGACCCCAGGCAGCGGCGGCACCACCGCCCTGGCGGCCAGCATCGGCGTCTCGGGCTTGCTGCGTCAGTTCAAGGTCGATCCGTACGCGCCACTGCCCGCGCCTCCGATCGCGCTGCCTGGGTGGGCCATCGCCGTCGATCTGCTCCTCCCCATCATTCCTGTGAAGGACAGCACCGACCGCGGAAACGCGCTGACCATCACGGGAGAATTCGTGACCGGAACGGGCGACGCCGACCAGTACACCGGAATGACCGCCGGCGCGACGATGCCCAACGTCTATCCCTTGCCACCGGATACCCCCGTCAACGCCGCCGGCATGTCGGTGCCGCAGGCACAAGGGGCGGCGCCGCTCGCCGGCCTCCCCTACACGCCGGACATTGACCCTGGGTTGGTTGCGTTCGACTCAAACGGCTTCCTGCATACGATCAACTGGCGCACTCTGCTTGTCGGCGTCCAGTACTACCTGCCTCCGACCGGGCGCGTTTTCGTGAGCGGCAACTACAGCCGCAGTGACTCGAGCAACATAGCGAGTCTCTTCCACCCCGATTCGACCCGGCAGCCGTGGGTCAATCCGTTAACCGTGTTCCATGCCTCTCGCTACGCGGACGCCAACCTGTTCGTCGATGTCACCCCACCTGTTCGGGTCGGCCTCTCCTACCAATACGTCGCGCAGGCTTTCACCGACGGAACGACCGCTCACAACCATCGCACTGAGTTGACGGTCCTTTATTTCTTCTAAGGTCAGGACATGCGAGCGCTCCATAGGTCACAATCGGTCTCGGCGGGTAGCATGCTCGCCCTCCTGCTGGCGATAGGTCTCGGCTCCGGGTGCGCGGGAGGCGCTCCGGATGCCTTTCAACCGATTGCCTACGGTGCGCGCCCCTGGTCGCCTCCACCAGGCTGGGATCCGGAACCGCCCTGCGGCACCGGGTACTACGTCGCGATCGACTCTTGTCCAGGCTGCAGGGAGATCTCATACGCGCTCTGCACCGGTATGAGCTTCACACAGTGCACCTGCGGGGGCCCGTTCACGCCCGGCGCGACTTGTCCCCAGACCTTCGTTTGCTCGACGGACGACTTTCCGCCTCAGAACTGGATGGAGTTCACCGACTACGCCGGTCCCGGGTGGGCCGGCCTCGATCTCCATGGAGAGACAGCCGATGCGGGCGGTCAGTAAGATGCGGCACGCGACACTGCAGATCGCGACGCTGGCCTTGCTTCTCGGCTCGGGGTGTTCGGCGCTCGATCCCTCGCCAGCGTCGACCTCTCCTCCCGCGCCAAACTCCTTCACGGACGTCTACCGGACGATCATCGCACCGACGTGTAGCAACGACTACTGTCACTACAACGGCGTCGGACTTAGGTACAGCGCGCTCGATATGAGCTCTCAGATCTACGCCTATTGGAGCCTCGTCGGCCAACCCTGCATGGGCCCCAGCTGCTCCGAGATGGGAACACGGGTGATTCCGGGGGATCCAAACGACAGCATTCTCTACCTGAAGGTTTCGGAGACGATGCCGCCCTGCGGGAGCCAGATGCCCGCCGATCCCGTCGCCCTGACGGCCACGGGAACCTCGGTCTTCTCAGGAACCGCCCTCTCTGACGCTCAGCAGCAGCTCATCCACGACTGGATCCTCGGTGGGGCCCAGAACAATTGACGCCCCCCCAGGGCTCGCGCCGTTCGCCGCGGGCCGCTACCGCTGGCTGATCTGCGCCCTCCTCTTTCTCGCCACGACCATCAACTACATCGACCGTCAGATCCTGGCACTGCTGAAGCCGGTCCTCGACGACAAGCTTCACTGGACCAACGAACAGTTCGGACAAGTTAACGCGGCTTTCCAGTCCGCCTACGCCGTCGGGCTTCTCGGCTTCGGGGCCTTCATCGATCGCTTCGGATCGCGCATCGGCTACGCCGTGTCGATCACCGTCTGGAGCGCCGCCGCAGTTGCCCACGCCGCCGTCGGCTCGATCGGCGGGTTCGCGCTGGTCCGGGTGGCGCTCGGGCTCGGCGAAGGCGGAAACTTCCCGGCCTCGATTAGCGCCGTTGCACTCTGGTTCCCCAAAGGTGAACGGGCGCTGGCGACCACTCTGTTCAACTCGGGCGCGAACGTCGGGGCCATTATCGCCCCCGCCATCGTACCCATCATCGCTCTTCGCTGGGGCTGGCAGGCCCCTTTTGTCGCCATGGGCATCGCCGGTCTCGCTTGGCTCTTCCTCTGGCTCCCCCTTTACGGCGACCCCGAGAAACTCACACGCGTCTCCGGGACCGAGATCGCCTACATCACCGAGGGACGCGACACTGAGCCGATGTACGCGAAGGTCACCTGGCGTTCCATCCTCCGCTACCGCCAAGCTTGGTCCTTCATCGTTGCCAAGCTCCTCACGGACCCTGTCTGGTGGTTCTTTCTGATCTGGCTCCCCGCCTACTTCAAATCGACGCGGCATCTCGACCTCAAGAACAGCTGGATCCACCTGGTCAGCATCTACTCCATCGTCACCGTCTTGAGCGTGGCCGGCGGCTGGCTCACCGGCTGGCTTGGCCGCAGCGGCCTGGGTATCAGTCGCGCGAGAAAACTCGCCATGCTGCTCTGCGCCTGCTGTGTCACGCCGATCTTCTTCGTGACCAGAGCCAGCCCCTGGGGCGCGGTCATGTTGATTGGCGTGGCTGGCGCCGCGCACCAGGCCTGGTCGGCGAACCTCTTCACCTCGGTCTCCGACATGTTCCCGCGGAGCGCCGTCGCCTCGGTGGTCGGCGTCGGTGGAATGGCCGGCTCTCTGGGCGGAATGATCTTTCCCATCTTTGCGGGCCGTCTCCTGGACCGATTCCAAGCAACCGGAAACATCACGGCCGGCTATACCGTGCTGTTCGGCATCTGCGGAACCGCTTACTTGGCCGCGTTCGCGCTCAACCACCTCCTGGCCCCTCGATTCAACCCGATAGATCTACCGTCGGCGTTCGGGTGATGAGCTTTGAAACAACGAAAAGAGATCACGTCGACTCGCGACCTTCCACTCCCGGGCTTTATGGCGATTCGCTCGCCGTGATCCGTCTCTATATTGTTTAAGTGGCCATAACCGGCCGACAGCTAGTGCGTTCACGATCGATATCCCAGCTCGAAGTCGTGTGCGGGGTCCGGTTTGAAGGCATCGGGCGCGGGGGCATGGTAGCGGGCAAAGGGACAGGGCATCTAAGAGCCACCCCTTTCAAGGTGTCGAGCCGAAGGGCTGAACGCGCGGAAAGCGGTGAAGAATTGGACAGATAGCGCAGGCGAGATGCTGATCGGGAGCAATGGTTCTCGATGCGGTGTTGGCCCGTTTTGTTGAGCACAGTCCG
>DASRLC010000292.1:0-12459 GCA_035648655.1 Polyangia bacterium
CTCCCCCACACCCCGCACGTCGAAACCCTGGCGATTCTCGCGCGCACCATCAACTAGGCGCGCGATGCCAGGTGTCGCGGTGCTCGCCGCAGATGAAAGCAGCCCGCGATCACGATCGTGTCATCCAAAACCAGGTACAAAAGTTGGTAGGGAAACCGTCGGACAAAGATCCTGCGCGTGTCGCGTCGATACGCAGGGCACGCATGCGCCTGTTTCGTATCGCGTTTTCCGCCACACCCAGCTCGGCTAAAAATTCAGCGCCAAATCCAGACCGTTGTCGCTCGTACCAACCGTGCGCTTCTTCCACGTCGAGCGTCGGCCTCGACGCGGTAAATAATCTGCTTCACGCCGAGCGTTTCTGAATCCGTTCTATCAGCTGTTCCGGTGAGACTCCGACGGCTCCTTCTCGTCCGACCGCGTCTATACGCCGATCAAGCTCTGCGTCCTGCTCTGCCGTCAGTGGCGTTGCGTGGCCCGCTTGGCTGAGACGCGCCCAGAGCTCGTCGAGCAAATCGAGCTGCTCGTCGCGACTCAGCTTGTCGAGATCTAACGCCAACTTGCCCACCTCCGGAATATTCCCACGTTCCACGCCAATATAGGAGGCACCCTGGCAATTCGTACTGGAGTTATATCCTTGGAATTCATGATACTTCCGCGGACGGCTTCTCCTTTGACGGCCGTCAACTAGGCTTCTCACGAAGCCGGCCGACCTGCACCACGTCTTCGGACCTCCCGCTAGCTGGCGTAGTGGCGGCGGGTCCACTCGGCCATCGCGATGCCGGCGGCCACGGTGACGGGGAAGGAGTGGTTGATGCCGTACATCGGGATGCCGACCACTTGATCGGCGACCTCCAACAGCTCCTGCGAGACGCCGGTGGTCTCGCTGCCGAACAGCATCACGCAGTCGTCGGGAAGCTCGGCGTGCCACAGGTCGACGCGCGCGGCGTCCTTCTCGAAGACGATCAGCTTGTGGCCGCCGGCGCGCACGTGGGCCACGAAGTCGGCCTCGGTCGGCAAGGACACGATGTTCTCGTAGCGATCCATACCCATCGCGCCGCGCTCGTAGTAACGCTCGTCGCCGATGAGCAAGATCTCGCGAACCAAAAACGAGTGCGCCACGCGGATGATGGCGCCCACATTGAAGGGGTTGCGGGCCCGCAGGATCGCCACGCTGAGCGGCCGGCGCAGCGCCTGCAAGCTGGCGCGGATCTCCTCCAGCGGCATCTCGAACGACGGGATCTTCATCGCGCCGTGTCGGTGGCGGTCACGTCGGTCGCGGGGGTGCTCTTCGGTGTGGGCGTAGTCCCGCCCACGAAGGTCGAGCGGAACGGCACCGGCATGAAGACCATCACGAAGACCGCCACCATCAACCAGAACAGCGCCCGGCGGCTCGCCGGCAACGGCCGATCGTCGACCGGCGGATGGTTCACGTCACCCGAAGCGCGTCGGACGATCCGGATCAGCAGATACCAGACCAGCCAGGGTAGCGCGGCACCGATCGCGATCGAGGTTCCCACCGCCTGGTCCCAATGCCCGGCTGCCTCGAGGCGCACCAGGTGCAGCACCCAGAGGAACACCAGCACCGCGCCGAGGGGCAGGAACCGGTGCAGGCGCTCGGCGAAGCGGTTGTAGCGGTTGCCGAAGTAGGCGGTGGCGATGTGGCCGCCGTCGAGCTGACCAACCGGAATGAGGTTGATCATGGTGACCAGCAAGCCGGCCCAGCCGGCCCAGGCCGTCGGGTGCAGGAAGACGTCGCGGTGGCCATCGGGCAACCAGACGCCCTTCGACGTGTGTTTGAGAAGGGCGTAGAGGATCGAATTTCCTTCCTGCATCCCGCCCGAGACCAGCGGGCCCACCGAGGAGTGCGCCAGGCCGTAAAGGATCACCGGCACCGCGACGATGAGGCCCGCCAGCGGCCCGGCGGCGCCGATGTCAATCAGCTTCCTGCGATCGCTGGTGACGTTGCGCATGCCGATCACCGCGCCCATGGTGCCGAGGCCAAAGCTGGGCGGCAGCGGAATGAAATACGGCAACGAGGCGTCCACGCCGTGCAGCCGGGCGACCAGGTAGTGCCCGAGCTCGTGCGCCAGCAGGATCATCATGAGCGGCACCGAATAGGACAGGCCGTCCTTGATGGGGAGGATCCCCTCCCAACCGAAGGCACCGCCCAATTCGCCGTGCACGAAGAGCGCGCCGGCCGCGGTGGTGGTAATGAAGGTGGCCAGAAAAAGGCCGGCGTGCAGCAGCGGCCGCGGGCGGCGCGGCGGCGGCGGGGGTGGCGTATCGGTCATCGGTCGCCGTCCCGGTCGTTCGTCGCCTGGGCATGGTCCGCCTGCGCGCGGGCGGCTTGCGCGCGCGGCGCCTCGGCCTCGGTCGTGGCTCCGGCACCCTCGACAACGGCCCGGAAAGCCCGGCGGCGCGGGAACTCGGAGTCGTCGAGCGCCGCGCCGAGGCGGGTCAGCAGCGCGCGGGCTTCGTCGGAGACCGCCGCCGGCGTCTCGAGCGACACGCGCACGTGGGCGTCACCGCGTCCGCCCGCGCGGGGGAAACCCTTGCCGCGCAGCCGGAAGACCGCGCCCGACTGCGTGCCGGGGGGCACCCGCATGCGCAGCCGCCCGTCGAGCACCGGCACCTCGACCTCGGCCCCCAGCGCGGCCTCGACGAAGGTGAGCGGCAGATCGACCACCAGCACCTCGCCGTCGCGGGTCGCCTCGCGGCCGTAGAAGGCGTGCGGACGCACGCGCACGATCACGTGCAGGTCGCCCGAGGGTCCGCCGCGCCGGCCCGGCGCCCCTTCGCGCGGCAGCCGCTGGGTCGAGCCGCCGATCGATCCGGGCGGGATGCGCACCGTGTAGCGCCGTTCCTTGTCGACCAACCCCGCTCCCTCGCAGACGACGCAACGCACGCGCGGCACCTGGCCGGTGCCGCCGCAACCCATGCACTCGCGCCGGCTCATGAGAAAGCCGGCCTTCTTGCGGATGACCCCTTCGCCATTGCAGCGCGTGCAGGTGGTGAGGCCGGCCGCCGCACCTTCCGCACCGGTGCCGAGGCAGCTCTTGCAGTCCTCCGGGCGCTCGAAGACGATGGTTTTCTCGCAGCCGAGGGCCGCCTCCTCGAAGTCGATCTCCAGCGTGTAGCGCATGTCGCGCCCCGCCGTCGATCGCCGGCGCGCGAGGCCAAACAGATCGCCGAAGAGCGCGTCGAAGAACTCGGTCGCCGAGGTGAGATCCGCCCCGCCGAGCGGGCCCGCGGTATCGAGCGATCCGAAGCGATCGTAGTGCAGGCGCTTGTCCTGATCCGACAGGACCGAATAGGCGATCGCCAGCTCCTTGAAGCGATCCTCGGCCGCCGCGTCGCCCGGATTGCGATCGGGGTGCCAGCGGAGCGCGAGCCGGCGATACGACGCCTTGATCTCGACGTCGCTCGACCCGCGGTCGACCCCCAGGGTCTGGTAGTAATCGGGAGGCAGGCGCCTAACCCTCGGGCGGCTTGTTCGACTTGGGCCCCGCCGACACGGAGACCATCGCCGGCCGCAGCAGGCGCTCACCGACGCGGTAGCCCTTCTGCAGCTCGTTGGCGATCGAGCCCGCCGGCACCTCGCTCTCGACGCGCGAGATGGCCTCGTGGATGCGCGGATCGAACGGCTGTCCGGTCGTCTCGAAGGGACGCACCTCGTAGCGCTCCAGCTTCTGCTGGAAGAGCCGCAGCACCAGGTTGACCCCCTTGACCACCGCGGCGCCATCGACGGCGCCGGCGCCGGCGCCCCCTTTGCCGCCCACTTGCGCTTGAGCGCCCATGGCCCGCTCGAGGTTGTCCGCGATCTCGAGGACGTCCTTGAGGACCGACTCGCGCGCCTGCGCCACCGCATCGGTCTGCTCCTTGCGCGAGCGCTTCTTCCAGTTCTCGAACTCGGCCGCGATGCGCAGCATGCGGTCCTTCATGTCGTCGCGTTCGGCCGTCATGGCCGCCAGCCGCTCTTCGGGGGTGGCCGGCGCCGCCGCGGGCGCGCCATTGCCGGGCGAAGCGCCGCTTCCGTCCACGCCCTGTTCGTCTCGATCGCTTCGGTCGTTTCTGTCTTCGCTCATTTTCGGTTCATCTTCCGTTTCCGTCGGTCTACCGTCTGGTGTCTCGTCGTGCTGCCGTTTGTCGCCAAGCTAGGGCTTGCCCAGCGCCTCGCCGATCATCTCGGCGGTGAAATCGACCAGCGGGATCACCCGCGAGTAGTTCATGCGGGCCGGCCCGATGACGCCGATGGTGCCGAGCGCGCGCCCGTCCGCCACATAAGGCGCCGCCACCACCGACACGTCGGTCAGATCGGCCAGGTTGGCCTCGGCGCCGATAAAAACGCAGATCCCGGGCGCGCTCAACGTCCGTTCGAGGAGCCGCACCACCAGATCCTTTTCTTCGAGCGTGCGGAGCAAGACCTTGGCCCGCTCCAGATCGGCCTTGCCGGCCAGCAAATTGGATTGCCCGTCGACCAGCACCTCGGGCGCCGGGTCGATCGGCACCGCGGCCCGCGCCAGTTGCAGCGCGCGCGCCATCAGGTCGTCGTGGACCGAGCGCTCGCCGGCGATCTCCTCCAAGAGGCGCGCCCGGATCTGATCGAGCGTCAACCCGCTGACCAGGCCGTTGAGGAAATTATTGATGCGGTCGAGCTCGCTCGGCGTAAGCGGAAAATCGATCGGGACCAGCTTGTTCTGGATCTGGCCGCTGGCCGCCGCGATGACCGCCAGGAGCTGCCCGTCGCGCAGCTGGACGAACTCCAGGTGCTGCACCACGTCGCTCTCGGGCCGCGGCGCCTGCACCACGACCGTCAAATGGCTGAGCTCCCGCAGCATGCGGGAGGTGCGTTGCATGACCTCGGGCACGTCGCCGGTGGCGGGGGCCAGCCGCTCGCGGATATCGTCTTTCTCGCCGGCGGTCAGGTTGCGGACCCGCAGCAGCATGTCGACGTAGTAGCGCAGCCCGCGCTCGGTCGGTAGGCGGCCGCCCGAGGTGTGCGCGTGGCGCAGCAGGCCCGCCTCTTCGAGATCCCCCATGACCGTGCGGACGGTAGCCGCCGACACGTCCAACCCGTAGCGACGGGTGACCGTATGCGAACCCACTGCCTCGCCGGTGGCGAGATACTCGGACACCACGGCGTGCAGGATTTTCTTGGCCCTACCGCCAATATCCACCCTTCTCATTTACCTCAAGGAAGCCGGATCGGCCAAGCACCGCCCGAAGGGCCCGGCAAATCACTCTATAGTGCGGCGCCATGATCTACCTCGACAACGCCGCTTCGACGCAACCGGACGAAGAGGTCCTGGCCGCGATGGCGGGGGCGGCGCGGGCGCATTACGCCAACCCGGCCGCCGCCCACGCGGGCGGCGCGGCGGCGGCCCGCGCGCTCGCGGCCGCGCGGGCTGAGCTGGCGGGCGCGCTCGGAGCCGCGGTCGAGGAGATCGTCTTCACGAGCGGCGGCACCGAGGCCGATGCGCTGGGCGTGCTGGGCGCCGCGCGCGCCGCCCGCGGCCGGCACCTGGTGGTGGGCGCGCTCGAACACCCCGCCGTCATGCGCGCGGTCGAGGCGCTGGTAACCGAAGGCTATCGTCTCGACGTCGTCGCCCCCGCCGGCAACGGCGTGCTGCGCGCCGAGGATGTCGTCGCGGCGGTGCGGCCCGACACGGCGCTGGTGGCCGTCATGCTGGTGCAAAACGAGCTGGGGACACTGCAGCCGGTGGCCGAGATCGCGCGCCGACTGGCCGCGCTGCGCCCGCGGCCGCACCTGCACGTCGACGCCGTCCAGGCCTTCGGCCTGCTGCGGCTGCGTCCGCACGCCCTCGGCGCCGATACGGTCGCGCTCTCGGCGCACAAGCTGCACGGCCCGCGCGGGGCCGGCGCGCTATGGGTCCGCTCCGGCGTCCGCCTGCAGCCGCTCTGGCTCGGCGGTGGCCAGGAACGCGGCCTGCGCGGGGGCACCGAGAACCTGCCCGCGTTGATCGGCTTTGGGCGGGCCGCCCGGTTGGCCAGAAGCGCGCTCGATGCCGGCGGCGATACGCGCGTCGCCGAGCTGCGCGCGCGCCTCGAAACGGCGGCCGTCGCGGCGGTCGCGCCGCTCGTGCCGAATGCCCGCCCCACCGTCGCCGATGCCCCTCGGGCGCCCCACATCGCCTCGCTGGCGTTTCCTGGGCTGCCCGCCGAGCCGCTCCTGCATGCGCTGGAGGCACGCGGCGTCTTCGCCTCGGCGGGCTCCGCCTGCGCCTCGCGAACGGCCGGTCCCAGCCCGACCTTGAAGGCCATCGGGCTCGACGATCGGACGGGTGTCCTACGTTTCTCATTGTCCCGCGCGACCACCGCGGCCGACGTCGACGGGGCCGTCGCCGCGCTGGCCGAGGCGGTCCGCGAGGTGAGTGCCGGCGTGCGCCCCCTCGCCAATCGGCCCACACACGGGTAGAACGCCCCGCGCATGGAAAACGCGAGCGTGCTCCTCTGCCGCTTCGGCGAGCTGTTCCTCAAGAGCGGCAACCGCCGCCGTTTCGAGCGCGTGCTGGCCGGCAACATCCGCGCCGCGGTGGCCGATCTGCAGGGGGCGCGCGTCGAGGAAACGCATGGCCGCATCCTGGTGCGGGTCGGCCCGGACGACGCCGACGACGCCGCCAACCGGCTGGCGCGCGTCTTCGGCCTGGTGTCGTTCTCGATCGCGCGCAAGGTCGCTGCCGAGCCCGATCTAGAAGCCATGTCGGCCGCCGCCGTCGAGGCCACGCGCGGCGCGCTCGCCGGACGCGCGCCCAGCGCCACGCCACCGACGTTCAAGGTGGAGTCGCGGCGCTCGGACAAACGCTTCGCGGTGCCGTCGCTGGAGATGTCGCGGCGAATCGGCGCCCGCATCCAGGGCGAGCTGGGCCTGCCCGTCGACGTCCACCAACCATCGCTGACCATCGGCGTGGAGGTCGGCGACAAGGGCGCCTTCGTGTACGCGGGAACGCGCGAGTCGCCCGGCGGGCTGCCGGTGGGCGTGTCCGGGCGCGCGCTGCTGTTGCTGTCGGGTGGGATCGACTCGCCGGTGGCGGGGTGGCTGGCCGCCAAGCGCGGCCTGGCGCTCGACGGCATCTACTTTCACTCGCCGCCCTACGTGGGCGAGAAGTCCCGCGACAAGGTGCTCGAGCTCGGCCGCAGGCTGGCGCGCTGGCAGGCGCTGCGCTCGGTCACCGTGGTGCCCTTCACCGAAACCCAGAAACGCCTCCGCGACGCCGGCCCGGGCGAGCTGGCGGTGGTGCTCTACCGCCGCATGATGATGCGGATCGCCGACGCGGTGGCCGATCGGATGGAGGCCTCGGCGCTGGTGACCGGCGAGAACCTGGGGCAGGTGGCCAGCCAGACCGTCGAGAACCTGACCACCATCGAAGACGCTGCGCGACACCTGGTGCTGCGCCCGCTGCTGACCTACGACAAGGTGGAGACCACGGCGCTGGCCCGCCGGATCGGGACCTACGAAACGTCGATCCTGCCGTTCGACGATTGCTGCTCGCTGTTCGTGCCGGCCCACCCCGCCACGCGTGCGCGGGTCGAGGACGCCGCCAAGGCCGAGGCCAAGCTCGATCTGCCCGCCGAGGTGGCCGCCGCGGTGGCCGCCAGCGAACACGTTCCCATCACCTGAATCTGGCCTATGCTTGTCGGCACGATGTCCCCCCCCGCCCAGGCCGCACCCACGCGCGGAGACTCCCTCGCCGAAAAGCACGCGCACCTGCGTGAGATCTTGGGCGGCTATCGGTCGGCGCTGGTGTGCTTCTCGGGCGGGGTCGATTCGACGCTGCTGCTGCGGGTCGCGCACGACGTCCTCGGCGAGCGCTGCCTGGGCCTGACCACCGTCTCGGTCACCATGGCCGCCAGCGAGCGCCGCGCCGCCGTCGAGCTGGCCGCGCTCATCGGCGCCCCGCTGGAGGTGGTCGAATCCAAGGAGCTGGAGCGCCCCGGCTTCGCCGAAAATCCCACCAACCGCTGTTACCACTGCAAAGCCGAGCTGCTCGAGATCGCCGGGCCGCGGGCCGCCGAGCTGGGCCTGCAGGAAGTCTTGCTCGGCACCAACCTCGACGATCTTGGCGATCACCGCCCGGGCCTGGCGGCGGCCGACGAGCGCGGCGCGCGCCACCCGCTGGTGGACGCCGGCTTCTCGAAGCCCGAGGTGCGCGCGCTCTCCCGCGAGCTGGGGCTGCCCACCTGGGACAAGCCCCAGCTGGCCTGCCTGTCGTCGCGCTTCCCTTACGGCACCGAGATCACCCCCGAGCGCCTGCGCCGCGTCGACGCCTTCGAGGACGGCCTGCGCGGCCTGGGCTTCCGCCAGCTCCGCGTCCGCTACCATGGTGAAGTGGCCCGCCTGGAGATCGATCTCGCCGACATGCCGCGCGCCCTCGAACCCGGCGTGCGCCAGTCGATGGTCGCGCTCGGCCGCGCGCAGGGCTTCACCTTCGTGGCGCTCGACCTGGCCGGCTTCTCTTCCGGCTCGCTCAACCAGCTGATCGCGCTCCGCCCTCGGTAGGGCGCGACCTCGCAGCTAGAATTGGGTCGGGCCGGCGAACGGGCCCGTCGAATCTCCGACACCTTATCGCCGCCGCGTCGAACTTCTGTCACCTTCTTACCAACGACAATGCACCCCGCCTGTGGGAGCGGCTGGTTCCAGATTTGCTTATCCCTCGTCCCGTGCGCTGCCTTCGGGTCTGTGGGCTGAGTGGGTTGCTCCTTTGGAGCATGGCGGGTGGCGCGCGTACCGACGACGTCGTGCCGGCCGCGGCACCGCCGACGCCTCCCGCGCAGCGGCTGTCTGACCGCCCTGATCGAAACTTCCTTGCGGGAGACGCTGGCGCGTCGTCCGGGGCCGGCGAAAAAGGGCCGCGTGCGACTGCCGACCTTCCGCGGCGATGGGGTGCATCGAGGCGTGAACCTCGATAGCACCGCCGGACTACTCGACCTGATGGATGGCGATCCTGATCCTGCCTGACGTCAATGTTCTGGGTTACGCATTCCGCAGCACACCCACGCCAATGCCAGAAGCCCTCCGCTTCGTCGAGGCGCTTCGGCGCGCCCCGAACGCCATCCCGGTGACGCCCGGCCCGCTCCACTTCGAAATCTTCGCCGGCCTCTGCCGCCTTCGCGGCCTATGCGGCAATCTCGTTCCGGATGCCTTTCTGGCGGCCCTCGCCATGAGAGCGGCAGCGAATGGGTAACCGCGGACAAGGGCTTCGCCCGCTACCCGGGGTTGCGGTGGCGACATCCCTTCAGGTAAGCGGGACCATGGCCGCGGCTGCTGCGAAGTGACCTCCGCGGCTTACCCGTCGTGCTGAAAGCCGCCCCACCAACGTTCGAGCCGCGCGAACACCAGGTGGCCGGCAAAGGCCAGGCCGGCGCCGATCAGCGTGTTCAAGATGCGGTGCACGACGACGGTGGCCTCGGCGGCGCCGGCCAGCGCCAACAGAAACACCACGTACGAGGTCAAACAGGCCGCGAAGGCGGCGTAGTTGACGTAGACCAACAAGAAGGCAGCGCCGGCGAAGATCAGCACCAACACCGAGAGCAACACCGGCAACGGCCGCAACGCGAAGGCGATCAACGTGGCGATGGCGGCGCCCGCCAACGTCCCCAGCGCGCGCGCCAGCCCGCGCTCGAT
Source organism: Polyangia bacterium (assembly GCA_035648655.1). Classification (GTDB taxonomy): domain Bacteria; phylum Myxococcota_A; class Polyangia; order Fen-1088; family Fen-1088; genus JADGRB01. The sequence continues at coordinate 9,644 of DASRLC010000292.1, forward strand.
GGTCTGGGTCAGCGCCGGCCGCATCACGATGGCGGCCGTCATCGGGACCCAGTAGCCGCTCGGTAGCCACAACCAACGCGCAGCGCCCGTGCCGAGCGCCAGGACCGCGGCGGCGCGCAGGGCTTGCCAGGCCCGCGCGCGTCGGCCGGAGCCGGGCGCCGCCAGCGCAGGCTCGGCCGCCCGCGCGCCGCCGCCCATCACCGGCGACATCCGGCCGCGCACCCGCCAGACCGTCGAGATGATCAGCATCTGCAGCAGCCCTCCGCCCAGCACGAAGGATCCGCGCGTGAGCAGGCGCAGCCCGCCGATCGGATAGGCCGACGAGATCACCAACCAGACCAGGCATTGCAGCGCGATCCAGGAGGCGGCCGGCCCGATCGTCCAGGCGAGACCGTAGGCGCCGCCCCAGATGCCGACCAGCGCCACCGCGGCCGCGCTGGAGAGCCCCGCCAGCGTCCCGATCCAGCTCGAGACACACATCCCGATCGCCGCCACCAGCATCGGCCGGTGTCGCGATCCGCGTAGCTCCTGGAAGGATCCGAAGCCCACCGAAAAGGCGCCCGCCGCCATCATCATCCCCTGCCGCACGTGATCGGTGAGAAGGCCCACCGCCAGCGGCAAGGCCAGCGCCGGCAGGCAGAGCAGCGCCGCCCCCGGCTGGGCGTGCGACCAGTCGAAGATCAGCGTGCCGCGGGCCAGCCGACGGAACATGCGCGGGTCAGGCGGCCCGGTCGGCCGCGGGCCCGACCGCAGCGGCGCGCGGCGCGCTTACGACCCGGTCCAATACCGAACCGGGCCCGTGTCGCTGTGGACGAACTGGGAGTGCGGATAGAAACCGACGCCGCCCATGCGCAGCGAGCGGACGTAGTGCAGCACCTGGCGCGTGGCCACGCCACGGATCCGGAAGTCGACCGCGTGCCCCTCCATGTGCTGGCTGTGGCGCGCGACCTGGTGCCCCTTCTTGCGCAGCATCAGGTTGTACTTCGGCGAGCGATAGCCCGAGACCACCTCGATCCGGCGCGCCGAAAATCGATCCGCGACCCGCTTGAGAACGTCGACCAGGCGGGCGTCCATCCGGGTGGCCTGGTTGGTGAAGTGATCGCGCAGGAAGAGATAGAAGCGGCCATCGATCTCGTGGCCTTCGTCCGGAAGAATGGGGAGCGCCTCGTGGGTCCAGACGTTGTAGAGGGTGGTGACCGGCTCGACCCGCTCGCCGGGCCACAGCTCGGGATCGGCGCCGGCCGCCCGCGAGCCCAAGTGGTTGCCGGCCCGCCGCGCGCGGGCGGCGCGGCTGGGCGTCGACCAGCGCGCGAGATCGGCGTCCGACACGTGCACGTCGGGGCGCAGCTCCTTGTCGCGCAGCCACTCCTCTTTCTTGGACAGCACGCGCGGCTCGCCGGGGCCGAAGTGCTCGGCGCGCGCCGCGACCGGATCGAAGATCTCCGGCGAGGTCTGCAGCGGCAACGCCGACGACGCCGCGATCGGATCGCCGACCGGCGCGGACGCGATGTCGACGGACATCGCCAGACAAGCTACGAGCGCGAACACCCTTTGAGTATAGGCGGCTCTGGCCAGACAGCTAAAAACCGGGCGAAGCCGTCGTGTGAAAACCGGCCGGGCCCGTCGTGGTTCACCCGACTACTGGCAGTCCAGCTCAGCCGCGCCGAGGGCGTGGCACTTGAGGCAGGCCCGCCGGTTGCGCGCGGCCAAGAACCGGCAACGCGCGGTGGCGCCGAAGTTGGGGCCGTGGGGCGAGAAGGTGGGACCGCGCGCCGGGTCGGCGGAGTGACATTCGAGGCAGCTCTCTTCCCGGTGACACGAGACGCAGGTCCGGATGTTGCGTTTGGCCTGCACCGAGTGGCTGGTCGGCCGGGGCGTGGCGATCACGGCGCCCGACGCGTCGCGCGCCCATCCCGGCGGGTGGAACTGCTTGACCCCCGTTCCGGTGCCGAACGGATTGTCGGGTTTGGTCCCGGGTAACCCGCCCGACGGATCGGAGGCCACCCCCGTGCGCTGGTGGCAACCGACACAGAACGTCTGCAGCCGGTGGCAGGAGGCGCAGTCGGGGACGTTGCGGCGCGCGTCGGCCGCGTGCAGCGAGACGTAGTCGGACGGGTGGATGTCGGGCGGCTTCACCACCCCGCCGTGGCAATCGACGCACTCGTTGCGGCGGTGGCAGGAGAGGCAATAGCTCTCGTCGCGACCGGCTTCGGCGTGATCGCGCCGGAAGGTCGGGCCGTGCGCGTCCATCCCGCGCAGCGAGCCCGACGGCTCCAGCAGGCCGCTACCGCCCGCCGCGACGGTGGCCGCCGTGGCCAGCTTGACCTTGAGCCGGCCGTCGGGCTCGGTCAGGTGGCAAGCGCCGCAGCGGCCGGTCGACCGCTTGCCGTCGTGACAGCCGAGGCAGCTCGCCATCATCGGCAGATCGACCCGCGTGACCATCGCGGTCGAGTCGGCGCCGGCGTGGCAGAGCGCGCAGGCGATCCCGCGCGTCGCGTGGAGCTGGTGATTGAACTTCAGATTCGGATGCGCCAGCACGACGCGCGGCGGTTCGGGCGCCTGCAGGCTCGGCATCCAGCCGTGGCCGGCGCCGTCGCCGTGGCAGGCGTCGCAGCGGGCGGGACCCTTACCGGCGGGGACCGTTCTGGTCGGCTGCGTGCGATCGATCTGATGGCAGCCGCGGCAGGCCGCCTCGCCCGGGATCAGATTGTCGGCCGCCGCGCGCGAGCTCCGCGCCGAGGCGTGGCACCCTTCGCAAGTGGCGCCCAGGCGCGCGTGCTGGGCGTGGTCGAACTTGATGGGGAGCGTCTCGGCCG
>DASRLC010000293.1:0-8087 GCA_035648655.1 Polyangia bacterium
GACCTCGGCGCCCGAGCGGGCGCCGCAGTGACAAGAGCGCCGCATCCATCCGCAGAGGGCGTCGATGTCGATTGGTTTCGCCAACACCGGAACGTTTCGCGGCGCCCGCTCGGGCGCCGAGGTCGAAATGAGGATCGGCATGCCGGCGAGGGCCGGATTGCGGCGCATCGATTCGAGCATCTCCGTCCCCGACATCCCGGGCAGCAGCAGGTCGAGCACCACCAGACACGGGCGCCGGTCGACCAGCAGGGCCAGGCCCTCCTCCGCGCTGGCCGCCAGGAACGCCGAGCAACGCACCATCTCGACGACGTCCCGCAGACTTTCCCGCACGCCCTCTTCGTCGTCGACGATGAGGACGAACGAGCGATCGTCCGATCGAACGTCGACGGTCGTCGGGGCGGTGGTGGTCATTCGGGTCTCCTCGGCAGAATTGCTTCGAAGGTGGTTCCAGCGTCGGTCGACGAGCGCACCAAAAGCTGGCCATGGTGCGCATCGACGATACGCTCCGAAACATAAAGGCCGAGCCCCAGGCCGGCGGACCCCTCCTGGGGCTTGTCGCCGCGGGTGAACGGGCTGAAAAGCAAAGGCAAGAACTCAGGTGCGATGGGCCGCCCGTAGTTGTGCACCGTCATGCTCACCGTCCGCTCCTCCCGCGCCAGCACGACCTCGATCGGCCTGGTGTGGTCGCCGTGCGTGACGGCGTTCTCGAGTAGGTTGGAGACGACCTGTTCGAATCGATCGGGATCGATCTGCGTCGCGCAGTCCCCTTCGGCATGGAGCTCGATCGAACAGGCGGGATGCGCCGCGCGCACCTCCTCGACGATCTTGCCGACCACCGGCGCCAGATCGACCGGCTCGGTGCTCAACGTCATCGGGATGCCCGCGGTCAAGCGCGCCCGCGTCAGATCGAGGAGCTGGGCGATCATGCGATGCATCCGTTGCCCACTGGAGGTGATACGCGCGATTCGCTTCTTCAGATCTGGCGCGATGTCGGCCCGCCTCTCCAAAACCTGGGCGGTCGTGAGGATTGTGCTCAGCGGATTGCGGAGGTCGTGCCCGAGGATCCCCAGGAAGGTCTCCCGGAAATCGTCGTTGCGGCGTCTCTCGTCGACGTCGGTGTTCGATCCGAACCACCGAACGACGCGGCCCTCGACGTCGTGGAGCGGCTCGACCCGGGTGAGAAACCAACGAAACACGCCGTCCGCGCCGCGGAGAGGAAACTCCATCTCGAAGCGCTTGCCGGTCTCGAGCGAGTGCCGCCATTTCGCCGCGACGGCCTCGACCTTGGTGGGATTGTGGATGGCCTGCCAGCCCCACCCCTGCATGTCGGCGTAGGTCGTTCCGGTGTATTCGTACCAACGCCGGTTGTAATAGTCGATGTACCCGTCCGGACGGGCGGTCCAGGCCAGTTGCGGCAGATTCTCGACCAGCTCGCGAAACTGACGCTCGCTGGCCTCGGCGCTGGCCAAGAGCCGGGCCTGGTTCTGCACCGCGCGAACCTCGGCGGTCACCTCGAACCCGGCCACCAGGACACCATCCATGGCCCCCTCGCGGTCGCGGAGCGGCGCATAGACGAAGTCCCAATAGACATCCTCCGGTTCCCCGCCGGGCGAACGTACCAGGCGCGCCATCTCGCCGCGGGCGTTGTAGGCGACGCCGGTTCGAAACACTTCGTCTAAATATCCCAGGAAAGGCTGACCCTGCAGCTCGGGGATCCCTTCGATGAGCGGCTTGCCGATCATGCGTTCGTCTTTGCCCCAGGCAGCCAGGGCAATCGGGTTGACGATCTCCGTTTCATGTTGGGGACCGCGCAGAACCGCGATGGGAAAAGGCGCCTGCATGAAGTGGCCATAGAGGCGCTGGCGAGCCGCCTCCTCGATGGCAATCGTCCGGCGCCGGATCTCGGCGACCGCCAGCTTGGAAGTCACCCGGACCAGCAGATCGCGCGCAGAGAACGGCTTGACGATGTAATCGTTGGCGCCGGCGTTGAGCCCCTCGGCGATTGCCTCCTCACCCGCGCGTGCCGACAGAAGAATCACGGGCGTGAGGCGAAGCGCCGGGTCGCTCCGGATCGCGCGCAGCACCCCAAAGCCGTCGAGCTCCGGCATCATCACGTCGCAGAGAACGAGATCGGGCGGATCGCGTTTTATGGCGGCCAGGGCTGCGGCTCCGTCGGGCACGGCTTCGACGTTCCAGCGTTCGGAGAGAAGACGGGTCAGGTAGCCGCGCATGTCGGCGTTGTCGTCGGCGAGGACGATGCGCGCCGGGGGTGCTCCCGAGGCCGAGCCGACCGCCGGTTCGGTCCGAGCAGCCGACCCCGAGGTTTGGACGGCCAGCCCCGTCCAGCGCAGCGCCTCTTCGACGTAGGACGCGACTCCGACGGACGTCGACGGCAAAGTGCGCGCGGCGCCGATTCGCTCGGCCGGTAGATGTGCGTGACCGCGCGGCAGTCGAATCGAGAAGGTCGTTCCGCGCCCCTCGGCGCTCTCCACGCGCACGCTTCCCCCGTGCAGCTTGACCAGCTCGGCGACAAGCGCCAAGCCGATACCGGTCCCCTCGTGGGTTCGGGCCCGCACCCCCTTGATGCGATGAAAGCGATCGAAGACGTGCCCCAGATCGGACGACGCGATGCCGATCCCGGTGTCCTGGACCAACAGCTCGAAGTCGTTTCCCTGGAGCTGCAGCGACACCGCGATCTCCCCCTCGAAGGTGAACTTCAGGGCGTTGGAGAGCAGGTTGAGGACCACCTTCTCCCACATGTCGCGATCGACGTAGGCCGGTTCGTCGATCGCGGGAAGATCTAGACGCAGCCGCAATCCGCCACGATCGATGGCCGACCGGAACATGCTGGCCAGCTCGCCGGTGAACGCTCCGAGATTGGTCGGCTCGTACGACGCCTCGACGCGCCCGGCCTCGATGCGCGAGAAATCGAGCATCGTGTTGACCATCCGGGAAAGCCGGAGCGCGTTGCGGTGAACGAGCGACCAACGCTCGCGTTCTTCGGGCGACAGGGTGTCCGCCGCAGCCAGCGCGTCCTCGGCGGGGCCGAGCATCAACGTGAGCGGTGTTCGAAACTCGTGGCTCACGTTGCTGAAGAAGGCGGTCTTGGCACGATCGAGCTCGGCCAGCGCCTCGGCGCGCTTGCGCTCTTCTTGGTAAGCCGCGGCGCTGCTGACCCCGTGCGAGATGCCGGCGGCCAGCAACTTGTGGAAGCGCGTATATGATTCGCTGTGCGACAACATCGGGCTCAATCCGGCGACCACGAAGCCCAAACGTCCGGCGCCCGACTGCTCCATCGGCAGGATCGCGGCGCCGCGCGCGCCGCCCGGCCCGTCGACGAGCGGGACGAAGCGCGGATCATCTTTGGCGTCTGCGCCGAAGTCTTCGAACGGCCACGGCGTGGGTTCACCGGGGCGGAGCAAGTGCGGAGATAGTGTATCTCCCGCCGCGATGTTGGCGGTGCCAGCGAGCGTCGCGCCGCCGGCCTCATCGAACAGATAGAGGAGCGCGAATGGCGCATCCAGTGGCGCGCGCGCGATCTCGGCCGCCGCTTGCGCACAGGCCTCGGCCGGGGTCTTGGCGCGCGCCGCCTCGGCCAGCGCATTGAGGAGGCGCAGCCGTCGCCCCTCGATCACCGTGTCGGTGGTCTCGACGACCGCGCAGAAGACGCCGCCAATCCCGCTCGACTCGTCGCGAATGGGGCTATAGGTGAAGGTGAAGTACGACTCTTCGGGCATGCCGGTTCGCGCGAGCGGGAGCATCAGATTCTCCTCCCAGGTCGCCTCCCCGGTGGTCCTCACCCGACGCAGCAGCGGCTCGATGATTTGCCAAATCTCGGCCAGCACCACCGACGCCGGTTGACCGAGCGCGTGCGGATGCTTCTGGGGTCCCACCATCGGGACCAGACTCTGGTTGTAGAGCATGAGGAACTCAGGTCCCCAGTAAACCGCGATGGGAAACTTCGAGTTGAGGCAGATGCTCATGGTGGTCCGCAGGCTCTGCGGCCAGTCCGATAGCGCGCCCAGCGGTGTGTGACGCCAATCAATGGCCCGCAGGAGCGCGCCCATTTCGCCGGCGCCAGCCAGGAAGCTGTCGTCTTTCGGCGACGACGAACGGTCGTCGCTCATGATCGGCAGTACGTCTGAGCGACGGCGGAGGCGGTTCCGGTATCGAACACGGTCCAGCTAAGTTCGGCATTTTCAGGCTTGGTGGCAAGGGCGATCGACAAACCGCGCGTGGTGCCGCCGCTGGATGAGCTCGCGCGTTGTTCTGGGCTTCGCGGACTGGCGGCAGAAGTCCGAGGGCGCGCGCCATTTCGTTCACGATCCCGTTCCGCGTCGAAGGAACCGTCTGGTTCGACGCCGGTTCGGCCGGCCGACCGGTCCTCGGATACGGCCGATCGATCAGACCTGGTGCTACCGGTCGTAGGGTTGCTGGTCCACTGATATTGAGGAGCCGCAAAAAGATCGGGCGCCGTCCGGCGTCGGCCGTCCGCGCGACGCCCTGTCGCAAGAACCGTCATATAGTCGGCCGGTGAGTGACGAAACGAACCCGACGACCGAGAAGAGCACCGCGCGCGAGGAGGTGAGCAAGCTCGGCAAGTTCATCCAGACCTACAGCGCATTCCTGTCCAGCTTCGTGATCGGCGTGGCGGGGCTGGTCGCGACGTCGATCTGGCAGTACCGACAGTCGCAAATCGCGTCCTCGCAGGCGCACTCCGAGCAGGTCATCGCCACCACCAAGGCGGAAAATGACTGGCGCATCGCGCGCGCCGACATCTTGGCGAAGAACCTGGGCGTGCTCTCGGCGCAGGGGCCCGGCAGCGCGGACCAGAAGTTTGGCGTGTTGCTGTCGCTCTCGCGCGGCGAGATCCTCGATCCCGAGCTGGCCGTCTCCTACGCGATGGAGCTGGGTAAACAGAACGCGACCTACATGCGGACGGTGCTGGAGGCGACCGGCAAGAAAAATTACGAGCAGCTCGCGCAGGGATTCAAGCTGACCTGCCTCCAGCGTTTCGGCGTGCAGAAGGCGACGGATCTGTGCAAGGACGACGCGCTCGCCCAGCGCTCGGACGCGATCGCGCAGGTGGTAATGGATGAGATGGACGCGACGATCGCGGCGCATGCCGAGTCCGAGAGTAGCCCCCTGTCGCTCCTGCGCGAGGAACGGGTCGTGCAAGCCTCCCCGGCGAAGTTCGCCTGGCTATTCACGCCGTACTTGGACGATCTCTATGATCGGCGGCAGTGGCAGGACATCTCGAAGTTCGAGAATTTCTCGACCGGTGCTCGCTTGGTGTCGTCGCTGGTCCTGGCGGCGGCCCGCACCGGAGAGATGGTCAGCACCAGCGAGGCGGCGCAGATCGACCGCTTTCACAGCGACCATCGGAAATGGCTCGTCTCCTACATGATGGGTGCGCAATGCAGCGGCGAATGTCGCGGCAAGCTGGTGAACGCGATGCTGACCTCGTACCACCAAGCGGCCGGTGACTATGATGAACCGTTCCGCCGCTTGCTCCTGCAGCCGCGCTCAGAGGCGGCGGCGGCTTATGCGCACCTGCATTTGCGTCTGCTCTGGTGTCAAATCGATGCCGGCCCCGAGTCCGAATTTCGCGACCGCGTGCTCGTGCCGGCGCTCGACGCCGCGATGTCGGAACCCAAGACCGATCCGGCCCTGGTGGAGGATTTGGTCGGCCTCGTGGCGCTGGTCCCGGAGCCGGCGGCGAGCGACGTCACCGCGACGGTCGCTTGGAAAAAGCTAATCGGACAGCTCGACCACAGCAAGGAACACTGGTCGCGCACGTACAACACGCGGCGGGCTGCCTCCGCGCGTGAGCGCAGCAATCCGCCACCGGTCGTGAAGAAGGTAAACTTCTGCGGCCCCGGCGGAATGCCGCCCACCGCCGCGGATGCGACGAACGCGGCCGCCGCGTCGAGCACGGCGGGCACGTCTTCGTCGAGCCAATGATCCGCGCTGGACCGTCAGTTGGCCGTGGCGACGTTCTGGCGCCACACCGTGACGGGGTTCTTCCAGCCGAGGCAGGAAGCGAAGCCGTCGGCTTGGTGCGGAGCGGGAGCCGCTTCGCAGGACGATTTGCATTGTGCGTACTGGCTGCCCAGCGCATTGACGTAGGGCGGATTGACTTGATTCGATCCCAGCCGGCCAGCGGGGGGATTCACCTTAATCTGTGGCCCGGCGCAGTAATACATCGGGTCGACGGAGGGCTTCGTCCCGTGTGCGCCGGGCGTGAAGACGTTCCCGAAGAAGGTGGCTTCTTGGTTGGGGTACCCAGGATCCTGTCCCCACCCGACGTTGGGGTCCGGCGAAACAATCCAGAGCGGAACGTGAATCCCCGTCGTGTTGACGCTGGCCAGAAGGCAGGACGAGATATTTTCTTGGCAGGTCTGGTCGCACGCGCCGTTCTGCCACTGCGGCGCCATGCCCAGCGCCCCGGGAAACGTGTAGCTGTTTCCGTCCTGATCCTGCTTCACGATCGACGCCCCCACCGTTAGGGCGCAGTGGACGACGTACGCGACCTCGACCCGACCGATCGTCGTCGACATCAGGCCGCTGAAGCTCTGGAGGCCATTGACGGTGCTGAGGCCGTTGACGGTGCTGAGCCCATTGACGGTGCTGAGCCCATTGACCGTCGAGAGCCCATTGGTCGTCACCAGGTCCGATATGGCTTCCGTGACACCTGCGTTTTCGTTCATCTCCCCGCACCCCACGAGGGGCACCGCAATAGACGACGCGAGGGTTAATGAGAGGAGCTTGGGGGACCAGCGAAGCACGGGATGTCTCATTACATCTTAGTGTGTGCAACAAGTATGCTAGCCTACGTAATAATATTACTAGTCTTTGATTCTATGTAGTTGCAGCAGATGGTCAGATGACTTAGCGCGGCGATGTTGACTCCTGGGCCTCATCTCTTGTTGTAGCGGGCTCAACAGAATCGTCGGGCTTTACCCGGCCCGCCGAGCGATCCGGCTGCGTGCCGAAAATGCTAGCCACGACGATCAGCCCGGGCTGCGAAGCTTCGGCTCTCGGTCCCAGATCCGCGCACCCTTCGCCGCCGCGACGAAGGCGGCGGTCGAACGAGCTCCTTCGAGGGGGATGATCCCCACGTCTGGTTCGATGCCCGCCCTCGCGAGGAGTGGCGCCGCGGTCGCGACGTGGCCGATCACCTTGAGGTGGCCGAAAGCGTCTCGCAGCCAGTCGACGGCGGCCGCTTCGTGCGCCAATGCGGTCGCCGCTTCTGCAGAGAGAGCCACGATCACGGCGTCGAAGAGGATCGACGGCGCCGCCGCCAGCGCATGATCGGGCGCGATCATCTGGCCGCGCTTTCCGCATCCGGGCCGATCGGTCGACCAAGGCGAGGCGCTGCGGGCCGCGCGCTCGACCGGTCTCGTCGGCGCCGGAAAAGCGGTCGGATTGTTGCTTGACTCGCCCCGCGGAGATCCCACCCTTCAGGAGCCGTTGTGGGGCTCGGCCCTGGTGTAGTGTGGATTCGGCCGAACGGGCCGCGAGGAGGATGAATTTTGAAGGCGGTGGCGATTTTTCCGGCTGAAAAAGCCGTCCGTGTGATCGATCAGCCGGAGCCGACCCTGACGCTCGACAGCGAAGTCCGGCTCAAGATTTTGGACGTGGGCGTCTGTGGGACCGATCGGGAGGTCGCCAGCTTCGAATACGGCGCGCCGCCCCCAGGCTCGCCCTACTTGGTCATCGGCCACGAGTCGCTGGGCGAAGTGCTCGAGACCGGCTCGGCGGTCAGCCGATTTCACGCCGGCGACCTGGTGGTCACCATGGTGCGTCGCCCTTGCGGTCTGCCCGAGTGTCCGGCCTGCGCGGTGGGCCGCCCCGATTTCTGCGTCACGGGCAAGTTTACCGAACGGGGGATAAACGGCAGGCACGGCTTCATGGCCGAACGGATCGTCGACGATCAGATGTACATGATCTCCGTTCCGCCGAATCTGCGCGAGGTCGGCGTTCTGGTCGAGCCGCTCACGATCGCCGAAAAGGCGATGATCGAAGTCGGTGAAGTCCAGGACCGTCTGCCCTGGCTGAGACCGGGCGAGAATCGAGCCAAGATC
>DASRLC010000294.1:0-2132 GCA_035648655.1 Polyangia bacterium
GTCACGCCGTACTGTTCAGTCGCCGGTGCAGGCAGGCTCACGATGCCGAGTGCGGTTGCCGGGGAGCTCGGTCCGAACGCGAAGTTGCCGTGGGTCGGGTCGACGAAGTTGGGATTGCCCGCGGCGGAGTGCGTGTCCGTATGATACGTATTCTGGGCGGTCGAGAGTTGAGCCGCGCTTTGAAAGAGATTGTAGTCGATCTCCTTGCCGTAGGCGTCGGGGCTGTCGGGCGCGATGCCCCAGAAGATATTGTGGATGAACACGTCGCCGCTGCCCTTGGGCCAGACGTGTACGCTCAAGCAGCCGGACACCTCGTCGGTCGGGGCGTTCGGCGCGCACGGTGTCGTGTTCTGCTGTACGAGCACGTTGTTTTCGCCGTCGCGGTAGTAGCCCTCGCGCCACTTGAGGCCGCCCGACAGGAAGACATTGTCCGTGAATTTGTAGTTAGTCGAGCCGTCGTCGAGGTCAACGTCCCAGCCCTGGTCGCAGCGCCAGCGGTTGTGCGCCATCGTGATCGGCTTGACGGCGTCGAGAAGCGGTAGGCTGTTCGGCGGGTTGCCAACCCGAGACTCGATGGACCCCGTACTCGTGTCCCAGTAGCGGTCGCGCCCCCAGCTGTTGAACGCGCCGTGATCCCCGGTGAAGAGCACGGTGGCGAACACGTCATTGTACGAGATCGTGTGGCCACCCCAACATCCGTCCCCGACATTGATACCGGCGCGTGGCATGTTGTAGATGCTGTTGTGGCTCACCGTGATGCTGTCGGCCATGTCGATGGCGACGCCCGCCACCTGCAACTCGGGGTCCCCGATGTCGTGAATCAGATTCTCGGTGGCGCTGCAGTTGCTCGGGTAGTCGTTGGTCTGCGGCCCCGGCGTCATGTCCAGCTGACCGACGGGAACAGTCGAGGCGCCGTAGCCGAACAAGGCGTTCCGGACAGCCTTGTTGTTCCCCATGAACAGAATGGCGCTCGAGCCCGTGTCGATGAAGAGGTTTTCGGTGACGGAAACGCTGTCGTTGTAGCCGTTGACGAAGACACCCGCGCCGCCGAGCTGGTCGAAGAAGCTGTTCGAGATGGTCACGTGCTGACCGCCCGTGATGAAGATGCTGCCGCCCCGGTAAATCTGCCAATCCGAACGCAAGATCTGCTCGTTGCAGCTGGGAAAGGTCCGCAGCGTGTCGACGTAGTGGAATCCGTCCAGGGTCACCCACTGCACGGGTGGCGACGAAGCGCACGCGCTGGGGGCCGGATAGGATGGCAAACCGGCGCCCCCGCGAGAGGCTCCCGAGCCGCAGCCCCCGTCGAACTCGAAGACACGTTCGAGCACGGCCATCTCGAGGGTGTACGTGTTTGGCTTGGTGAGGTCGACGCCGGCCGGGGGATAGAAGTAGAGAGTGCCGGCCGTGCCCGCGACACCGCTGCGGTCGTAGAACCATTCGCCTGCGGCGTCGAGCTCATCGAAGGCGTTCTCGACCATCTGCACACTGGACAACCCCGACGGGCGGCCGTTGCAGAGCGGCCCCTGCTGAGCGCTGCCCGTGAGGATGTAGTCCTCGCTGCCCCACAGCGAGCTGTGCACGCCGTGCAAGTAGGCCGGCTGTGCCGCGGAAGGTTTGTGCGACCAGCCGTTGCTCCGTGACGACGCATCGCTGGCGTTGCCCCCGTATGCTGAGGTCGGGTCTGTGTAGTTGGGGTAGCGCGCCATGTGCTGGCGCTGTCCGTTGAGGAAGAGGACGCTGGAGAATCCGTACGTATTGCCGCTCGAGCCCGGTCCGCCAGTCACCGCCGGCGAAGCCTTGCCGTCGTCGAACGAATAGTTCGTGAAAGTGCTCGACGGTACCGCCGCCTTCATGATGCCGTTCTTGTACGATGTCCAGGTCAGGTTGTTGAGCGGCAGGCCACCGCTGAGCGTGGCGGTCGCGCCGCACCCGGTGTAGGTGACGGGTGCCGCCTGGGTTCCCGAATCAGCGGACGTAAAGGTGACGGTCTGGCCGACGTAGTAGGTTCCGCTGCCGAAGATGACCGTAATGGGTTTGGTGCCCTTGTTCGGGTCCTTGCGAACCGCGGCCTGCGCGGCAGCCATAGACTTGAAGGGCTTGGCCTGGGTTCCAGCGTTGGCGTCATCGCCACC
>DASRLC010000295.1:0-5110 GCA_035648655.1 Polyangia bacterium
ATCCTGTTTTTTATCCATGCCAATCATCTTCCATGTCAGCGGTGAAAGCCGTTGGCGTGTGCCGCGGGACGTTGCCCGCCGCCTCCCCCGCCATGCCAGGCGTTGCCGGCCGGCGCGCCGCCGCGGGGTGGGCCGCCGTGCCAACCGCCATTGGCCGGTGTCGCCGGCGCGCCCCGATAGCCGCCGCGCTCGACCGGCGGTCCCCCGTGCCATCCGCCACGCTCCGACCCGCCGTGGGCCACGGGGCCATGCCCGCGCTCATGCTGCTCGTGCTGCCGTTGCTCCCAGTTGCGGTGCTCTTGGTCACGGTGAAGCTCATGCTCGCGGTGCTCGCGCATCACCATTTCGCGACGCTCGGCGCCCGGCGGCGGTCCACCCCGCCAGCCGGGGCCGCCGTACACCGGTCCGCCCGGGCCCGCCCGCCAGACGCCCCCCACGAAGATCTCGCCGTGAAAGGTCGCTGGCGCGAACTGCACGTCGATCATCGGCCGGGCGTAGACCATCGGCGCATAGACATCGTTGATCACGACGAACCGAGGCTGATCGTTGTAGTACACGGGGTCGTAGGCACCGACGTACCAGTAGGCGCCCCCGCGCATCTCGAACTGGGCCTGCGGCGGCGGCGCGTACCAGTGGTAGTGCGGCCCGCGGATGTAGCAATAGGCCGGCCCGCCGAGCTGCACGCTGGGGTCGGTGATCGGGTGGGGCCCATAGAAGGAGTAGCGCGGCCCGTCGTAGTCGAAGGGCGTCGGGTCGCCCACGAAGTAATACTGGCCGTCGACCTGGCGGTAAAGGCGCGGGTCGGACGGCGGATAGTCGTGGAAATGCGGGACGTCGATGTCGCAAAACCCGTGGCCCACCCGTTTGGGGAGCGGGTGCCGGGACATGTACTGCACGACCTCCGCCTGGGCGGTGGCCGCGCCGGCGAGGGCGATCAGAAACAGACAGGCGGCAAGAGCTCGACGCATCACGTCTCCTTTGAGGGCCGGCGATCATACGCGATCCGGCCCGCTCGGATACCTGCCACGTCACCTCGAGCACGAAGCCGGCAGGTTGTATGCGTGGATACGGGTTCGGTGCCGTCTTGATTCCCACCTCGCAATCGCGCACGTTGAGAGGGGTTCTCACGTGGATGGGGCAAGCGAGATGGCGCAGCAGAAGAAGCTGTTGTTGGTCGAGGACGATCTGGAAATTCGGGACGTCCTGCAGGATCTCCTCGAGGCCGAAGGCTACGACGTGATCCCCGCCAGCCACGGACGGCAAGCGCTCGACTATCTCCAGCGCGCGGCCGCGGATCGCCTCCCCGATCTGGTGCTGCTCGACATGATGATTCCATTCATCGACGGCGCGCAGGTGCTGGCCTCGATGAAGCGCGACGCACGGCTGTCGCCGATTCCGGTGGTGGTCCTGAGCGCGGTCGTACGCGAGCGCCCCGACGGCGCGGTCGCGTTTCTGGCCAAGCCGGTGGCGCTGCAGACGCTCTTCGACACCATCCGAACCTTCGTCGACAGCGGGCCGGCCGTCGAAGCCGCGGGCTGAACCGGCGCCTTACGGTTCGAGCCGGGTCGGACCGGCGCCTTCGTACCCGGCGGGGTTCGGGACAGGCGCCGCGGGCCGATCGCCGGCCGCGGCCAGCTCGGGAAGCGCCGCCGCCGGCTGCAAGCCGGCGGACAAGACGTCCTCTTGCTCGACCAGGGGCTCGTCCTTGGCGGGGAGATCACAGCTCTGCCGAATCTTGCGCGCGCGGCCGATCTCCCCCAGACGGTAGTACGCGATGACGCGCCAGAAGCAGGCCTCCGCGTCGGCCCGCGAGTCGAAGCCGCGCAAGTGGAAGAGCACGGTTTGCCAGCGATCGTCCTGGCGCGGATCGCGCGCCGCCTTCTCCGCGTCGTCCAACTGATCGCGCCGATTTTGCGCCAACGCTTTGCGGGCCTCGGCGGCGTGGCTGGGAAAGGGTGTGATCTCGATGTTATCGTTGATCGTCGGCGCCTCGGCGTGCGCCGTCTTTATCCGCGCGGTGTGGGACCGGTGGCTGGCGGTTGGCTTGTCGTGCGCGCCCGACGGGCGCTTGCCCTTGGTCCGGTGCGACTTGGTCTTGCGGCTGGTCTTGGACGTCACCTTGGCCGCCCGGGGTTTGTCCGGAGCTCCTGGCGGACCATCCGCCGCGCCGGCCAACGACCGCCAGGGCGACCAGGATGGCCCCAGGCCGAGCGTCAGCGAGATCGCCAACAACGGTGCCACGCCCAGCTGTCGGCCCATGGGGGCAGCCTATCCGTTCGCGGTCTGCGCCGCAAAGCTGCGTTTCGCACCGCGGCGCGTGGCACAGCCCGCCGTGGTTCTCGGTTGGGCTCCGAGCGCCCGCGGGGGTAGGATGGGACGTAAGCCATGCTTCATTCCTCGCGAAACGCGCATCTCCGACTGGTCACGCCGGCCCCCGTGGGGTCCGACGAGGCCGCCGACGTCGATTTGGCGCGCGCGCTCATGGCCGGCACACCGGGGGCTCCCGAGCTGGCCTGGGATCGCTACGCGCCCCTGGTACACGGGATCGTCGGCCGCGCGCTCGGCCCCGACGCCGAGGTCGAGGACGTCACGCAGGAGATCTTCTGCCGCCTGTTCTCACGCATTCGAACCCTGCGCAAGCCCGAGGCACTGCGCAGCTTCGTGGTTTCGTTCGCGGTGCGCATCGTCAAGTGGGAGCTGCGCCGGCGGCGCGCGCGGCGTTGGCTCACCTTGTCCGAGACCGGCGAGGTGCCCGACAACCAGCTCCTCTTCATGAGCGTCGAGAACCGCTACGCCCTCCAGCGCCTCTACGGCCTGCTGAACAAGCTGGGGACGCGCGAGCGACTGGTGCTGGTGTTGCGGCACGTCGAGGGGATGACGTTGGAAGAGATCGCCGAGGCGATGGAGATCTCGCTGGCGACGGTCAAACGGGCTCTGCGGCGCGCATCGACGCGGCTGTCCGACTTGGTCGATGGCGACCCCAAGCTGCGGCGGCCGATCGGCCAGCGCGCGCCGAGGTCGAGCCCATGAGCCGGCTCGACGACGAGAGGCCCGACGGCGACTGGGAACCGGCTGAGCTGAGCCCGCGCGCGGCAGCACTGACCGACCTGGCGCGAAAGAGCCTCGGACAGATCTCGCCCGCCGAACGATCGCGTGGGCTCGATACGTTGCGGGCCCGCCTGGGATTCGGCCGTTGGCGGACCGGCCGACCGCTCACTTACTTGCTGCTGGGCGCGGCCGCCGCGACGGCGGTGGTGGCGCTGGTCTCGCACGCCCGTATCCACGAAGAAGCGCCGGCGCCATTGGCGTACGGAATCGAAGGCGGCGCGCTGGGACCGGACGGCGTCATCGAGGCCCGGGGTACCGCGGAGCCCGCTGTTCGCTTCGCGGACGGCACCGTCATCACGCTGGCGAAGGGAACCCAGGGGCGGCTCAACTCGGTCGACGGCCGGGGCGCGCACCTGTCGATCGCCGAGGGGACGGCGTCGGTGAACGTCGTTCCGAAACCGCACGCGCGCTGGCGAATCGACGCCGGTCCGTTCACCATCAACGTCCACGGCACGGTCTTCACGGCGGCTTGGAGCCCGGCCACTGGACGCCTCGACGTACGGATGGAGCGCGGATTGGTCACCGTCGAAGGACCGCTCACGGGGGGACCGATCGCGTTGCGGGCGGGGCAACGGTTGACGGTGGTGCCCAGGGAATCGCGGGTGGTCTTGGCCCAGATCGACGATCGCGACGACGACGCGCCCGCCGATCCGAGCCCGCCGGGCAAATCGATCTTGCCGGGTAGCAATCCGACTTCGCCGACTTCGCCGACTTCGCCGACTTCGCCGAGCTTGCCGACTTTGCCGAGCTTGGCCACCGAGTTCGCCCCGAGCGCGGCTGCGAATCACGCGCCGACCGAACGCCCGGCCGCCCCCATGGCGGTCTCTGTAGCCCGCCCTGCGGCCCGACCGGCGCGGCCGGGACGCGCCTGGGGCGCCTCGCTCGCCGCGGGCGACTTCGCGGCCATCGTCGACGACGCCGAGCGCGATCTGCCGCGGGTATTGGCCTCCGCCAGCTCCGACGATCTGGCTGCGCTCGCCGACGCCGCCCGCTATCGGAGGCGCGACGATCTGGCCCGACGGGCGCTCAACGTGCAGCGCCGGCGCTTCGCCGAGTCGCCGCGCGCGGCGGACGCGGCGTTCTTCCTGGGGCGTCTGGACGAGAACGACGGTGGCGGATTGATCCACGCGCTGCGCTGGTACGACCGCTACCTCGAAGAAGCCCCGAGCGGCTCCTACGTCGCCGAGGCGCTGGGCCGCAAGATGATCGCGCTGCGCGAGCTCTACGGTGCGGCCCGGGCGCGCGACGTGGCCGATGAATACGTGCGCCGGTTCCCGCGGGGAAGCTACGCGGGCGCCGCGAGCGCGTTGCGCGGCGAGCGGTGACGGCGCGCCGCGGCCTGGCCTCGGCGGTCGTGTGGGTCGTGGCGCTAATCCTGGCGACTTCTGTCGCGCGGGCGGCCGGGCAGGCGCTGCCCAAGGTGATCCTGGTGCGGCCGCCGGCGGCT
The DNA here is from genome assembly GCA_035648655.1 of Polyangia bacterium. GTDB lineage: Bacteria > Myxococcota_A > Polyangia > Fen-1088 > Fen-1088 > JADGRB01. The sequence continues at coordinate 4,556 of DASRLC010000295.1, forward strand.
CCGCCATCGGTGACCGAGGCTCTGGTCCGGCTGCGGGGGGAACTCATCGCGGCGGGTTTCGACGCCGAGGTGATCGACATGACGCTGGGGGTCGACGTGCGGGCCTCGCTCGAGCGGGTCTCGCCGGCCTCGATGGGCGCGGCCACCGCGTTGGTGGCGGTCATCGCCAGCGCCGAGCCGGGCAGCGCCGAGCTGTGGGTCATCGATCGGGTGACCGGCAAGACCGTCGTGCGGCGGGTCAACGCTGGAGCGGCGGACGCGTCGCGCATGGCGGAGGTGCTTTCGGTGCGAGCGGTCGAGCTCCTGCGGGCGAGCTTCCTCGAGCTGGCGATCGCCAACCGCCCTGCCCCGGAGCAGCCCGCCACCACCGCGCCGGTGGTCGAGCGCTGGGCCATCCAGACTTTGGAGGAACCAGACTGGACCTGGGCGGTCGAGGCAGGCGCCGGAACGGCCGACGCGATCGGCGGCGTCTGGAACCCGGTCCTCTCGGTGGCGCGCCTCGAACGCGCATTCGGATGGCGCTTCTGCGGCCGTTTGACCTTCGAGGGGCTCGGC
>DASRLC010000296.1:0-10570 GCA_035648655.1 Polyangia bacterium
TGGTGAGTGACGAAGAGATCTTCCTGCTCGTCGCCGCGCTTTCCCAATGCCATGGCCGCATCGTGCACGACCCGAGATCCGCCGTCGATCTTGATCAGGTGTTCAGGTCACCGCGGGACATTGTCCACAGGCTGCTAGGGCGCGGGCGGGTGAACGCCCCAGGAACGGGCCACCCGGCCACCGCCGCTCGCAGCGCCGCAAAATCTCCCTCCGACTCGCACGTAGACCGTACCGCCCAGAAACAGTCGGATGTTTCCGGCCGATAGATGAACTAACGGCGCTGAGATTTGGGGGACTAAAGGGCGAGAACGATGGACACCAACAACAATTCAGGAGGCCGCGGGCGCAGCCGTACCGCCCCAACGAGGTCCCCTCGATGCCGGTTTTTCTCGACGCCGCAGGCAGTCGCAAACAGCTTCAGGTCGTGGCGTCCGGATCGGTTGCGCAGGAGCTCGAGCTTTATACCGACTGGGCGAGCGGTGTCCCCATGATGCCGGAAGACCAGGAGCTGGTCCGCGTGATCGATCACGCGGTCACCGAGTGCTTCCGCTTCGACCAAAAATGACGGTGCGAGAAGGCCGAAGTCGCGGCGGCCGAGGCCGCCCGCCGCAGTCCGGCGCTGTAGCGCCGGGGCCCACGGCGACGGCGCCAGCCGCCACGGAAACACCGACCGAACCCGCCGCCGGGTCGCCGGCGGCGAAGGCGAGCTGACGGTCATGCGTGGCTTGGATCGCCGAACGCCACGTCCACGCCGAAGGGCTGGCTTGGCATGCCCCATCTCAGCGCTCGGATAGATGATGCAACGGAGTCGCGCCGGAGATCGCCGGCGTCACTGTCTTCGCCGCCGCCGCGGGCCGTTCGCTGTCGTCGCCCGATCGGCGGGGCAGGGTCTTCTCGGGCGATCCCCTATGGGCGGTGCTCGTGGTAGGGAATTGGCGAGATGCGAATCGACGATCTGGCACGGCGGTTTCCCGAGCAGATTCGGCGCCGAGGTGTGTCTTGCCATCGGGCGCAGGTGGTCACCATCAAGCACCACTCGGCCGCCGTGATTAGAGGTATCGCGATCGGGAACGAGGATTACGAGGTTCGACTCGAAGTCGAGGGTCGGACCTTGGTCCTGTCGTGCTCGTGCCCGTACTTCGAGAGCGATGGACCGTGCAAGCACCTGTGGGCCATGGCGCTCGCCGCGGACGAGCGGAGGCTTTTGGCCGGGATGCCTTCCTGGACAAAGGTGAAGCTCGAGATGGATGACGGGGCTATAGACGACGACGTCTACGTCGATGACGAAGATGACGATCCGCCCGACGACGACCTGGGGATAGAGGACCACGGCGAGACCATCGTCGCGAACGGCGGCGGCCGGGCGAGTCTGACGTCGGTCGCTCGCCGGGATCTTTCCCATAAGCCTTCAACCTCCGCGACCCTCTTGCGGCTGCCGTACCTGGCGAGATCCCCGTCAGACATTCCTGCCCCGCCACCGCCCGCGCCAGATTGGAAGGCCGTCTTTCTCGGGGAGACGAATCGATCACCTCGTCCCGGGGTCGCGAGGGCTCCGGATGCCCCCGCGAACCTTCTCTATGTAATCGAGGTGGACAAGACGCGATCGGGCGGAGAGTTGGTAGTGGCACTGCGTACGCGCGCGCCCAAGAAGAGCGGTGGGTTCACCAAGGACAAGGCGGCGTCGGTCGTTCTGCGAGCTCTTGATCAGATATCGGACGAGCGCGATCGGAGGGCGCTGCCGCTCTATCAGGCGGCAGCGACAATGGGGGGAGCCGCTAGTCCCGGGTACGCCGGCTACGTATTCGGCGAGCGGTGCTTTCCCGCTGAGGCACGGGTGCCATTGGCGCTTGCCAGCGAGCTCATGCCGCTTCTGTCCGAGACCGGGAGGCTGCTCTTGCGCGCCGATCCGGGCGGAGATCTCGTGCCCGCGCGCTTCGATGGCGATCCCGCCTGGGACTTCGTTATCGTGCTGCGGCGGCGGCCGGACGGATCGGGGAGCCAGGTCTCGGGCGCTCTCCGGCGGGGCGCCGAAAGCATCGAGCTGTCGGCGCCGCTCGTGCTCACGGCATCGGGCTGGGTCGTGTTTCAGGAATCGGTCGGGCGTTTGCGACACTACGGCGCGTTCGGCCTCCTCGGCTCGCTGCGCGGCCGGGCCGCCATCCCCCTCGCCGCTTCCGAAGAGAAAGCGTTCCTACAAGCCCTGTTCGAGCTGCCGGCTTTGCCGAGGCTCGACCTTCCGGACGATCTTGGCCTGCGCGAGGTGGTCGGCTCTGCGCAGCCGGTTCTGAGGATAGGGCCACCGGACCCGCGCATTTACTGGGGTCGCGCTCCCGATCGCCCGGCCGCCGAGTTGTCCTTTTCGTACGAGGACGTGTCGGTCACGCCCGCGGATCCTCGCGACGCAGTCGCCCGGGTGGAGGAGGGTCGCCTGATCAGACGTGATCGCGCGGCCGAGGCGGCGGCGATCGCCAAGGCGATTGAAGTCGGGTTTCAGCCCGGGCCTGTCACGCACCTGGGGCGGTCCGATCCGGGCCGGTTCGACATAGCGCCCGCGAAGCTCCCCGCGGCGGTGCGGCTGCTGGTCGGGGCCAGCTGGCGAGTCGAGGCGGAGGGGAAGCTTTACAGGCAGGCCGGTCGTTTCAACCTGTCTGTCACGAGTGGTGTCGACTGGTTCGATCTGCATGCTGAAATCGACTTCGGGGGCGTGGTGGCGACGCTGCCGGAGCTTCTGCGGGCACTCCGACGTGGCGAGCGGATGATTGCGCTCGGTGACGGCAGCTTCGGGATGCTGCCGGAAGACTGGCTGAAGAAATACGGTTTACTGGCCGAGATGGGGACCGTCGAGGGCGAGCGCCTCCGCTTCCGGCCGGCGCAGGTGGGACTCCTGGATGCGTTGATAGCCGCGGAGCCGGAGGCTTCGGTGGACGGTCTATTTGCCAGGGCGCGAGACGAGCTTCGCGGTTTCGCGGGCATCGAGCCGGAGAAAGCCCCCCGCGGTTTTCGCGGCGATCTGCGCCCGTACCAGGAGGCAGGGCTCGGGTGGCTGTCGTTCTTGCGTCGTTTTGGGTTCGGCGGGTGCCTGGCCGACGATATGGGTCTCGGCAAGACGGTGCAGGTGTTGGCGATGTTGGCCGCGCGCCCGCGCGAAGTGGGGAGGCCCTCGATCGTCGTCGTGCCGAAATCCCTGGTCTGGAACTGGCAACAAGAGGCGGCGCGCTTCGTCCCCGGCCTTCGGGTACTCGCGCACGTGGGTCCTTACCGGGCCGGAGACGCGCGCGCTCTGCGCAAGGCGTTCGCGACCGCGGATGTCGTGCTGACCACGTATGGCCTGCTGCGCAAGGACGTTCCATTCCTGCGCGAGATCGAAATGGACTACGTCATTTTGGACGAGGCCCAGGCAGTGAAGAACGCGGCCTCGGAGTCGGCGAAGGCGGCGCGCCTACTGCGTGGGCGGCACCGGCTCGCGCTCTCGGGGACGCCGATCGAAAACCACATCGGCGAGCTGTGGTCGCTCGTCGAGTTCCTGAACCCCGGGATGCTGGGCAGGTCCCGGGCCTTTGCCGAGGCGGCGGGCGCGAAGAGACCTGACCCCGAGACGCTGGCGCTGCTGGCGCGCGTGCTGCGGCCGTTCATCCTCCGGCGGACCAAGGAACATGTCGCGCCCGAGCTTCCTCCGAAGCACCAGGAGACGATCCTCTGCGAGATGGAGCCCGAGCAGCGGCGTCTGTACGACGAGCTACGCGACCACTACCGCGCCAGCCTCCTCGGAAAAATTGCCAAGGAGGGGATCGGGAAGACGAAAATTCAGGTACTCGAAGCGCTCCTGCGGCTGCGTCAGGCCGCTTGTCACCCGGGTCTCATCGACAAGAAACGCGGACACCACGCGAGCGGAAAAATGGACGTCCTGTTCGCACGGCTCGATGAAGTTCTGCGGGAGGGGCATAAGGCTCTGGTGTTCTCCCAGTTCACGAGCTTCCTCGCCTTGGTGCGCGCCCGTCTCGATACCGCCAAGATCCCCTACGAATATCTCGACGGCGACACCCGGGACCGGCAAGCCTGCGTGACCCACTTCCAGACCGACGCCACTTGCCCGTTGTTCCTGATCAGCCTCAAGGCTGGGGGCGTCGGCCTCAACCTGACCGCGGCCGACTATGTGTTCATCCTGGATCCCTGGTGGAATCCGGCCGTCGAAGCCCAGGCCGTCGACCGCGCTCACCGCATCGGCCAGGACAAGCGCGTGTTCGTGTACCGCTTGCTCTGCCGCGACAGCGTCGAGGAGAAGGTGGCCGCGCTCCAGGAAGAAAAGCGGGACTTGGCCAACTCCATCATCAACGCGGACGGCGGTGTCATGAAGAAGCTCGATCGGGAGACGTTGGAGCTGCTCCTCTCGTAGCGTGGTGGCGATCGATGATCGCCTGATGCCGGAGCATTTTCAAAACGACGGTAATCGGCATATGACGGGAGCGTCAAATGGTTGCGCTCCCGCGTGGCTCCTTGAGCACGTCCGCGCCTGCCTCGCGCGCGGCGGTCCCGAGATATGGCGCTCGCCCGACGGAGCATGTCGGATGTTCGGTCCGGTCAGCTCTACGTACTCGTTCCTGTCTGTAATGGTCTTCGAGGGCCCCGAAGCCGAGGAGCGTCTCCGCATGTACGCACGCCCTGACCGGGACGCGGGTATCGATCTCGAATTCAGCGTCATCACGACGCTGACCGGGGAACTCGGCCGACCGGCGCTCCTCGTCGAACCGATCTTGCCGCCCGCGAGCTGACCGACCGTGGGCGCGCCAACGGTGCACGACGAGCGTGGTGACGGCCTCTGCCGCCTCGGCGCGAACCAACCGAGGCTGAGATTCTCGAGCGGTCGGCCTCGTTTTGCCACTTGCGGGCGGGGGGTGCGCTGGTCAAACCCCGGCACGGACCGAGCGGGCCGAGCGGCCGCGGGTGGTTGCCGTGGGAATCGAGCAGGGAAATAACGCGGCCTGAAAGAGGGGCTTTCCGGTCAGCGCGCGTTCCCAGCGTTCGAGGCCCGGAACCAGGAGAGCTTAACCGAAGGTCTGCGAGGTGAACGCCGGCGGAGCTCCCCTCCGCGCTGCAGAGAGCAGGAAATCGGCGGCCGGCGGATGCTCGCCGGTGCCGGGACGATATCCCTTCTAGGCGCGGGCGGGTGAACGCCCAAGGAATCGGGGCCACCCGGCCACCGCCGCTCTGAAAAATCTCCCTCCGGCTCGTGCGTAAACCGTACCGCCCAGAAACAGTCGGGTGTCTGCGGCCGATATAGGAAGTAACGGCGTCGAGATTTGCGGCACCAAGGGGCGAGAACGGTGGACACCAACAACAATTCAGGCGGCTGCGGGCGCGGCCGTTCCCCCCCGCGAGGCCCCTCGATGCGGGCTTTTCTCAGCGTCGCGCGCGAGTCGTGGCGTCCGGACCGGTTGCGCGGGAGCTCGAGCTTTATACCGACTGGCGAGCGGCGTCCCCATGATGTCGGAAGACCAGGTGCTGGTCCGCGTGATCGATCACGCGCTCGCCGAGTGCTTCCGCTCCGACCAAAAATGGCGGCGCGAGAAGGCCAAATTTCGCGGCGGCCGAGACCGCCCGCCACAGTCCGGCGCCGGAGCGCTGGGGGCCAGGGTGACGGTGCCGGTCGCCACAGAAAGACCGACCGAACCCGCCGCCGGGTCGCCGGAGCCGGCGGCGAAGGCGAGCTGACGGTCATGCCTGGCTTGTCGTTCGCGGCGCCGCCGGCGTTCACAGTGGCGGCGTGCGCGTCTTCCGGGACGTTGCAGAGCGGACCGACCGCGCAGCACCCCGAGGCGTCGTCGCTGACCACGGCGGACGCGACTTTCACTACCGTCGAGTTTGCTCTGCGCGACCTATTTCGGCGCGACCGCGTTTGGCGAGAGCGGCGACACACCTCGGCGGCCAGGCCCTCTGTGGCGGCGCCAGCTTCGGCCACCGCGAGATCGCCGGCCTCGTCCCCTCCCTCTCTACCGCCAACAAGCCCGCGTGACCCGCGGACGACGACGTAACTCGCAGTTGAGAAAGCTCGTCTGCGTGGACCAGTACGTGACATTCGAGGCTCTCCTTCGCCGGTTGATTCGGGATGCGGTGCACGAAGAGGTGCGCGTGCAAGGCGTCCCGGATGCTCCCTTATCGGAGGCCAACGATTCGAGTTGCGTGCCCAACGGTCCGATGACCACCGCCGAAGCGGCTCGGTACTGCGGCTTTAAGAGCACCGCCGCGATCAGGAAAGCGCATCGAGAGGGGAGGCTCGTGCCCATCGGACGCCGGGGCGGCACGGGCACATATATGTGGTCGCGGCAGGAGCTCGATTCGTTCTTGGCTGGGGCGCGCGGTGGTATCGTCCCTCTCGGACGTCCAGGTGCGCCTCCAGAGAACGCTGGAGGACATCATGGAAAAAGACGACAAGTGGATCATGAGATGGAGATACGCAATAGCGCCGAAGCCCGCGAAACCGGGAGTTTGGCGCAGAAGGGAGGGAGGCTTTCTGGTTCGAGGTCGAGCCGTCGACCACCGAACGGGGAAGCTGCGAGAGATCCTGAAGACCGTGAACGGGGAGAGCGCGTCTGGGGCCTACCGAATTCTGCAGGAGGAGCTCGAAAGAGTCAGGGGCGGGGACGTGGGTCGGCAGCAGGCGAGGATCCGCTTCGGCGAATACGCCGCGTCGCTTTTCGAGAGGAAGGTGACGAAGGGAAAAATCCGGTCAGCGAAGACGAGGGAGAAGTGGGAGTCCGTGTTGCGTCTCCACCTCCTTCCCGTATTCGGTGATCATTTTCTCGACGGTATTCGACGAACCGACATCGAAGCCTGGATCGAGCAGACAGGGAGGTCGGTTCGGTCGGGCAAGTATTCGCCGGTGACGGCGAACAACTGGCTCGACATCATGCGGGTGATCATCACGAGCGCGGTGGCCGAGTACGATCTTCCGCGAAACCCAATCGCCGGTGTCGAGGACATCGATACCAGCACACACTTCACCTATAGCGAGGAGCAGCCAAACTCGCTGTTGGTGGAAGAGGTGCCGGTATTCCTCGCCGAGATCCGGCGCTCCTTCCCGCAGCACTTCGGGATGGTGTGCCTTGGGTTTGCGACCGGTCTGCGGCCATCGAGCCTCAGGCCGTTGCGTCGTCAGGGGCGGGAGGCGGACGTGCTCTGGGAGGAGGGCGTGGTGCTCGTGCGGCGGTCGCATACGCGGCACGCCGAGGTGATGGAGGCGACGAAGCAGAAGACGCGGTACCGGATCACCCTACCCGACGACCTGATGGCGATCCTAAGGTGGCACGTCGGTCGACTGCCGCCTGGACCGATGCGCGACTCGGAGCTGCTCTTCCCGTCAGAGACGGGTGGCTTCCGAGCGGGATCGGCTCTGAGCACGCCGTTCAGGGAAGTGGGGAAGGCGATCGGGCTCCGAAAGCGGATCACCCCGAGGGCAATGCGGCGAACCTTTCAGGACCTCGCCCGCAACGCCGATATCGAGGCAATCGTCCGGCAGAAGATCTGCGGTCACGCAACGCAGGAGATGTCCGACCTCTACAGCACGATCCCGCAGCGAGAGATTCAGGCGGCTGTTGGCGCGGTCATTTCGCTCGCAAAGTATCGCGAGCTTCTACGGGACACTGCATCGTGGTGTGAAAGTGGTGTGAAAGACGGAAAAACCGAAACGGCCACCCGAGCTGACGCTCTAAGTGGCCGTTTTTCTGTGGGCGTTGAAGGGATTGAACCTTCGGCTTCCACCGTGTGAAGACGATCGAGGGGTCGAATCTCCGTCGGAGAACTGAGCGAGACCAGGGACTTACCGTCACAGGGCGTGTCGGGCCGTCACCCCTGGTCTCGCTCAAGTGGTTACGGAAGTGGTTACGCCTACGGGCGGTAGGCGGCGCTCGGCCAGAAGCGCGATCAAGACCAGTGGTTCCCGGCTCGGTATCGGCAATGCGCAGGTCGCAGGCCGGCGTGCTGGCGCCCGACGGGTCGACGTCGACGACGAGCATCGGCGACCGAGCCGCGTGCCCATAGTCACGCCCTTGTGCCCATCGTCGCTGTGGTCGCGGCGCATGGTACTTTCGGCGGTGGGATGCTGGGCGGGGCGATCGAGTTGGTGTCCGTGCGCCGCAAACTTCGCCTCATCGCGCTCGCCGCCGCCCCGCTGGCGCTGGCCTGTACGGGCGGCTCTACAGTCAGCCCGTTCGTGGGGACGGTCAGCCGCTCGCAGTACTTCGAATACCACGATCACGCCGCCGAGTCGCTCTGTCCAACGCTGCTCGACGACCTCGATCGTCACGCCGCGCTCGTCGGCGGCAAGATCGGCCTCACGCTCGATCCGAACGATCTCATCCGCTACTACAAGTTCAACGACGAGGCGGATTTGGCGGCGAGCGGCCCGTGCAATCTCCCGGAGAACGGCGCCTGCTCGGCCGGCTATGCCATCGCCTCGACGAACTACTTCAACGCGCACGAGCAGGCCCACAGCTACGTGTACCGTGGCTGGGGCGGCTTCTCGATCGGGCTCCTCGACGAAGGCGAGGCCGTCGCGATGTCGTGCGTCCCCGACTATGCCAGCGGCTCGCTCTACCTCACGGCGGACTCCGCCCTGGACACGCCGTGGAACGCGCTGGGCCAACCCGACTGGCGATCGATCCTCGAGCTCTACGGCAACTCGGCTTTTGGGTACGCGGCGGCCGGCTTCTGGATCACATCGCTCGCCCAGCGTTTCGGATGGCCGAAGGTCGAAGAGCTCCACCGCCGTGTCCCGCCGGGGATCTCGCCGGCCGACTTCGAGATCCAGTTCGCGACGGTGTTCCCGACTTCGATGGACGAATCCTGGTCGACGGCCCTCGGCACCCTCGGCGCCGCCCCCTGCCAGGACGACTGGCGCTGCACGGCCACCCCGCTGGCCGTGGGCGAAGACGCGCCGGCCGACTGCGACGGCAAGATGCACCGCTCGGTGGTCGGTGACCGATCAGGGTGGCGTCGTTCTGACCATGGGCGGCGCCTACGACGCGCTCATGCTGCGGACCTGCGGCGATCCGACCGCGCCGTCGTACGCGCTCTCTGGCTGGGCCACGACCCACACCACACATTACTTCCCGCTCCCCCTCGGCACCTATACGCTGATTGGCAACCCGACGCCGACGGACATTCTCTTTGACGGGTATTTGCCCACGGGACTCGTCGGTGACGCCTGCGCGACGGCCGGGACGGTGACGCTCGACCCGACGCAGACCACCGTGGTGGATTTCCCGATCGGCCCTCTCAACGGGTGGATTCGCCTGGACGGGGGAGGCCAGGGTACGCGGTCGCAGGACAGAGAGTGCTCGAGAATTCGCCGTCGGAAACCTCCGGGGTCGTGTGCGACAGCTGCGACCCCGCCGCGAGCTGCGTTCCGATCCCCTGGGCCGGGGACGCGTTTGTGACCATTCCCGACGGCGCGGCCGTTCACTTCGACAACGCGTCGGCCGGCGACCTTCTGTCGAACGACTGGGGGGACCTGCTGATCCGGCGCGCGCCGTCGCTTCCCGACGGCGGAGCGCCCATTGCCGACGGCGGAGCGCCCGATGGGGCCGCGGCGACGGCACCGTGAAACTGCGGCGGGCGATCCTCGCGTTGGTGCTCTGGCTCGGCGTCGGGTCGAGCGACAGGGCGCGCGGGGAGGAGCGCGTCGGCGAGGCCGGAGTGCTCGTCGCGCCCACGTCGCCCGTCGCGCCCGTCCTGCCGACCGCGCCCATCACATCCGTGGCGCCCGTCGCGCCGATCGAACCCGCAGCGCTCGTCGCGCCGGTCGAGGTCGTCGCGCCGGTCGCGCCTGTTGCGCCCATCGGGCTCGTCGCGGACGGAGCAATCCTGTCGCCGCGCCGACTACTGCTGAGCGTCGGGGCCGGGTACGCCAACATGAGTTATCCCGTCGAGGCCAGCCTCCAGAACACCCTCGTCGCCGGAGCCTGGAACATGGAGGCAGCGCTCGGCCTCGGCCACGAACTCGAAGCCGGCCTACGCCTCGGCCTGCGCACCTGGGGCAGCGCCGCCCTGCGCGCCGACGAGGTGGCGCGCGGATCGGACACCGAGACGTTCGGAACGGGCCTCTCCACGCTCGCGAATCCGGAGCTGCGGGTGCGCTGGCGTGTGTTCCCGGGGCGGAGGATCGAAGCGGGACTGGATGACCGGGTGGTGATCCCGTGGCTCGGGGAGACGAGCCCGACGGAGGTGTTGGGCCCCTGGGTCCGCGTTCACCTGGCTCGGGTCCTGCGCGTGGACGCCGGCCTCAACGGCGTCGTGACCTTGTATTTGTTCGCCGGCGGGAACGTGCTGGCGCCCGCGCTCGGAACACCGCTCCGGGTGACGGCAAGCCTGCCGTGGAACCTCTACCTGGTCGCGTTCGGGACGGCGCACGTATTCGCGGCGACGCGCTACACGACTGGAACGTCGGAGATCACGGCCGGCGCGGCAGCCGGGTGGCGCGCCGGACGGTGCAGCCTCGGGGCGACGGTGGAGGGGATCGATCTCTACGCCGCCCCGGTGCTCAATGGGTACACCGAAAGGTGGGGCCTGGCGGGGG
>DASRLC010000297.1:0-4083 GCA_035648655.1 Polyangia bacterium
TGGTGAGTGACGAAGAGATCTTCCTGCTCGTCGCCGCGCTTTCCCAATGCCATGGCCGCATCGTGCACGACCCGAGATCCGCCGTCGATCTTGATCAGGTGTTCAGGTCACCGCGGGACATTGTCCACAGGCTGCTAGGGCCGAAGCCAGAGTCGGCCGACGCGGCCACGCCGCTCGGGCCCCGCGGCTACCTGATGATCGTGGACGACGAACCTCTCTTGCGCTCTGCGCTGAGGCGGGTGCTCGGCGGCCAACACGCGACAACCTGTCCCAAGACGTTCGCGGATGCCCTGGCTCTCGTCGCGGGTGGCATGCGCTTCGATTTGATCCTGTGCGATCTCGTGGCGCCGGGACGGGCGGGCGCGGCTTTCTACGACGAGATCTTGCGCCAGGACCCCGACCAGGCGCGGCGGATAATCTTTCTCACCGACGCAACGGTCTTACCCGCGACGGTACGATTTCTCTCCTCGGTTCCGAATCGACGCATCGGAAAGCCGTGCGATATGCAGCTCCTTCGCGCGCTCGTGAACCAGCTGCTCGTCGAGACGGGCCCGGCTGGTCCGTCCTGCCAGGCCGGACGATTCCCCGAACCTCGCGAGAGGCCGATGACGAATCAGACCGGGAAGTGATGGACTCCGCGGTGGCCTCGGGTGATGGGACCGACACCAAACGGCTTCTCGTCGTCGAGGATCAACGGATCATCTGTCGAGATATCTGCAAGACCTTGGAGGATCTCGGCTACGTCGTATGCGCGACGGCTCGATCCTCGGATGAAGCCCTCGATCAGGCGGCGGCCCATCACCCCGATCTGGTGCTCATGGATATTCGGATCGTCGGCCAGGTCGACGGCGTCGAGGTGGCGACCGAGCTCAAGCGCCGGCATCAGGTGCCGGTGGTTTTTCTCACCGGAAACACGGACGAGGAGACGCTCCAGCGGGCGTTTCGAGCCGAACCAGACGGTTACCTGTCGAAACCATTCACGCGGGCGACCCTGCGCAGCGCGATCGAGGTGGCCATCCAGCGGCATGGTGTCGAAGGACGCCTGCGCCGAATGAACCAAGAGCTCGCCGAGCAAAAGGGTCAACTGGAAAAACGAGCCGACGAGCTGGCGCTGCTCAGCGAGATGGGCGACTACTTGCAGTTGTGTGACAGCGCGGACGAGGTGCTGGCCATCGTGGCTCGGTTCGGTCGGCAGCTCTTTCCGGACGATTCGGGCGCGCTCTATCTCGTTGATGGTTCGGGCAACACGTTGACCGCCGCCGCAACCTGGGGCCAGGGACATTCTCAACCAGGGTTCGATCTGGATGGCTGTCGGGCGCTGCGCCGAGGCCGAACCCATCGGGTCGTTCCCCCGGAGGACCAACTCCGCTGCGCCCACATCGAGGCATCCCCGACCGTTGCCTCGGTCTGCGTTCCGATGATGACGAATGGCAGCTCGAACGGTGTGCTCTCCGTGAGCTTCCCTTTCGAGGTGCCGAACGCGCCAGGAATCTGGGCCAAGGAGCAGCTGGCGACGGTGCTGGCCCAGCGGATCAGCCTCACGCTGACGAATCTTCGGATCAAGGAGCAACTCAAACGGGAATCGGTTCTCGATCCCCTCACGGGGCTCTTCAACCGACGGTACATGACCGGCGTGCTCGACCGAGAAACTCGACTGGCGTCCAGGTCCAGTCGCTCTCTCGGCGTGATCATCTTCGACGTGGATGGATTCAAGCAAATCAACGACCGGTTCGGCCATGCGGCCGCGGACAAAGCGCTCTGCGATCTGGCTGAGCTGCTGCGATCCCGTCTTCGCGCTTACGACGTGCCGATTCGCTATGGCGGGGACGAAATGGTCGTCCTACTCCCGGACACACACCTCGAGGGCACGCTGGCGGTCGCCGAGAAGCTTCTGCAAGGTGTCCGGGCCATGGAGATCCACCATCAAGGACAAACCATCGGCGTGACCATCTCGGTGGGTGTGGCGGCTTATCCAACCAACGGAGTGGACCCCGAGTCGATCCTTCGAGCGGCGGACCGGGCCCTTTATCGGGCCAAGGCCGACGGGCGCAATTGCGTCGCGGTTGCGGAGGGCGAGAACGAGCTCGGCGTGGTTTGATTTGCTTCGCGGCGCCACGTCGGCTGTGGCAGGTCGCCGCCTGCCGTCCGTTCATCCCTTGATACCGGCCAGACGCACTTCGTCTTCGGTGCAGATCCGATTGCCGCCCTGCCGTTTGGCGGTGTAGGCGGCGGCGTCGGCCCGCTGCAGCAGGTCGGCGTCGGTTTCGTCGCTGTCCGGTCCGCTCAAAAAGGCGACGCCGATGCTGACCGTCGGATAGAGTCCGCAGACCGCCCGTCTGGCGACCTCGCTGCGCACGCGCTCCGCGAACACCGACGCCTCAGCCAGCGTCGTTTGAGGCAACAGCACCACGAACTCGTCTCCGCCGTAGCGGACCGCGAGATCGGTGGTCCGGGCATGGCGACGCAACACGTCGCCGATGGCCCGCAAGACGTCGCTGCCCGCGACGTGCCCGAGTTGATCGTTGATCGCCTTGAGCTTGTCGACGTCGATCATCGCCAGCGAGAGGGGCGTTCCGTAACGCGAGACGCGCTTGTGCTCCTCCGCCAGGCGCGCGCGGAACATGCTGAGATTCCCCAAGCCGGTCAGGTCGTCCATTGCGGCCCGGTGCTGAAGCCTCTGACGGGCTTGGGCCCCAACGAGGGCTTGCTCGATGCGGGCGAGGAGATCGTCCTCCCGGAAGGGTTTGGGGATGAAGTCGACGTTCTCGAAATGGAGCACCCGCACCCGCGCCGAGAGATCGCGTCGCGCCGACAGGAAGATGATCGGAACGTCCCGGGTGATGGGCGACTCGCGGAGCTGGGCGGCCGCCATGAAGCCATCCAACGACGGCAAATTGACGTCGAGAAGGATGAGGTCAGGACGGTTCGATAGCGCGCACTCGACCCCCACCCTGCCGTCGCCGGCGTGCTCGACGAGGTATCCCTCGCTCGCCAAGGCGTCGGTGAGCGACGATGCGAAGAGCGCATCGTCCTCAACGATCAGGAGCCTCCGACTGGTGCTCGCCGCGGGCGGCGCAACGACGGCGACGGACATGCTCGGGCTGGGGGCCATCGGCGCAAGAATCGCGCCCTCGAACTCTGCGGCTCCCGGCAGCAAGGCGGCCGTCAGCCGGGCGACGACCCCCACGGTCGCCAGCTCGAGCGGGGTGGCCCGGCGCGGGCGATCGGATTGCACGAGAACGACGTTCAGACAGCGCTCCCCGACGAAGAGCGGCACCGCGCTCGAGGCCCCATTCGCGCCGACCACCAAGTCGCGGACCAAAAGGGCCTCGGCGATCTCAGGGTGTTGCGCCAGATCCACCGACCGGCCTTCCGTTGTCGGGTCGGCTGGCGCCACCGAGATCCGGGGGGAGCCGTCCATCGAGATCCAAGTGCCCCGATCTCCGAGTAGAGCGGTGAGCTCACGGGTTGCCGCCAGAAGAAGATCGGCTCTCGTGCCGCCAGCATCCAGGATGGCTCCGATGCTTCCCGCCTTCACCAGGTCCAGCGAACCCAGCCCCAGGGAACCACCGACCTGCCCGATCGCCCCACGATTCGCCTCTAGCGCCATCATCCTCCTCGATCGTCCTGGACCCGTTCGTCGGGTACGCCCCCCGGACGTCATATCGGTGGTGGCTTCCGCCATCTTTAGTAGGGCACGTCATTCGGCGCCCGGGTGAGGGCCCGATTCAGTCGGGAGCTAAGCGTGCCGGGACCGCGCAGGACCACGCATCGTGATGGCTCGAGCTCGGGCGGAACGATTTGGGCGTCGGTGGGGACGATCCGGGCTCACGTCGATCCTGATCCCGAGGAGCCACTGGAGAAGATTCCTGGACATCTGTTCTCGAGCGCGACACAGCTGGCCGGCGTCGCGTTGGTGCCCGCGTTGGTGCCGCTTAGCGGCAATGCCGTTCACATAAGGCCGAGGTGACCGTTCGGAGGGGCTGGTGGGAGGGCAAAAAATTGCCAGCGCCGCGATGAGGATCAGGATGGGGCGATCTCGTTGGAGGTCGCCATTCAACTTCAGGAAGCGCTTGAATCTCT
>DASRLC010000298.1:0-9337 GCA_035648655.1 Polyangia bacterium
GCACTTCACGATGCGCGGCAACGTCGGTTTCCCGCCCGAGGCGCTGGGGCGGGTTCAGCTCGGGCGCGGCGAGGGAATCACCGGCTTCGCGGCCGACCGGCTGCGGCCGGTATCGGTCGACATCGCCGACCGCGACGAGCACTTCAAGTACATCCCGGGCCTGGGCGAGGAGCGTTTTCCGGTGCTGCTGGCGGTGCCCGTGCTCCGCGGCGGCGCGGCGGCCGGCGTGCTGGTGCTGCAGCGGCGGGCGAACGCCGCCTTCACGCCGGAAGAGGTGGTGTTGGCCACCGCGCTGGCGGCGGTCATCAACCACGCGCTCGAGCGCGGCGAGGAGCGCGAACGCCAACGCGCGCAAGAGGCCGACCGGCGGACCGTGCGGCTCTCCGGCGTCGCGATCGTGCGCGGTGCCGCCATGGGCCGCGCCGAGGTGCTGCCGACTCTGGCGGCGCTGGCACGGACGGAAGCCCGCGGCGACCTCACGGCGGCCACCAATCTGGAAGGCACCTTGCAACGCCTGCGGGCGGTCCTGCGCCGCGCCGCCGAGTCGCTGGCCGGGCCGGCCGCGCGAGAGATCGTGTCACTCTCGCTGATCCTGGACGACGAACGCTTTCGGGGGCGGCTGGCGGAAGCCTGCGTGGCCGCTGCGCCCATCAAGGCGCTCTCGGAGCTGGCCCGCGCCTATGCCCGCGTCCCGTTCAGCGCCGCCTCGGGCGACGAGGCGACCACAGAGTTGCTGGGTGCCCGCGCCGCCGAGATCGAAGATCTATGCGTGCTGGCCCACGCCGCCACCGCCGGCTCGCGACCGCTGGTCCGTGCCGGCGCGATCCTGGTGAGCGAAGACCTCCGGCTGTTCTCGACCGCCTACGCCATCGCGGTGGGCGCGTCCGCCTTCGTGGTCGACGGCGAGGTGCGCGCCGACGGGGGACCCGCGGCCCTCGTGCGGGCGGCCGGCCGACCGCTGCTCGGCTCGACCAGCGGCGTGTTCTCCTGGCTGCGTCCCGGCGATCTGATGGTGGTCGACGCCGACGCGGGCACGGTGCGCGTGAACCCGCCCGCCACCACGGTGGCCAGCTTTCGCAACGCCACCCGATAGCCTGGGCGACCGGGCGTCAGTGGGAGGCGGGCCCGGTGGCGCTGACCCGCCAGACGGAATTCGAGCCGTCGTCGGTCACCATGAGCGCGCCGTCCTTGGCCACCGCCACCCCGACCGGCCGTCCCCAAACGTTGCCGTCCGCCGTCACGAAGCCGGTCAGGAAGTCCTCATACCCGCCGCTGGCGCGATCGTGTCCGTGCATCGGAACCCGGATGACCTCATAGCCGGCGCGCACGGTTTTGTTCCACGAGCCGTGCTCGGCGGCGAAGATGTCGCCGCGGTAGGCCAGCGGAAACTGGGTCCCTTCGTAGAACAGCATCTCCAGCGACGCATCGTGGGGTTCGAGCAGCACGTCCGGCACCTCGACCTTGCCGGCCAGCTCGGGGTGCTTGCCGGCTTGGCGCGGATCCGGGTGACCGCCGATGTAGAACCAGGGCCAGCCGTAAAACCCGCCCGCCTCGACGTGCGTGATGTAGCCGGGGACCAGGTGATCACCCAGCCGATCGCGCTCGTTGACCGAGGCCCACAGCTCGCCGCTGTGGGGGTTCACGGCGATGCCGACCGCGTTGCGAATCCCCCAGGCGAAGATGCGCCGGTTCTTGCCATCGGTGTCGAACTCGAGGATGTCGGCCCGCTCCGACTCGACCGGGTTGCCGTCGGTGTCGTCGTCGTTCGAATGTGAGCCCACCGAGACATAGAGCTTCTTGCCGTCGCGCGAGAAGGCCAAATCGCGGGTCCAATGGCCGCCGCCCCGCAGGAGGCCGCCGCCCGGCAAGCTGGCCACCACCGTCTCGGCCGCGCCGCGCGCTTTGAGATCTCCGTTGCGATACGGATAGCGAACCACCGAATCGGTGTTGGCGACGTAGACCCAGCGCGGATCGTCGCCGGACGGATAGAAGGCGATCCCGAACGGCTGACGGAGACCTTGGGCGTAGACCTCGGTCTGCGCGGCGCGCCCGTCTGGTCGCAGGCCGCGGAAGACCCGCACCAGGCCCTCCTTGCTCTCGGCCACGAACAGATCGCCGCTGGGCGCCGTGCGGATGAGGCGCGGGTTGGCCAGCCCATCGGCGTAGAGCTAGACCCGAAAGCCGACCGGCGCCGACGGCCAGGCATCCTTGGGACGGGGCACCAGGTTGGGGCCGTTGTCGACGGACTCGGCGGCGTTGGCGGGCGGCAGATCGCCGACCACGATGTGGTGCGCCGCGCCCGGGCGCTCGGTTCGATAATCGGAAAACGGCGATTTCGGCGGCGGCGCCGCGCGCACCGTCCACACCGACGCACAAACCACCACTGCGGCGATCGCCACCCCGCCGATGAGAGGAGACGACCGAAACGATAAGGAGTAACCTCTTGGGCTCCGCATTTCGATGGCCCAACATAACAACGCCCACACACGCGGCACGCGCTTTCTGATCTTGGGTCTGGCCGCGGCCGGCGGACTGTCCGCGCTCTCCAGCGCGCGCGCCGCGGACGCCCCGCGGGCGGAGCCGCCCATCACGGTCAAAGGCGCCGAAGGCGACTACCTGCGCCTGCTTCACCGCGATATCCACTTTCGTTGGGTCTCGCAGTTCATCGAAGACGTGGCCGAAAAGCGCCCGCCGTCCGATCCGCTCAACAACCCCAAGCTCGAGGCCGAGGTGCTGTTCACGGTGCGCTGGGACGGCAGCCCGGCCGAGGTGACGCTGAGCCGGAGCTCGGGCAACGCGATCTTCGATCGGGCCGCCATGGCTGCCGCCAAGGGCGATCGCTCCTACCCGGTCCCTCCCATCGACGTCTACGCCGACGACGGCGTCGCGCACTTCCGCTGGATCTTCGCGCGCGATTATCGGCTTTGCTCGCAAGGCGAGGTGCGCCGGGTCGAGGCGCCGTTGGCCGAAGCACTGCCGCGGCTCTTCTATCAGGGTCGCATGAAGGAGGCGCTGCTGCGGGTGGCGCGCTACACGCGCGAGGGTGACAAGGACGCAATGTCGACGTTCGCGCGGGCCTGGCTCTCGCGGCCCTGGCCCGAGGCGGGGCTGCAGGTGCGCGCCGCGGCCGCGCTCGCGCACGCCGGCGACGCGCGCCAGATCGATCGGCTCAAGGCGGCGCTCGAGCGACCAGAGACGGCAATGGTCGCGGCCGCGGCACTGGCCGCGCTCAAGGTCGATCTGTGCCCGCTGGTGAGGCCGCGCCTCAAGGTCAGCGATCCCGACGGGACCGCCCTGGCGGCGCGCGTGCTGGCGGTTGGCGGCGAGGCGCCGGCGGGGTCGGCCTGCCCAGGGGCGCTGTCCCAGCTCATCAAGACCGACGCCTTGGCGGCGCCGCTGCGCGCGCAGCTCCTCGAGACGCTGGCGGTCGTGAGCCCCAGCACCGTGCGACACCTGGCGCTGGCGGCGCTGAGCGATTCGGATCCGCGCATGCGCGCGGCCGGGGCCGAGACCTTCGCCCGCCCCGGCGGCGGCCGGCCGACGCTCTACCGCCTGCAACCCCTCATCAAGGACAATTCCCCCGAGGTGCGCGCGGCGGCAGCGGCCGGGATGCTCCGCGCCTGCGGTGACCTAGCGGACGAGTACGTGCTGCCGCTGTTCAAGGCCCGCGAGTCCGAGCCACTGGCCGCGATGGCCCCCGAGCTGGGCAAGCAGACTTCGGCCGGCTCACTCGATCTGCTGAACAAGATGGCCAAGCGCAACGACCCGGAGCTGCGCGTCCCGGTGCTGGCGGCGCTGGCCGCGCGCACCGACCCCGCCGGGCGCGCGGTCTACCAACCGCTCGCACAGGCGGTGAAAAAGGATCCCTACGCCTCCCCGGAGGCGCGCCGGATCGTCTACGCCACCGCCGACGTCAACGAGCTGATCCCGCTTATGAAGGATCCCGCCCTCGGCGCCTCGGCGTTCCGGGCGCTGCTGCGCGCGCAGCGCCATCAAGAGGCGATGAGCTGGCTGGTCGCCTCGTTCGATCGCCTGCAACCCGAGGCCCTGATCGACGCGTTCGGCGCCTGGCTGGCCAACCCACCGTCGCACAGCGCCGCCGCCCGGCCGTGACCGGCTCGGTGCGCGGAAGATGAACGCCACGGGCGCGCGCCCGAAATTCCCGACGATCTATCAACTCAACCCCCGGATCGTGATCGGCGAAGCGCGGGGGGATGGCCAAGGCACGCGCGACGGCACGCTCGACAGGCTGCCGGACGCGCTCTTCGACCGGACCGCCGCCCTGGGCTTCGATTGGATCTGGCCGGTCGGCGTGTGGCAGACCGGCACGGCGGGTCGCCTCGCCACCCGCGCACCGGCCGCTCTCGACGGCTTTCGGATCGACCTGCCGGACGTGCGCGTGGACGACGTCTGCGGCTCGCCGTTCGCCATCACCGCCTACGACGTACACACCGACTTCGGCGGCGACGCGGCGCTGGTCCGCCTGCGCCAGCGCCTGGCGCGACGCGGACAGCGGCTGCTGCTCGACTTCATCCCCAACCACGTCGCGCTCGACCACCCGTGGGTGCAGACGCACCCCGAGTTCTTCATCGCGGGCGGCCCGGAGGATCTGCGACGCGATCCGGAGAGCTACGTCGCGCTGCCGTCCGCCAGCGGGCCGCGGATCTTCGCGCATGGCCGCGATCCCTATTTCCCGGCCTGGCAGGACACCCTGCAGTTCAACTTCCGCCACGCCGGCCTGCGCGCGGCGATGACCGCCGAGCTGGAGCGCGTCGCCGATCGCTGCGACGGTGTGCGCTGCGACATGGCCATGCTGCTCGAGCCCGAGGTCATCGCCCGCGTGTGGGGCGACCGCGCCACCCCGGGCGACGGCACCGCGCCCGTCGACGGGCCGTTCTGGCCGGCAGCGCTCGCGCGCGTTCGCCAGCGCCACCCAGGGTTCCTGTTCGTCGCCGAGGTCTACTGGGATCTGGAGTGGCAACTGCAACAAGAGGGGTTCGATTTCACGTACGACAAGCGCCTCTACGACCGGCTGCGCGCGGGCCAAGCCGGGCCGGTGCGCGCCCACCTGGCGGCCGACCCAGCGTTCCGGGATCGCTCGCTGCGTTTTCTCGAGAACCACGACGAGCCGCGGGCGGCGGCCGTCTTCCCGCCCGAGCGCCACCGCGCGGCGGCCGTGCTGGCTTTCCTTTCACCGGGCGGCCGGCTCTTCCACGACGGTCAACTGGAAGGGCGGCGGGCGCACGCTTCGATCCAACTTTCGCGGCGGCGGGTCGAGCCCGTCGACGAAGCGCTGCGCGACTTTTACGATCGCTTGCTGGCCTGCCTGCGACGGCCCGAGGTGGCGGACGACGACGCCCGCTGGCGGCTGCTGCCGACGACGGGCGACCTGATCGCCGCGACCTGGGAGTCCGCGGCCGGGAAGTTGCTGGTGGCGGTGAACTTCGGACCGAAGCCCGCGCGCGGTGCAATCCCCTTCGTGCGCCCCTTGCGGGGCGCCGCTGAGCTGGTCGATCTGCTTTCGGACAACCCCGCCGAGCGAGCGGTCGCGCCGCCGGCGGATGGAATGCTGACGCTCGACCTACCGGCCTGGGGCGCGCGGGTTCTCCAAATCGGCTAGCCCGTAGCCTTCAACCCGGATTTGGGCCCGCGCGCCGGCGGGCCAGGTCTTCGATCAACCGGACCGCCAGCGCGGTCCAACCGGTCTGGTGGCTGGCGCCGAGGCCGCGGCCGGTCTCACCGTGAAAGTACTCGTGGAACAGCACCAGGCCCCGCCAGTGTGGATCGTCGGTCCAGCGCGCTTCGCCGCCGTTGCAAGGGCGGCGGCCCGCGCCGTCGGCCAGAAAGATCCGCGCCAGCCGCGCCGACAGCTCGCAGGCCACCTCCTCGAGCGTCAAGCCGCGGCCGGATCCCGCCGGGCACTCGACGCGCAGCTCGTCGCCGTAGAAGTGATGGTAGCGCTCGAGCGCCTCGACCAGCAGGTAGTTGATCGGCATCCAGATCGGCCCCCGCCAGTTCGAGTTGCCGCCGAACAGGCCGCTGCGCGATTCGCCCGGCTCGTAGTCCACCACCAGCGTCTCTCCACCGAAGTCCAGGTGGTAGGGGCTCTTCTCGTGGACCTTGGACATCGAGCGGATGCCGTTCGGCGAAAAGAACTCCGTCTCGTCGAGCATCGTGCGCAGCACGCGCACCAGGTGGTCGCGCGACGGGACGGCCAGCAGGACGTGCCCGCGCCCGTCAAACGATACTTGCCCGGCCAGATCGCGGCGATTGTCGAGAAACCAACGCATCCGCTTCCGGAAGGACGGCAGCCGATCGATGACCTCGTCGTCGAGCACCTCGGCCGCGATGAGCGGCAGGAGACCAACCACCGATCGCACGCGGACCTGCGCCTCGGTGTCGTCGATGTGCAGCCGATCGTAATAGAAGCTGTCCTTCTCGTTCCATAGGCCGGTGCCGCCGAAGTTGTTGATGGCGTCCGAGATGTGGACGAAGTGCTCGAAGAACTTGGAGGCCATGTCCTCGTAGGCCGCGTCGCCGTCCGCCAGCTCCAGCGCGATGGAGAGCATCGTGAGACAGAAAAACGCCATCCAGGCCGTGCCGTCGGCTTGTTCGAGATAGCCGCCGCTCGGCAACGGCCGCGAGCGGTCGAAGACGCCGATGTTGTCGAGTCCCAGGAAGCCCCCCGAGAACAGGTTCCGCCCCGAGGTGTCCTTGCGGTTGACCCACCAGGTGAAATTGAGCGCCAGCTTTTGGAACATCCGCTCGAGGAAAAGCCGGTCGCGCTGGCCCTTGGCGTCCACGGCGATCTTGTAGACGCGCCAGGCGGCCCAGGCCTGCACCGGCGGGTTGACGTCGTCGAAGGCGTACTCGTAAGCGGGGAGCTGCCCGTTGGCGTTCATGTACCACTCGCGCGTGAGCAGCAGGAGCTGCTCTTTCGCGAAGGTCGGATCGATTCGCGAGAAGGGAATCATGTGGAAGGCCAGATCCCAGGACGCGTACCAGGGGTACTCCCACTTGTCCGGCATCGAGATGACGTCGCGGTTGTAGAGCTGGCGCCACCCGGCGTTGCGGCCGGTCAGGCGGCTGGCGGGCGGGCTCGGCTCGGTCGGGTCGCCGTCCAACCAGGCGTTGACGTCGTAGTGATAAAATTGCTTCGTGAAGAGGAGCCCGGCGTAGGCCTGCCGCACCACCAGGCGCTCGTCGGGCGACAGGGGCCCGGTCTTTTGTTGATAGAAGTCGTCGGCCTCGGCCCGGCGGGCCGCGAAGGTCGAATCGAAATCGCCGAACCGGTCCAAAGTCGCGGAGGTCCCCGCAGCGGGGGGCTCTTGCACCGCCGACAACCGCAGCCGCACCCGCAGCTCGCCACCGGCGGGCACGTTCAGTCGGTAGAGGGCCGCCGCCTTGGTGCCACGGTGCGCCGGGTTCACGCTGCCGGCGCGTCCACCCACGACGTAGTCGTGAAAGGCATCCTTGCGGTACGGCGTCGGGTTGGGGGTCCCGAAGAGCTGCTGGCAGTTGCTCTCGTTCTCTGTGAAGAGCAGCTCCGGTGCAGCGCCTGCGGCCGACTCGACGGCGAACCGAAACCGTCCCAGCGAAGGGTGCTGGACGTCGATCTCGTTCGCCCCCACCGCCGTCAGCGAGGGGCGCCGATCACCGGATTGGTAGCCCTCGCCCTGGCGTCCCCACGACCAGGTGTTGCGAAACCAGAGCGTCGGCAGGAGCGCCAACGGAGCCGCCTCCGGCCCACGGTTGGCGACGGTGATCGCGATGCAGAGATCGTCGGGCGAAGCCTTGGCGTGCTCGGCGAAGACGTCGAAGTAGCGGCCATCGTCGAAGATGCCGGTATCGGTCAGCTCGAACTCCCGCTCCTCCCGCGTGCGCCGGTGGTTCTCGTCGACCAGGCGCGCGTAGGGGAACTCCCGCTGTGGGTATTTGTAGAGCGCCTTGCCGTAAGAGTGCGTCGGCGTGGCGTCGAGATAGAAGTACTGCTCCTTGACGTCCTCACCGTGGTTCCCCTCGGGGCCGGTGAGGCCGAAGAGGCGCTCCTTGAGGATGGGGTCGGCACCGTTCCAGAGCGCCAGCGCGAAGCAGAGGCGCCCCTGGCGGTCACACAGCCCCAGCAGGCCGTCCTCGCCCCAGCGGTAGGCGCGGCTCCGCGCCTGATCGTGCGTGAAGTAGCCCCAGGCATCGCCGTCGGCCGAGTAATCCTCGCGCACCGTCCCCCACTGCCGCTCACTCAGATAGGGTCCGAACCGCTGCCAATCTTGGGCTCGGCGGCGGTCCTCTTCTAGTCTCTGCTCTTCGGCGGTGGTCACCTGCGCCGAGATACTACAATGGGAACCCGACAGGCTTCCCATTCCTTGGAGAGGCTTCCCCCAACCCCCCACGCGCCGAATTCTGATAGACCGAGGGTGGTCATGCGCGCGTGGGGATCGAAGCGAATCGCGGGGATCGGCACCTCCATCTTCAGCGAGATCACCGCGCTGGCGGTCCGGCACCGGGCGGTCAACCTGGGCCAAGGGTTCCCCGATTTCCCGGCGCCCGAGCTGATCAAAGAGGCCGCCGCGCGCCATATTCGCGAGGACCGCAACCAGTACGCGCCGAGCGCCGGGTTGCCGCGGCTGCGACAGGCCCTGGCCGACGACTGGGCCCGGGTGGCGCCGGGGGCGCCGGCCGTCGATCCGGACCGCGAGATCACCGTCGGCTGCGGCGCCACCGAGCTGCTCCACGACGCGATCTTGGCGGTCATCGATCCCGGCGACGAGGTGATCGCCTTCGAGCCAACCTACGATGTCTACGGGCCGGCGGTCGCGATGGCCGGCGGCGTGCTGCGTCCGGTACCGCTCCTGGCACCCGACTGGCGGTTCGATCCGGCGGCGCTGGCGGCCGCCGTCGGCCCCCGTACGCGCGCGCTGATCCTGAACACGCCGCACAATCCGACCGGCAAGGTGTTCCGGCGCGACGAGCTGGAGGCCATCGCCGAGCTCTGCGCGCGCCACGACCTGCTGGTCGTCGCCGACGGGGTCTACGCCGAGATCGTCTTCGAGGGTCAGCACCTGCCAATCGCCGCGCTGCCGCGGATGTTCGACCGGACCATCTCGATCGGCAGCATGGGGAAGACCTTCAGCGTCACCGGCTGGAAGGTCGGCTGGGCGATCGCCCCGGCGCCACTCTCCGCGGCGATCCGGGCAGTCCATCAGTTCGTCACCTTCACCAACTCGGCCCCCTTTCAGGAAGCGCTGGCCGACGTCCTGCCGATCGCCGCCCGGGACGGTTTCTACGACCGCCTCCGCGCCGAGTATCGGGACCGCCGCGATCTGCTGGCGGGCATCTT
>DASRLC010000299.1:0-5954 GCA_035648655.1 Polyangia bacterium
GTCGTGGCACTCGTCGCAGACGACGCGCAAGAACCCGTGCGCCAAGATCCCGCACTTGAGGAATGCCTCGACCTCCTCGATCACGAACCGCGGCAGCTCGGGCTCGGCGCCGCCGCTCACCTCGGCGAGGAACGTGCGCCAATGCGCTTGGATTGTCTTGTAGAGGAGCGTGTCCTCTGGGCGGTGGCGCTCGTACTTCGCGGCGGCGCTCGATGCGACGGTGCGGGTTGCTAGAGCGCTGCGATCGGCCACCTCGATTGATCGGAAGGGCGTCGGTCCTGGTTTCGCCATCACCCCCTGGGGTCGCTGCCGCGCAAGCCGAAGCTGGTTGCCGCTCATGGCCGTTGGCGATCGCGACGGCCCGCGGCGCGCGGCCCGGAGACTCCGGCCCGGTCACCCAGGCCGGTATTCGTTCCGTCCGAGTCCGAAACGGGAGAACGGCCCGCGCGGTGGCAGCCGTTCGCGCTCATCGCGGCCACGCCCCTCAAGCTCACGAAATCGCTCGTGCTGCGGTCTGAGCTGCTCAGCTAGGCGGTCTCCCGGTACGCCGAATGCAAAGACCGCCGCACGCTTCGCGTACGCGTCCCAATCGCGTTTCTCGCCGGGCCGCTCTGCCGGCGCGGCCTCCTTGATCGCCCGCACGATCTCGCCCCGGTGGTGGCCCGTCAGGCGCATCCGGACGGCGATCTCGGCGTCTATCCGCGACGGATGGACGTGCCCGCCTGGCCGGCATCGAGCCGCTCATCGCCGACCTCAAGGGAGCCTGGGGCATCGGCAAGGTCCCGTCGGCCGACTTCGCCGCCAATCACGCCACGCTCCTCCTCAAACTGCTGACCCACGATCTCTTGCGTCGCTACGTCGTAGCCGTCGCCCCGGCGCTCGCCGCCTGGCGCGTGCCTTGGATCCGTCGCGCGCTCCTTGTCGTCCCCGGCCGCTTCGGCCGCCACGGCCGCTCTTCGTGGCTGCGACTGGCGCCGCGCTCGCACATCCGCATCTGACGCAGGCGCGTAGCAGTGGGTGGCGGCGGTGGGGGTAAGGGGGTGGTGTGTCCAGAATTCGCGCTTTCGCCCCCCAATATCGCCGCCGACCGACATTTCACACCATTACGCCGTCCTTGGTGCCGCCGAGTGCCCAACGGAGCGGGAGGACGCGAAATCGACGCTAATAAGCCCCCAGCGTCACACGGAGCAGCACGGGCTCCGAGGTGAAGTTGAGGCCCCAGTCGGTTTGGTCGCCGTTCCAGAGGCGGCGGAACTTGAACTTGCCGTTCTCGTAGGTCCCCTCTTCGACGCGCAGGTAGTCGCGTTGCTTCTTCGGCGCGGCGCCGGTCGTCTGAAAATCGATGCGGCAATGGAAGCCGGCCACCAGGAACTGATTGTCGTCGAGCTGGGCGACGAAGGCGCCGCCGACCGGCTCGGGGTTCCCCGGCGGCTTGTCGCCGAAGCCGAACTGGGGCAAGCCGTAGGAGACGTTGACCTTCCAGCCGCCGATCTCCAGGCTCTGCGCGGGCGTCCCCTTCTTCTCGGCGACCCCTTTGACCTTCCCCTCGAAACCGAGCCGCGCGAGCTCGCGCATCATCGGGCCGGCGAGCTGGTAGTTGAGCGCGAACGGCGCCAACGTCTCCTCGTTCATCTTCTTGGCGCCGAGCGGAAAGTTCACGTACTTCGTGAAGTCGATCCCGAAGGGCGAAAAGCCGAGCGTCCCGTGGTCGAGCGCGAGGAAGAAGAAGCGCGCGTACTGCGGCGCGTTCGAGATCTCGGGGATGAGCAGCGGATTGTCCGGCCGCCGGTAGAGCTCCATGACCTTGTCGACCTTGGCGTAGTCGTCCATATAGATGTCGGGCGCCAAGAGGTCGAGCGCCGGCGCGGCCGCCTTCCATATGGGCAGCACGTCGTCGGTCGGACCGCCGCTCTCCCAGTTGACGGTCGATCCCGGCGAGATCGGATCACGGAGCGCGGCGTTCGCATACAGCGGCAGCGGATACTCGGCCTTGCCGGCGGCCGCCACCTCGCCCACGTAGCGGGCGACCGCCCAGGCGTGGAAGAACTCGTCGGCGTCTTTGCCGAACGCCTCTCTCCAGGCGACGTTCGGGCCGGCTGGTTTCTTCCCCATGGCGGCCAGGATCGGTGCCGGCACCGGAGCGGCGAACGCTTTCACCGCGGCCGGCGAGTAGTCGCGGACGGCCCCCCAGGTCCCCGATTCGTTCTCGACCTGCACCAGGATCACCGTGTGCTGCGGATCGGTCTTCTCGAGGTGGCGCATCAGCGTTGCGAAAGCGTGCTTGTCCGCATCCAGCATCCCGCTCGCGAACGGCGAGATCGACCCGATGGGGCGCCCGTCGGCGGTGAGCATCCGCGCAAACCGCTGGGGGTCCTGCCTGAGCCAGAGCGGCACGTAGGCCGGTCCGTTGTTTTTCCAGGTCGCGAACCACAGCAAGATCAGCCGAACGTCGTTCTGGCGGGATTGCGCAACGAGGGTATCCACGACCGAATAGTCGAACGCGCCTGGGTTGGGCTCGAATTGCTCCCAGTAAACGGGCATCTCGACGGTGTTGGCGTGGATGGCCTTGATCGCCGGCCACACCTGCGGCAGCACGGCCGGCCAGGCGCTGGAATTATTCACCTGCGCGCCCAGCACCAGATACGGCGCGCCGTCGACCAACAAGGCGTACCGGCCGTCTTTGTGCACCAACCGGGGCAGTCGGTGTTCCGTGGCACGTGCGATCGCGGGGCACGCCAGCAGACCGACGAGGCCGATGAGATGGCGGAGCGAGGTTGTTCTGGGATTGCGCATGGATGATCTCCTACGGTCGGGCGCCGACGGTAATCTCGGTGACCGCGGGGTCGCCGTTGGCAGCCCGGATCTCGAACCGAACGTAACGGGCCGGCGCCGGGCCGAAGGTGCCGACCTTCATCCGGCCGTCGGCCGGCCAGGTCCCTGCGCTGGCTTCGCCGAAGCTGCGGCCATCGACGCTGGTGAGGATCCGGTACGACGTGACGTTGCCGTCCCGGCTGCTCTGCTCGTGGTGATACCGCGGCACGACGCCCAGCCAACCCACGTCCGGTTGCACGCGGCCGAGATCCAGCGTGATCGCCTGTGGCAGCGCCCCGCTCGGCTCCCACATGCTGATGAAGTCGGTGTCGTTCTTGCCGTCGATCGCCGCGAAGGCATCGCCGCTGGTGGCCGTCGCCGAAACGGGCGTGTAAGGATATTCGTTCTGCAGGGGCTGGACCGGCAGCGGAGGACGGGCGGCGTTGGGCGTCCAGGCCACGCCCACGTCGTGCAGCAGCTTGACGATCGCTGGATCTAACTTACCGTCGCGGTTGGGCGGGCAGTTGAGCAGGAAGTTGGTCCACTTCGGCTCCAGATCCTCGAGGTGCTTGTCGACGATGTCGCCGACCGTCATCAGGCCGCCGATGTCGGGCGCCCAGAACCAATCGTTGCCGCCGGTGGCGTTCACCTTCTGTTCTTGCTGGGCCGGGTAAGTATTGCCGGCCGGCGCCCACCCGCCCCTCGGCTCTTCGAAGTTGACGATGTCCATGTCCCACGGGTCGGCCAGGTGCGCGTGATCGGTCAGCAAGCAATTCGGTTGCAGCGACTTCACGAGGCCGCGGATCTCCTGATAAGCCATGGCGTTGTGGCCCATCTGCCACGACCAGCCGTCGACGATCAGAATCGGGATCGGGCCGTAGTTGGTGAGCAACTCGGTGAGTTGCGTCTTGACGTACGCCAGCTTCTCCGGCGTGAGGTTCCCGGCCGCGACCTCTTCGGTGGTGTCCCAGATCGAATAGTAGAAACCGGGCCGGAGGCCGCGGCTGCGGAAGGCGTCGACGTACTCGCGCACGACATCGCCCTTGCCATTGCGCCAGGGGATGTGGCCGACGTTGAAGTCGCTGGCGTGGCTCGGCCAAAGCGCGAAGCCGTCGTGGTGCTTGGTGGTGAGCACGCCGTACTTCATGTGGGCGGCCACCGCGGCGTCGGCCCACTGCCCGGGGTCGAGCTTGGTCGGATTGAACTGCTTGATGTCCAGGTTCGGCTGCGACCACGAGCCGGTGTACGTGAGGATCCCGAAGTGCAGGAACATGCCGAAGCGCAGGTCGACGAAGTCGCGCTGCAGCTCCTGCAGCGGCTTGCCCCCCGGACCGGGGCGATAGTTGCTGGCCAGTTGCGGCGCAGGCGGATGCAGGCAACCGGCCGGCAGCGCCGAAGCAATCGACGCGATCAGGACCACGGGCGGGAGGCGGGAATTCATTCGCGCGGAGTGTACCCTTGCCTCGCCGCGGCGCGCGCGTGGAATATATGGAAGTTGGGCTAGCCAGCCCCACCCCATCGTGGAAATATCGCGGCCCCCCTTCGAGGAGGTCCCGTGCATCGACTCGTGAACGTTCCCATGCTGCTCATGGCCGGCGCGGCCATCGCGGCGCCCCGCGCCCCAGGCCACGGTGCCTCGGCTGCCGCCAAAGCCGACGTCCAGCGGGTCTCCGACGGCGTGGTCGTTCATGTCGGCGACGGCTTCCTCGAGCTGGAGGTCTGCGCGAGCGACGTGGTGCGGGTGGCCTACGCCAAGGACAAGGCGTTCTTTGCCCGCAAGAGCTTGGCGGCGGCGCCCAGGCGCTGCGACGGCGCGAAGTGGGACCTGACCGAGGACGCCGGCACGGCGACGCTGGCCACCTCCAAGCTGCACGTCCGGATCGATCTCGGCACCGGTCGCGTCGCGTTCCTCGATCCAACTGGCGTGCCAATCCTGGAAGAAAAAGAAGGCGGCCGGACCATCATGCCGGACATCGTGATGGGCGAGAACACGCAGCACGTGCGGCAGGAATGGGTCCCACACGGCGACGAGGCGCTTTACGGCCTCGGCGAGAACCAGCTCGGGCTCCTCAACCTGAAGGGATACGACCTCGATCTCTGGCAGCACAACGGAACCTTGGTCGTCCCCTTCCTGGTCTCCAGCCGCGGCTGGGGCATCCTGTGGGACAACACCTCGTTCACGCGCTTCGGAGATCTGCGCGCGCTGGCACCCATCCCGGCCGAGCGACTCTTCGACGCCCACGGCAAACGCGGCGGCCTCACCGGATCGTATTACAGCGGCGCCGATTTCAAGCACCTGGTCGGCGAGCGCGTCGACCGCATCATCGACATCGCCCTATCGAGCAAAGAGAAGAAGCCCAATCAGCTCATCTACGCCGGCCTGCCCGAAGGCAACGCCAGCGTGCGCTGGGCCGGCGAGATCGAGCCCGAAGTCACCGGCGATTACACGTTCCAGACCTTCTCGAACAGCGGCATCAAGCTCTGGATCGACGACCGTCTGGTCATCAACCACTGGCGCCAGGGCTGGCTGCCGTGGAAGGACGTGGCCAAGGTCCGGCTCGAGGGCAAGCGCCGGCACAAGATCCGGCTCGAGTGGAGCAAGGATCAGAACATGGAGACGGTGCAGCTCCTCTGGAAACCGCCGGGGCCGACCGCGGCTCCGCCGTCGACCTCGCTGTGGTCGGAGGCCGGCGACGGTATAGACTACACCTTCGTTTACGGTCCCGACATCGACAAGGTCGTCGCCGGGTACCGCCGCGTGACCGGTCAGGCGCCGATGATCCCGCGCTGGGCCTTGGGCCTGTGGCAGAGCCGGCAGCGCTACGAGACCTCTCAACAGAGCCTCGACGTCGTCGACGGTTTCCGCTCGCGCGGCATCCCCTTCGACAACATCGTGCAGGACTGGTTCTACTGGAAGGAAGACAGCTGGGGCTCGCACGAGTTCGACCCGCTCCGATTCCCCAATCCGGACAAGTGGATCCACGACATCCACGACCGGCACGCCCATCTCATGATCTCGGTGTGGGGCAAGTTCTACCCGGGCACCAAGAACTTCGAGGCGCTGCGCTCGCAGGGCTTCCTCTACCACCTCAATCTCGCCGAGGGGCTGCGCGACTGGGTCGGTGATGGCGGCTATCCGTACA